>NZ_JBGQOM010000010.1:0-181399 GCF_052119645.1 Flavobacterium sp. W21_SRS_FM6
GTAATGTACTTCATCACCAGCGGATCACTATCCACATCAAGTAAACGTGGTCCATCAGTTAAGGTCATAAGCCGATAGCTAAGGCGTTCTGAAGGGGCGACTATCATTAGCTTAGATGCTAGGAAATGCACTTGCCGAATTGATAAATAAACATACCATCTGCAAGTATTTTCATCGGCTCTGACCCCGCAGATTTCCCATCTGCAAGTATTTTCATCGGCTCTGACCCCGCAGATTTCTAGGCACACCTTTAGTAATGTACTTCATCACCAGCGGATCACTATCCACATCAAGTAAACGTGGTCCATCAGTTAAGGTCATAAGCCGATAACTAAGGCGCTCTGAAGGGTTGATTATCATTGGTTTATATCCTAGGAAATGCACTTGCCGAATTGAAAAAAAAATACCACAACATCTATTAGTATTTCATCGGCTCTGTTCCTGCAGGTTGCAAACCTACTTTTTCATCCGCTTTGACCCTGCCGATGCTGACGATGTCAATTTGACCCAAGAGTTCTAACTGAAAGTTCTTTGGATGCAATTTTTTGGCTGATTACACGATCTGCTGAGACACCTAAGTCCAACCAGAAAATAACATTGTAGAAGTAGCTCCCATCTACACCGTAGTAGGAGGTTAAAATCTTAGCCAATCTATTTTTTGGAAGACATTGCACAGCTTTGAGAGCCACTACTTCACGAACAACATCACTATCTATCAAAAGCATATCAATAATGTTCTGATCATTGAATGCAATGAAAAGTTTCTTGGGCATTTCAATTACAAGTTGTTCCCTTACTGATGGTAAGAGTTTCAACTTCCAAGCATCAGCTATCCTCTTAGAGCTTAATTTCAATATCGTATTTGCAGCCACTTGGTAATCGCGAAAATGATCCTTAGAAGAGAGCAAAGTTAATCCAAAACCATAATTGAGATGCTCTGACAACTTCAGTATTCTTATCGTATCTTCCCATTCACCATGTTTAGCGAAAAACTCAGCAATTTGAATAGAAAACTTTATTTCATAATCATCCACAACTTTTCGAACCGTAGCAATATCCAAATGTGTGGCTTTAGAGCAGTAAATTTCAAGAGCTGCCCAAAGTAAATCATTTCTTATATAATTAAAGAGGTAATCTGACCGCTCTAGACTGTTGCCTAACTGCAGAGCATTGCGGTCAGTACAAAATTTTTCAAAGCCATCAGTCAAATCTCTTTCAAGCTGAACTTTAACCTTTTTGAAATAGCTAGAATAAAGAGCAAGCGTTACCCCACTTGAGTAAAAAGATTCGTCTTTTTGTAGCTCTAACAATTCTTCGTAGGATAGTTCGCCAAATAGACTACTCTTGAATTTTTCAAATGCATGTTCACCTGGATAGTCCTTGTCCTCATTAGACTGAGCAAGACTTGATGTATTCAAACTCCTTGGCTTTACTAATAATTTGCGTGCATCTGATAGCTTAAATGCAGGTACGAGCTTTGACAAAGTCTTTACACCAATAAGTCGAATATCAGCATCACTGCTTTCGCACAATAATTGTGCATCAGATTTTGTGAGAGCACTTCGGCGAGTTAGTTCTGTAGCAATTTCCTTCAAAAAAACAGATGTTCTGTTTTTCAGGCAACTACATAAGACTGCGGTTTCAATAGTGCTTATGTTCTTTAGTAATTCTTCAGCGACTTTCCTTCCAAGGTCAGCAGTCTCGTGTTGAGCAACAAAGCACAAGGCTTCGGTAGTGTTAGTTTGAGCAAGTATTTGCGCTCGAGCTCGGACCGCGGCTTGCGAAATATTCGCCTCAGAACTACTTATTAAATCGCTCCAATCAACTCTAAGCCCTTTATCACCGAGAATTCCTAAGTAGTCTAAAGCTGCTATAACAAGCTCATCAGACTTATCTTTAGAGAACCAATGCTTTAAACAACTATCTTTATTAAAATAGCCCTCAAAATCTTCTGGAGAAATTGAAAGTTTTTCAAGTAACTTAAATGTATTACGCTGTTTTTTGTCTCCGCCAAAAGCTGTAAGAATTGGCAGCCTTCTTTTTAGATTAAAGTCCGAATCAAAAAGCCAATGCCAGATAGGGACAGTCGTACTTTTTAAATTTTCGAGACCGGTTGATACTAATCCTCGTTTCTCTCGACCGCTTAGTTTTCCGCTTCGAAAATACCGGTAAATTAAGTTAGCGTCATGTGTGCCCAACTCATAGTTGTCGTTTCCGTGATCAGACAAGGTACTGGCAAGCAACCTGAATCTGGCTGCATCTATTGAATTATATGCATCTGGTGCATCTTCTTTTATGATAAAATCATCAATAAAAGTGCGAGCACTACCTTCAAACAGTTGTTTGGATACTTCATTTTTTTCCTGTGCATTGCCTTTTTTTTCAGCCTTTTTGGGCTTTTGAGGTTCAAAAGTTTCAGAATCTTGTTCCTCAATCTTTTGATCTCTCAAAAATTTGGCAACTATTGCTCTAAATTTCTGTTCAAAATCATTCAAATCCTGAAATTTTTGATAATATTGCTTCTTGTCTCTATTCATTTCCTCTCGAAAATCAAGAACTTTTTGAAGCTGTTTACCAACATCGTTTAGATCATCTTTGGGAATATTTTTAAAAAGAAGTGATATTTCAGGTTTACCAGTGCTCTCATGCCGACTAACTGAGCGACGATATTCTTCTTCAAAACCGGACGAATACGGATGACCTTCTGGCCCGGGTGGAGTGCCCCATTTTTTCCACATCAGTCCAATGAAATACATACACTGATCAAGATCAACATTTATTGCATCTTGCGCTCGCTGTCTTTGGGACACTGTGTCTTCCCAACCAACTAAATCAATATGGTAACCGAGTGCATTAGCATGATTGCTATTCTCTTCATCGACAATTCGCTTAGCCGCTTTTCGTTCATCTTCCAAATCTCCAGGAGAACCAAGGAAAATCTTTATTATTTTTCTGTACACTTTTTAGCCAGCTCCTTGTGTTTTTTAGAAATCACATTTAGTGAGATCATAGCGAGAATAAACGATGTATCGTGTTTGTTCAATTGGCCTTGATTTTAATCGGCAATGCCGATGCTTTTGACTTTCCCTCGACTCAAGGCTCGCCAATTTTTTGGTGAATTCAGTAGGTCAATTGGCAAGGATAGCCAATTGAGGCTTGTGACGTCGGGAACGTCTCAAGCCGGCCTGCTTAATTTGCCAAAAAATTGGATGAAGAGCCTTGCCGGAGAGCGGCCTTTCTTCGTTAGTTCTTTCGGCTGTTGGAAAGAAGTAACTCAAGCAGCAGGGACGCTGCTTGAAGAACGCAATGGATTGCGATGAGCGCAGTGAATGCCTTGTGCGCAAAGCGCATGCTCTGTTCACGCGGTGAATATCTCGATAGCAAATATCGAATAATAACGCGACTTTTAAAAACTCGCATTGCTCTTCAAAGTCAGCTAATTCATGGTCAGACGCAGCTAATAATTGCTGTGCACCTAAAGCCGCGATTGATGCCAAACGCTTGCTTGATGGACGAAACTGAGAACTTTGAGACTTAGATTCTAGCAGTTTAACCATCTGCTCAAAAAGAGCCGCGCTAACCATATACCCAACCGTTTTATTATTAGATAAGACGGCGACAGGTTCATCTAAAAAATAATCCGTAGGCTCTTTTCTTAACTCAGAAACTGAAACCGTTTTTTTTAGCCAATATCGATAGAACTGCCATACCTTTACCTCACAAACCAAATAACGCACTTAATTTTGTACCTTTCAAATTGAATTTAAAAGTAGTTATAAAACTCGTTACGAGGTAATCGAAAGGCTGGATGCTTTGTTTTAAAAGCTTCGCAGCTAAAGCAGCTCCTACCAAGAGGGCAGCTATTCATTTACCGCAACTCCAAGTAGGTCGATTTTGTGGTGAATTCAGTAGGTCAATTTGTATGCGCCATAAAGACCGATCCCGGCTTAAAAGACTACCGGAATGTCGTGGGGGATTGTTCTATTTCACTGTACCGAAGGCATTCTTGTATGAACGAAGAGAATGCCGCGCAGCGTCCGCCTTATGGCGCAGCCATGAACTGTGTGCGAAGCACATGCATTTGATATTCAGCGACTCCAATTTTCCGTATTTCAAATAGGCTTGTCAGATGGCCAAACATGGATGTCTGGACAAGGCGAACCGCTTTACATGGATGTTACCTTTCGCCGCTCTTGCATCGAAGCCTATTTTAAATATGGATCAAAAATTGGTCGGAGCCGGCCTTTACAAAGTACGTCCTGTACTTTGCCCTTCGGGCCATCCTCTGGATGTTCAAATTTTTTCCAGAAAAATTTGTCTGGTTACTCTTTCTTAGCTGTTGAAGAAAGAGTCACTGGTACGGCAGGGATGCCGTACCAAAAACGCAATGGATTGCGATGAGCAAAGCGAATGCTCCATTCACGCAGTGAATGCCTTATGTGCGCAGCACATACTTTTGATTTTGCTTTTCCCCTCGACTCATTGCTCCCTGAGCAGCGAAGATTAAAACAGGTCAAAGCGGTCGCCGCGCGATGCATGGATGCATTTTGAGTGACTCCGCGCCGGGAGCGCGTATTCACGACCTGTTTTAAGCAAAGTGCGCAAGGATAAGAGCAATGCTGGAGAGCGGCCCTTTTTGCTTACTTTTTGCGGCTGTTGGTAAAAAGTAAGTGTAGCTGCATGGATGCAGCTAGAAGAAAGCCATGGATGGCAGTCGCGCAGCGATGCTTTGTGAGCAACGCGCATGCTCCGTTCACGCAGTGAATACCTTATGAGCAAAGCCCATGCTTAGCTCAGTGTACAAAGCACATGCCCTGTGCGCGTAGCGCGTGCTTAACGCGCAGCGTAAATCTCAATCAACAGAAAATTGCTTATCCAGCTCACTCACCCCCAAGCCACTCTTTTTAGTCACGCGAAGCTGCGTAGGAATCCTCTCCTTCATCGCTTCAATATGACTGATCACCCCAATCATCTTACCCGAGGCATTAAGGTTATCTAAGGCATCCAGCGCCAAGTCAAGCGTCTCAGTATCCAGGGTGCCAAAGCCTTCATCTAAAAACAGGGAGTCGATACTGGTTTTATGACTGACTAAGTCTGATAAGGCCAAGGCCAGCGCGAGGCTAACTAAAAAGCTTTCACCGCCCGACAGCGTTTTGGTGTCGCGCTCTACGTCACCTTGCCAGGTATCGATAACACTTAGCGCTAAGCCTTCTTCGTCTTTGCGTTTTAACAGGTAACGACCATGTAAACGGTCGAGTTGTTTGTTGGCTAAATAGACTAAGTTATCGAGGGTGAGCCCTTGAGCAAAACGACGGAATTTATCACCATTAGCTGAGCCTATTAAGGCGTGCAAATAACTGACATCATCGTAGTGTTGCTGCTGTTGCTCGATGTGTTGAAACAGCCCGCGCTGACGTTCGCCTTGTTCACGGTCGGCCTGTAACTGTTGGTTGAGTTCGCCTTGCCTTTGTACCAGCTTGTCTTTTTGGCTGTGGCCTTCTTGCAGCTGAGTTTGCACTTGCTCAGGCGATTCTTGTTGCCAACTTGCTGCGTGTTCAGCATTTTGCAATACGCTGAGATGTTCATTCGCTTGCGCTAACAAGGTATTGGCTCGTTGCTGTTCTTGGTCGAGTTTTTGTTTTAATTCACTTAAGCGGGTCCGTTCTTGCTCGGGCAGTAAGGCTTGTTCAAAGTTCAGCTGCTCAGCAAAAGGGCTTTGTGCTAAGGCTAATTGCCATTTTTGCTCGTCTTGCTCTACCTGTTGTTGCAACTCGCCTTGGCGTTGTTCGTTGTGCTCAATAGTATTTACTAGGTTGTTGTACGCCTGTTCAGCCTCTTTGTGCCGCTGACTTTGCTGGCCATAAAGAGTTTCGTTTTGATTAACTAAGTCACTCGCTTGTTGCCGAGCTTGTGGCACCGCTTTATCACCAAATAAGACTAAACGCTGCGTTTGCTGCTCGCTTATTTGTTGTGCAATGCCGTCAAGCTCTTGTTGCATTGCAGCAAGTTGGCTCTGCAGGTCTTGCAGCTGTTTCTCAGCACTGGCAAATTCATGCTGGGTGCTGGCAATGGTTTTGCTTAGCTCATCATGTTGTTGGGCGTGCTGCTGATACGCAGCTGCGTCTTGGCGTTTAGTGTGAAGCCACTCAAGCAAATTGGTATCTGGCAATACATAACCTAGGGCCGTAATTTTCGTACTGAGCGCCTGCTGATTCTTTTTAATCGTGGTATTGAGCTCATCCAGCTGCTCTATACTTTTGTGTTGACTGGCTTGCAAATGAGCTTGGTTTTGCTCTAATAATCTGAGCTCACCCAGCGCTTTATCATGTTCATTGTGCGCTGCATCGAGCTGCTGTTTGCTATGGGTTAATGATTTTTCTAGTTGCCGCAAAGTTTGTAGTTGCAGTCCTAGTTGTTCAAACTCTTGTTTAAGTTTACTTTCAAAACTCACTAAAGCTGCTTGATCACTTATCTCACACTCAAAACCCAAGTGCTGAGTCAGGCTCAGCCACATATTTGCTGACTCTTCGATGTGTGCGCTGTGGGTTTGAATACTGAGCTCGGCATCTTTAATCTGTTGCGCAATAAACTTAAGCTGCTGAGCGGCTTGAGTGCCCTCTTCAGTGACTTTTTCTAAGGCTAAACGAGCATGCTGTAAGCGCTGCAAGGTATCTGGCAAATTCAGTGCTTTAGTAGCCGCTTTAGGGTGCTCTGTGGCGCCGCACAGGGGGCATTCATCGTTGTCTTTGAGTATGCTGCGATACTGCGCCAATTGTTCTTCTTGCGACACTAAACGCTGTAAATCCTCAACAACTTGTTTTTGCTGTTTGTACTGTTCGGCTAAGGCATTACGCTGCTGAGTTAATTCACCATGATTGACCTGCAGCGTTTGTAAATCAGCTTGCTTGATGACCTGCTCTTTATTTAACTGCAGATAACGGCGCTGATGTTCGTGGGTTTTATGAAACTGTGGCCACAGGGCATTTATCTGGCTTTGTTGCTGCTCAAGCTTGGCCATATCCCCTTGTTGATTTAGGTGCTCAAGCTCGTGCTGCCGTTTTTGCCATGCCGAATGTTGCATCTTTACCGCAGCGGCAAGTTGCTCTAGCTGTGTTTTAAGTCCATTGATGTGCTGGTTTTGCAGGCTTAGTTGTTGTTCTTGTTGCTGTGTTTCGCCTTCAAGCTTGTGCTGTAATTGCTGCTCGCGCTGTAATTGTTCAACTTGAATTTGCCAAGCACCGAGATGCTCAGCCACTGCACTGTCGGCTTGGTGTGCTGTCAGGTAGCTTTGCACTTGTTGCTGCTGCTCTACCAGCTGGTGCAAACTGCTTTGCGTATTTTGTTGTTGCTGACGAATACTCTGTTGCTGCTGGCGAACTCGACTTAGCTCAGCTTGTTTGTCGGCCTGTTTATTGGCCAGTAGCTGAATCGCCCCGTCTAGAGGCAGCACTTTGTCGGTGATCAACTGCTCTTGTTGTTGCTGAGCATGTTTGGCTTGCTGCAAAGCCTCAACACTTTGTTTTAAAGCCTGTTCAGCCTGTTTCAGTGTTAAAAAGGCAGTGGCCTTATCTTGGTGTTTAAGCACGAGTTGCTGGCTGATTTTAGCCAGCTCATTGTTAATACTTTTACGTAATTCCCATTGGGTACGTAAGCGTTCTGCGGGCTCGCTGTTAGCCAATTTATCGAGCTCAGGTTGAGCGATGGCAATGGCGTCGAGAGCTTGCTGTTGCAGCTCGCGGGCACGTTGCTGCTGTTGCTTGGCGCTATGAGTTTTGTCCCACCAGCTAAGATGGTGTTGCCACTGTGTAAGCTGCTGCTCTAGGTTTTGCTGCTGTTGCTGGCACTGCCCACGTTCTAGTTCAAGCTGCTGTTTTTGTTCACTGCTTAATAACTGAAAGCCTTCGGCTTTGGCGTTTAGCTCTTTGAGAGTTTGCTTGGCCTGACTGTAATGCTCGTGCACCTTAATAGATACCAAACCATAAATATCGGTACCGGTTAACTCTTCAAGTAGCTCAGCACGCTCACTTTCCTGTGCATTTAAAAAGGCGGCAAAGTCACCTTGGGATAGCATCATGGACTTAGTAAAGCGACCAAAATCTAAACCGGTTATCCGCTCTACTTCTTCAATTTTGGGTTTTATCTGACTGGCGATCACTTTGCCACTGGCTACCTCGGCGAGCTCAGTATCGGCTTGTTGTAATTTGCCTTCTACGTTTCCTCGTGAGCGACGCATGCTCCAAAACGCGCGGTAGGCCTTACCTTTTACTTCAAACTCGACTTCCGCTAAGCACTCCGCGGTGCCACGAGTCATCAGTTCGTTGGATGAGGGGGTGATTTGCCCTAATCGAGGTGTTTGGTGATAAAGGGCCAAACAGATAGCGTCGAGTAAAGTGGTTTTACCCGCGCCGGTTGGGCCAGTAATAGCAAACAAGCCATTATCAGCAAAAGGTGACTCAGTGAAATCAATTTTCCACTCGCCTTTTAAGGAGTTGAGGTTTTTCAAGCGCAAGCTGAGAATTTTCATGAAGTGCCTGCGCTGTTGTTTTCTAAGCTGGGCGCTTGTCGCTGAGCCTCTGATAAAATTTGGGCAAACTGCTGACGAACTCGAATGAGTCTGGCTTGTTCGGCTTCATCCTCGAAGTTTTCCATTTTTAAGCGTAATTCAAATACCTCATGGGGGCTGAGTTCTGCTAGGGTTTCGCTGTGCTGCTGGCTCAATAATTGACGCTGTTTATTGCGGCTACGGCGCAATTGCAATACTTCAACATTTAAGCCTTCTGTCATAGCTTGAATACGTTGTTGTAAGTCAGATAAATAATCTTGGGTTTCAACCTCTATGCACAACCACGTCAAAAATTCGTTACTTTTAAAGCGCTGTAAAGCCTGCTCAATGGCGGATAAATCACCCTTAATGACTTGCATCGCTTGAAATCGTGGCACATCGAGGGCGCTTATCTGCACAGGGTTGGTTTGGCTAAACGCCACCAACATGACTTGCTTTTGGGTACTGAGTTCATCAAAGCTCAGAGGAATGGGCGAGCCGCTGTATCGAATATGCTGTTGTTTGGCCACGACTTGCGGGCGGTGAATATGGCCCAAAGCAATGTAATCAGCAGGCGGAAACCCATCAGCGGCAAAGCCATCTAAAGTGCCGATGTAGATGTCGCGCACACTGTCAGATTGCGTCACGCCCAGAGCAGTTAAATGCCCAGTTGCAATAATCGGCAGTGTGACCCCATGTTGCTGTTGGTGTCTTTGTTGTTGCAATAATGCCCGTTGATACAGTGTGGCGTAATGTAACTTGATAGCATCACCTAAGGCTTGGCGTTTATCTACCCCAGTGTCACCCGCACTGCTTTGCAGTACATCGCGAGCCCGAATAAAAGGCACGGCGCAGAGTATGGCACCAGGCTTGCCACTTTTATCGGGAATACAAAACACCTGCTCATGACTATCAACGCCAGTACTGGCCACCACGAAGGTATTTAAACACGCGAGTATCTGCTTGGATTCATTCAAGGTAGACACCGAGTCATGGTTACCGCCTAAGACCACTAGCACACAATTAAGCCGTTGTAAGTCCACCACAAACTGATTATAGATTTCGCGGGCATAACTGGGCGGGGTGCCGGTATCAAAGATATCACCCGCAATGATGACAGCGTCTATTTGTTGCTGCTCGACTTGCTCTAACAACCAGTGAATAAATGCTTGATGTTCGTCTTTACGACTTTTGGTAAAAAAACTCTGACCTAGGTGCCAGTCAGAGGTATGGAGTAGCTTCATGCCTGCGATCCAGAAGGTAAGCAATACAATGTCTAAATAACAAGCTAACTGCTTGTTACCAATCAAAAATCTTACATTACACTATCGCTTGTTCGCTTGGCAGTAAAAAAATAATTTTTACGCCTTGGCTTTGCGTCAACTTGCCAACAAAGCCTTAACTGGCGTGCTTAAACCGATTGAGTTGTTGCTTTAAGGTAATTACCTCATGCTCAAGGCTTTCTCTGTCGTCTAGTAAGTCTAAGATCAACGCAATGCCCTCCCAATCTAGCGCGAGATCACGCTTAATTCTTGCGGCTTTTTTTACCGTTAAGACACTTGCCACACTGAATTGCCATTGGCTAGGTTCTGGCCCTTGCTGCATGGGATTAGCTATATTGTGCTCGACCAATTCGTATAATAGATGCAGGTCAATATCGCTAGAGGCACACAGTTCTTCACTACTGACACAGCTGTCTTGTTCTGAAATCGTAATTTGCAACATGTTTATTTACTCCACGTAGCGCGAGGGTCAAACTGAGTTTTTTCAGCTAATTCAGCCCATAAGGTTTTACTGGCATCATTACTTGAGCTAGGAACAACCACTTTAAGAACAGCATACAAATCGCCTTGCTGTTTTTTATTTAGCAAACCTTTACCTTTGATACGTAAACGTTGTCCTGACTGACTATTTGCAGGGATGTTAAGTTGAATTTGGCCTGTTAAGGTGGGCAATTTGAGCTTGGTGCCCAGCACAGCTTCCCAAGGTGCAATGGGTACTACGATACTGAGGTTTTGCCCGTCTACATCAAAAAGAGGATGAGGCACAAAACGGATCTGCAAATACAAATCGCCATTGTCAGCTTTTGTGGTGCCCGGTCCCCCCTGCCCTTTAAGACGAATTCGTTCACCGTTAGCTACGCCGGCCGGAATTTTAACTTTCAGCGACTTAGGCTGCTCGGTAATGCGACCACTGGCATCTTGTTGCTTTAAGCTAAAATCAACGGGTTTGGTGGTATCGGTTAAGGTTTCTTCCAAAAACATGGCAAATTCAAGTTCAATATCTTGGCCTTTTTGACGACGGGTTGAGCCACCACGATGCTGCCTGCCATGCTCAGAGCCTGCGTGTCTTGCACCAAATATTGAATTAATAAAATCAGTAAAATCTTGTTCGGTTTGCGGATCGCTGTGTTGGTAGTTGCCCTGTCCCCCATGAGCGCTTTGTCCGCTGCGGGAGCGATGTAGATGTTGTCTGCGTAATTCATCATATTGGGCTCGGTCTTTGGCGTTATGGAGTACCTCATAAGCTTCACCAATTTCTTTAAATTTGGCCTCTGCATCAGGGTGTTTACTGACATCTGGATGATATTGCCGTGCGAGCTTTTTATAGGCCACCTTGACGGCTTTATCATCTGCTTGTGGCTCAATACCTAATACGCTGTAGTAATCTTTGAAATTCATTCTCGCCTCTAAAACGCAACATGATGGGTGGTATGCCGTTTGCTGTTCTTCATTATACGGCGTGACTGATGTCAGTAGCTTGATCTTAATCAACTCTAGCAGTCTAGCCTATTCGCTAGGCCAATGTTGAAATAAGCGTATGCGGCTATTTGTTTTAGCTGAGGCGGCCCATTCGCGTTTAGCATGCAGGGCTTTTGCTCAGAAAATGCCTTCAATTGAGGTGATTTTTAACTGTGCGATTTATAGTGCAAGGCGATGACTGAGTGGGTAGGCGATTCAGTCAATGCCCTGTGAGACAAACGCCACTTACCATCAATTAACAATGCCAGTGGTACATCATTTTGCTTCACAAGGGCAATTTTATCTCGTTGCCATGGTGGTATTTGCCATTCTTTGTACCACTGTTTGAGGGGTTTAGAATGTTGACTGCCCTGGGGCGTGAAGCGCTGCGAATAACCGCCAAATTGCAGTTTAATTTCGCCTAAATCTGGCGCAATCAATAAATGACAGTCCGAACTTTGAGCATAGGCGTGACGTGTACTCACTAAGGCGCCTAAAGGGCTGGGTAAAGACAGGTTGTTTTGCTCTTGCCACACTAGGGTGTGGGGCAAAATATCTGAGGTTAGCGGAACAAGATGAAGTTCATCAGCAAAACGCCTAAACTGCCAGTTACCCCACTGAAGAATGGGATTGGCGTCGGCCTTTGCATTGATCACCTCATGTTTTATCTTTTGTAAAATGGCCTGTGAAGGGCTTTGGATTTCCAGCTCATGCAGCCACTGCCGAACAATTTGCACCAACCAACCATTGCTTACTTGCTTTAAAGCCGCAAGACTCAAGGTGGTATTTGACCGGCGGATCTCTTGCAGTTTTTGTTTACTCACTTCTTCAAGTAGCGATTGTTGCTCGGCGCACAAAGCGGCACTGCGAGAAACGGTTTTGGCAATTTCAGGCCATTTGTGCACTAAACTGGGAAGGATCTGATGACGCAAAAAATTTCGTTCAAAGTTGGTATTTTGATTCGACTCATCTTCTACCCAATCTAGCTTATGCTGGGTGGCGTAAGCGACAATTTGATGCTGCGACACGCTTAATAACGGCCTTGCCAAATGCACGACTTTATTAGTACCCGGCAGGGTTTTACTGCTGTAGAAAGCCATAGCGGCCAAGCCTTTTGGCCCCGCTCCCCGTTTTAGCTGTAACAGAAAGGTTTCGAGCTGATCATCTTGATGTTGAGCGAGTAAAATCACACTATTTACCGGCGCCAACTCATACAACTTAGTGTAACGCGCGGTTCTTGCTAATGCTTCTAGGCTTTCACCTGTGCCCTGCGCCAAGGTCACTTTTGCTGCACTAAACGGCAGCGCTAAGTCTAAGCACACTTGTTGACAATGCCTTAGCCAATCATCGGCGTGTTGGCTCAGACCATGATGAATATGAATAGCACTAAGTGGATTATTAATGTCGCCAGCGTCCCGTAAGGCACACATTAAATGCAACAAAACGTGCGAATCAACACCGCCACTATAAGCCAGAACTAAGCCTTGCTCTGGTCTAAGTGCTAAGGCACTGAGCTGCTGTTGAAGCGTGTGGATGAGTTGCATAAACCATTAATAGTTGAGGCCTATAAAAAGCACAAAGCCACTGCTTGGCATACCAGCAGTGGCTCGTAGTGAATCTATGGGCGTTTAACAATAACCAAAGGACATTAAACGCTCGTAACGTTGCTCTAATAACTCTTCAGTAGATAGGCCCGATAATTGCGCTAATTGTTGCTTAAGGGTTGCTTTTAAATTAGCAGCCATACTGTCGTGATCGCGATGTGCACCGCCAAGAGGCTCTTCGACAATATGATTAATTAACCCTAGCTCTTTAATTTGTTTGGCGCTTACCCCCATTGCTTCTGCGGCAAGCGGTGCTTTTTCAGCACTTTTCCACAAAATCGAGGCACAACCTTCTGGTGAAATGACCGAGTAGGTGCTGTATTGCAACATGTTTACTCTGTCGCCCACACCGATAGCTAAGGCACCACCAGACCCCCCCTCACCGATAACGGTACAAATAATCGGTACTTTCAGACCCGCCATGACTTTAAGGTTCATGGCAATCGCTTCACTTTGGCCGCGCTCTTCTGCTCCAACACCCGGATAGGCTCCTGGCGTGTCGATAAAAGTAATGATAGGCAAATTAAACCGCTCTGCCATTCTCATCAAACGTAAAGCTTTGCGGTAACCTTCAGGTTTTGGCATACCAAAGTTACGGCGGATCTTTTCTTTAGTATCACGGCCTTTTTGATGGCCTATAACCATAATCGGACGACCATCCAATTTAGCCAAACCACCCACAATCGCTTTATCATCAGCAAAGGCTCTATCACCGGCTAATTCTTCAAACTCAGTGAACATTCTCGCCACGTAGTCGAAAGTATAAGGGCGCATCGGATGACGTGCTAATTGGGATACTTGCCACGCGCCTAAGTCAGCAAAGATTTTTTTACTTTGCTCCGCACATTTCTCACGAAGTTTGGTGATTTCTTCCTCGATACCTACGTCAAATTCACCACCCTGATTGACCAGTCGCAACTCTTCAATTTTTGCCTCTAAAATGGCGATGGGCTTTTCAAATTCTAAGAAATTTACACTCATTACACACCTAATTGTTTTGCTTACAGTCTATTGTTAATGCCGACTCAATGAAAGACGAGATCAACCTGAGCCGCGCCCAGATACTGCTGTAAGTCATATAATAATTCATCTTCAGGGGTTATATACCACTGTGCGCCAAACGCTAAATTTGCCTCTGCATCTGGATGGCGATAGTGCACTAGCACCGGACAGCTGCCACCTTGATAAGGCGTCAATATAGTTTGCAGTTTAGCGAGACTCGCAGGATTGCACCAGCTTGATTCCAAATGAATTTGTACTGCCTTCGCGTTTTTCTCACGGGCTTGTACTATATCCATCGCATCGCGGGCCTGTATTGTATTGCCCCCAGAGAATTCATCAAAGCTGACCTGTCCACTAATGACTAATATTTTGTCAGTTTGCAGCAAACTTTCGTATTGTTCGTACATTTCAGGGAAAAAGCGTACATCAATTCGGGCGCTTTTGTCATCTAAAGTCACCAATGCCCAGCGTTTTCCACGTTTATTTGTCATCACCCTAACACTTAGCACTAAACCAACAGCATAGGAGGTTTGATCTTTGTTTGTGGGTTTTAGATCAACGAGGCGTGTTGGCGCATAGTGTTTCATTTCAGCAAGGTATTGGTTGATGGGGTGACCGGTCAGGTACAAACCCAAGGCTTCTTTTTCGCCATCCAGCCAGACTTTTTCGGGCCACTTTGGTACATCAACAAAGGCTTGTTTAACTAACTCAGGCTCAGTGGTGAGCAAGCCAAACATATCAGATTGACCATACGACTCAGCCTTTGCATGTTGGTCTGCGGCCGCTAATGCATCAGGTAAGGTCGCCATAATAGACGCTCGATGAGGGCCTAAATTATCAAAGGCGCCAGCGTTTACTAATTTTTCGAGTACCCGTTTATTGATTTTTTTGATATCCACTTTGGCACAAAAGTCGAACAAATCAGAAAACTTTTGGTGTTTTTCGCGAGCGGCAATAATGGCTTCTATTGGTCCCTCACCGACCCCTTTAATGGCGCCAATACCGTAAACAATACGGCCTTGTTCATCCACGGTGAATTTGTATTTACCGGCGTTTAAGTCAGGCGGCAAAATCTCAATCCCCATGCGCTGGCATTCGTCAACTAAGGTGACGATTTTGTCGGTATTGTCCATATCAGCTGACATAACCGCCGCCATAAACTCTGCGGGATAGTGGGTTTTCAACCATAAGGTTTGATACGACACCAAGGCGTAAGCAGCCGAGTGCGATTTGTTAAAACCATAGCCGGCAAACTTTTCAACCAAATCGAATATTTTTATCGCAAGGTCGGGGTCAATATTGTTATTTTTTGCACCTGTTTCGAACGATTCACGCTGTTTGGCCATTTCGTCAGCGTTTTTCTTGCCCATTGCTCGGCGTAATAAATCCGCGCCGCCAAGGCTGTAACCTGACATGACCTGAGCAATTTGCATAACCTGTTCTTGGTATAAAATAATACCGTAGGTTGGCTCGAGTATTTCTTTTAAGCACTCGTGTTGGTATTGCGCATCAGGATACGAAATCGCTTCACGGCCGTGTTTACGATCGATAAAGTTATCTACCATGCCTGACTGCAATGGGCCAGGACGAAATAAGGCCACTAACGCGATAATATCTTCGAAGGTATCTGGACGAAGCCGTTTAATTAGCTCTTTCATACCGCGAGATTCTAATTGGAATACCGCAGTGGTTTCTGCGTTTTGCAATACCTTAAAGCATTTGGCGTCAACCAAAGGAATGGCGGATATATCAACCTTAACACCCCGCCCACTGGCTATCATGTCGATGGCCCATTGAATAATGGTTAGCGTGCGTAAACCCAGGAAGTCAAACTTAACCAAACCGGCATATTCAACGTCATTTTTATCAAACTGGGTGACAGGGTTTTTACCTTCATCATCACAATATAAGGGCGCAAAATCAGTAATTTGAGTCGGGGCGATAACCACACCACCGGCATGTTTTCCGGCATTACGGGTCACGCCTTCTAGTATGCGACACATGTCGATGAGCTCTTTTACGTCTTCATCTTCATTGTATAGTTCAGGTAAACGAGGCTCTTCAGCAAAGGCTTTTTCAAGGGTCATACCCGGTGTCGGAGGGATCAGTTTTGAAATACGATCGTTAAAACCATAAGGATGACCGAGTACCCGCCCTACATCACGCACCACCGCTTTTGCCGCCATTGTACCGAAGGTTATAATCTGCGATACCGCTTGGCGTCCATAAAGTTCTGCGACGTGTTCGATAACTTCATCACGTCTGTCCATGCAAAAATCGACATCAAAGTCAGGCATGGAGACCCGTTCTGGGTTAAGGAAACGTTCGAATAGTAGGTCAAATTCTAAGGGATCAAGATCAGTAATGCCTTGTGCATAGGCCACTAATGAGCCCGCACCCGACCCTCGACCAGGTCCAACAGGAATACCGTTATCTTTACTCCATTGAATAAATTCCATGACGATGAGGAAGTAACCTGGAAAGCCCATTTGGTTGATTACGTCCATCTCAATTTGCAAACGTTCATCATATTCAGGGCGACGCTCTAAGCGTACTTGTTCATCAGGAAAAAGAAACTCAAGACGTTTCTCAAGTCCTTCTTTGGATACTTTAACCAAATATTCGGAGTCGGTTAAACCGCCGGTGGGAAATTGCGGTAAGAAATACTCGCCCAATGTAATTGTGACGTTACAACGCTTAGCAATTTCTACGGTGTTTTCAATGGCTTCTGGAATATCAGCAAACAGTTCGAGCATTTCTTCGCTGGAACGTAAGTATTGTTGTTCGCTATAAAGTTTTGGACGACGGGGGTCGTTGAGGGTAAAGCCGTCATGAATAGCGACTCTGATCTCATGAGCAGCGAAACCTTTTTCTTCAATAAAGCATACTTCATTAGTGGCCACGACAGGTAAGTCATGAGTAACAGACCACTCTACCGCACGGTGAATGTAGTCTTCTTCACCAAGGCGACCTGTGCGAGTTAATTCAAGGTAGAAACGGTCATAGAAGTGTTGTTGATAAAACTCGGTGATACGTTTTGCAGCATCAAGATTACCTTTGGTCAAGGTTAAACCTAAATCGCCATTGCGCCCGCCTGAAAGGATAATAAGCCCTTTTGCGTGCTCGACTAACCACTCTTGGTCAATGACTGCTTTGTCTTGTACTGAGCCACGTAAATAGGCCTTAGAAATTAATAAGGTGACATTTTTATAGCCATCATTATCCATGGCTAAGATGGTTAAGCGAAACAGGGTGTTTTCTAACTCGGTACTTTGTACCCAAAAGTCAGCCCCAACAATAGGCTTAATTCCACTTGCATGCGCGGCACTATAAAATTTAACTAAGCCGCACATGTTCATTTGGTCGGTAATGGCCACCGCGGGCATGTCTAGCTTTTTAATATTCGCTATGATGGGCTTAATTTTATTTAAGCCGTCCATCATAGAATAATCACTGTGCACTCTTAGGTGCACAAAGTTTACCGGCGATTCTGCCATTTAATTTCCTGCCAATTGGCCATCACGTGCAGCTAAAGCAAGCTGCACTGGTTTAAAACTCATTCGATGAAGGGACAAGGGCCCTAGTTCACGTAATTTAGCTAAATGTAGCGGCGTTGGATAGCCTTTATGTTTGGCAAACCCATACTCTGGGTATTGACTATCTAGGGTGAGCATTTCATGGTCTCGAACCACTTTAGCAATAATAGACGCTGCTGAAATCTCAGCAATTAGCCCGTCTCCTTTTACAATCGCCTCGCTGGAATATGACCATTTGGGGCATCGATTCCCGTCTACCATGACGTGTTGTGGTTGAATACTCAAACCTTGTACTGCGCGGGTCATAGCTAACATTGTCGCCTGTAAAATATTTATCTCGTCAATTTCTTGAGGAGTAGCACGACCAATAGACCAACATAAAGCATCACGATAGATAATTTTGGCAAGGGCTTCGCGTTTTTTCTCAGACAATTTTTTAGAGTCTGCTAAACCGCTTATGGGCTTATTGGGGTCAAGAATCACGGCTGCGGTGACCACATCGCCAATCAGTGGCCCACGACCGACTTCGTCAACGCCAGCACGTAATTGATGCATTTATTTGGCCTCTATTAGGGTCAGTACCGCATCAGCAGCTTGTACATCAGCATTTTTCTTTAAAAGTAAGTGCAGCTCAGTAAAGCGCGTGATCAACTGTTGCTGGACGCGATCATCAGTCAGCATTGGCAGCAGGAGTTCACTGATGGTTTGCGCATTAACGTCTTCTTGCAACAATTCAGGAATGATCTTTTCATCGGCCAGTATATTGGGCAAAGTAAAATATTTAGCTTTATACATCCACTTCATCATTTGATGAGTAAGTTTGTTTAAGCGATAAGCAGCGACCATAGGCCGTTTGCATAACATGGCTTCTAAGGTTGCAGTGCCTGAAGCGAGTAATACTGCGTCAGAGGCAATCATCACCTGCCTTGAGTGGCCGATCACAATGCGATAATCGACATAATTTGCTCGGTTGGCAAAGTAGGTTTCAACTTGAATTTTTCGCTGACGATTGACTACCGGAATCAGTATCTTAAGACCAGGTTTGGCTTCGGTTAGTATTTCAGCACTTTGCATAAAAATATCCAACAACGTCGCTACTTCGCTTTGCCGGCTGCCTGGCAACACTGCCAAGACCGTATCGCTAGGACTCAGATTCAAGGCTTTACGGGCGGCTGATTTATCCGGCTCTAACGGGATATCGTCAGCAAGGGTATGACCCACAAATTCACAGGGAATAGCGTGTTTGCTATACACCGCTTTTTCGAAGGGAAAAATACTGAGTACCAGATTGGTGGCTTTGGCTATTTTAAAGATACGTTTTTCACGCCACGCCCAGACAGTGGGACTGACATAGTGAACCGTTGGGATACCCTGACGTTTCAATTTCAGCTCTAAGCCTAAGTTAAAATCTGGCGCATCAACCCCAATAAAAACATCCACCGGATGCGTTATAAAATAGTGCAGCAGTGATTTTCGCACAAACAATAATCGGCGAATGCGAGACAACACTTCAACCAAGCCCATGACCGACAATTCTTCCATGTCAAACAAGGACTCGCAGCCTAGACCAAGCATCTTCGGCCCAGCAATGCCCACAAAATGCGCATTAGGATGAATCGTTTTAATTTGTTTTATTAGGCCAGATGCAAGAATGTCGCCGGATGTTTCACCGGCGACAATACCAATTCTTAGGGGTTTGTGTCGCATGATTTAGCGTACGATACCTCGAACAGATTGCTCAATGAAATCCGCTAAAAGTAACACTTCAGGGGTGTCTTGCGATGATTCTCGAATTAAGCTCACCGCTTCTTCGGCTCTGTTACCATTTCGATAAATGATCTTGTAAGCGCGCTTAATTTGCAAAATGGTGTCAGCAGAAAACCCTCTTCGACGTAAACCTTCAGAGTTGATTCCGTGTGGAGCGTTGTCTTGGCCAATCATGGTGTAAGGTACGATGTCACGTAAAACAATGGCGCCACCCGCAATAAAACTATGAGAGCCGACATGACAAAACTGATGAACAGCAGTCATACCACCAAGGATTACCCAATCTCCGACCGTAACATGGCCAGCCAAGGTGCACAGTGAAGCCAGAATACTGTTATCACCAATGATGCAATCGTGGGCGATATGGGAATTAGTCATAAATAAATTATGACTGCCAATTCGAGTAATGCCTTTGTCTTGCACTGTACCACGATGGGCGGTTACGCCTTCCCGAAAGACATTATTGTTACCAATAATTAACTCGGTTACCTCACCTTTGTACTTTTTGTCTTGGCAGTCTTCACCAATAGAACCAAACTGGTAAAAATGATTATTAATGCCGATAGTGGTTTTACCCTTAACTACGACATGAGATTCAAACTTAGTGTTATCACCTATGCTTACGTTTTCATCTATAACGCAGTACGGACCAACGCTAACATTATTTCCAAGTTCAGCTTTAGGATGGATTATTGCAGTAGAATGGATCACGATTACATTTTCCGCATGGCACACATAAATTCGGCTTCGCATGCGACGTTACCATTAACGCTTGCAATACCATGAAACATCCAAATACCACGACGTTCTTTTTTCAACTTAACGTCCATATCCATTCTATCTCCTGGCACTACAGGACGCTTGAAACGCGCTTTATCTATGCCAGCATACAGATATAAATCGTCTGAGTTGCCTGCTGTTTTAAATCCTAAGATGCCGGCAGCTTGTGCCAAGGCCTCTAGAATTAACACACCTGGAAAAATCGGTTTGCCAGGAAAATGCCCAGTAAAGCATGGCTCATTGAAGGTGATGTTTTTGTAAGCGCTGATCGAATCATTAAGCTTGTAATCGGTGACGCGATCCACTAACAAAAACGGATACCTATGAGGTAAAAGACTCAATATCTCTTCTATCTCAATCGTTTGTAATTCATTTGCCAAAAGGCCTCTCCTCACACTACTAAACCAAACTTTATTTAGTTTGTAACTTTTCCAAAGTTTTGATGCGCTGATTGAGATTATCAATATTTTTCAGTGCAACCATATTTTTACGCCAATCTTTGTTTGGTACTGCGGGCATTCCTGAAGAATACACCCCAGCAACAGTAATATTTTTAGTGATCATACTCATGCCGGTGATAAACACACCATCGCAAATATCGATATGACCATTAATACCCACTAAGCCGGCAATACTGCAATTACGACCGATCGTCGTGCTACCCGCCACAACGGTGCAGCCAGCGATTGCGGTATTTTCACCAATGACCACGTTATGCGCGATTTGACATTGATTATCAATGATGACACCGTCATGCAAAATCGTATCATCGAGTGCGCCACGGTCGATTGTGGTGCTTGCACCGATTTCTACTCGGTCTCCGACTATGACTCGCCCGAGTTGTGGAATTTTGATCCATTTGCCTTTTTCATTGGCATAACCAAAACCATCACTACCAATCACGGTATTGGCTTGAACTAAGCAGTCTTGGCCAAGGGTGACACGATGGTAGATCGTCACATTGGCCCACAACTTAGTATTGGCGCCTATTATACTGTCTTGACCTACAAAACAACCAGCACCAATCTCGACGTTGGCACCAAGTTTTACACCGCGTTCGATAACAGCATTGGCACCCACTTTCACGTTGGTGCCGAGCACCGCTGTAGGGTCGATGACAGCACGTGGCGATATATCATGAGCCGATGCCGGTGTGGTATCCAACAACTGCGCTACTTTTGCAAACCCTACGTAAGGGTTGGGCATCACTAACGCTGTACGTAGGCAATGGTCTTGTTCATCTGCGCCAATAATCACCGCTTGCGCAGAAGTACTGGCTAACTGACTACGATACTTGCTATTGGCTAAAAATGAAATCTGACCATCGCCTGCTTTGGCTAAGGTAGAAATTGAATGTATAAGGGAATTTTCGCTATCACCTTCAGCTAGGTGCAGTTGCGCACCGATAGCTGAAGCAATATCTTTTAAACTAATGGCATTAATCAAGGGAACCTTGCTTAAACCTCAGAGGTTTAATTAACTTTAGAAACTTGTTCTAGAACCGATTTAGAAATGTCGTGGTCAGGATTAATGAAAGCCACAGCATTAGCGTTTAAAATGACATCGTATTTTTCTTTCGCTGCAACGACGTCAATACCTTGTTTAATTAGACCTAACAATTTGTTCTGCTCGTCTTTTAAACGGTTTTGAATCTCTTGCTGTAATGGTTGAGCTTTGTTTGTGTATTCTTCACGCAGAGCAAGAATTTTATCTTCTAGTTCTTTTTTCTCTTTTGCGCTCATAGTTGCCGCATCACGCTGATTTTTTTCAAGATAATATTTAATATCTTTCTCTAAACGGCTCACTTCTTCCGTTTTGTCTTTAAACTCAGCCGCAATAGTCTGCTGAATAGTGGCAGCTTGAGGCATAGATTGAAAAATACCCTGTACATTGACTGCACCGATTTTCTGTTCTGCCATAACGGTTGTACTGGCCATTGCAGTTGCGAACAACGCGCTGGCAATTAAACTTTTACTGAATTTATTCAAAACAAACTCCTACTTCTATGAAAAACTGGCTTTCTTGCCAATCAAGTTATTAAAATGTTTGACCTATGTTGAAAGAGAAAAACTTAATATCATCCCCTTCACGCTCTTTTAATGCTCTAGAAAAACTGAACACCATTGGTCCCATGGGCGACAGCCATTGTACAGATAGTCCATAGGAAGCTCTATAGAGAGTTGGATCACTGTAATCAAGCAAATCATCGTTGTTAAAGCTTTTATTGATAGTCAAATCTTTGTACTTATCGTAATCAAATTCAGTATCCCACACATTACCTACATCTAGGAAGATACTACTGCGCACTGAATTGTCAAAATCTGCTTCTACAAACGGGGTTGGTACAATTAACTCCAAGCCGCCTAATGCCATCGCGTTGCCGCCTAATGAACGAGTAGAAATGGTAATTGAGTCATTCTCCGTGCCAGAATAGATAGGAACACCATTTGGATCGGTCAACACTAAGCTAGGTGAAAGCTGTATACCACGTGGTCCAACAGTATTATTTTCAAAACCGCGCAAGGTATCGCTACCACCTGCGGTGAAATGCTGAGTGAAAGGTAAAATTTGGTCTATGCCATTGGTTGTGCCATAGCCATTTCCGTAACCCGCTTTAAAGCGTGCTAAGAAAGACCAGCGCTGATTACGCGACAAAGGGAAATACCACTTTGTATCAAGCTCAGTTTTAAAATAATTTACGTCAGAGTTTGGCGTAGTAATACTAAACGAAGCACGTTGCGACGAACCAGCGGTAGGAAATACACCGCGGTTAAGGGTTGAACGCAACCACGCCACCGACGCTAAATAACTATCGTAATTTATGGCTGCGTCAGGATCGTTTGGATCAACAAACTGGTTGTTAAAACGGGTAGTTTGTACGTAAGGCGTATTTTGGAATAGCTCAACACTACTGTAGGTCAAACCAAAATTAATCCGGTTAAACTCATCAATTGGGTAGCCCACATTGGCGCCAATAGAATATTGCTTACTGTTATATTGGATTAAGTTTGCTGAACTACCATCAAACTCACTGTAAGCAATCGTACCACCTAAGCTAATACCATCGATGGTGAAATAAGGGTCAGTATATGAAAGTTGTACACTCTTTTGGTATGAAACCGTGCTCACGTTGAAGGCGATACGCTTACCAGTACCCAAAAAGTTATCTTGTTGAATACCCGCTTGTAAGCTCAACTTGGTTCTATCACCGTAACCAATACCGGCGTTAAACGAACCTGATGCTTGCTCTTTTACGTCAAAGTTGACATCAACTTTGTCGTCTTCACCAGGCAAACGGATCGTTTCAAAGTCCACTTTTTCCATATAGGTCAGTCGGGATAAACTGTTTTTTGACGACTCTAACGTTGCATTAGACAACCACGAGCCTTCCATTTGTGTCACGGATTGACGTAATACTTCGTCAGCAGTGCTTACGTTGCCTTCAAAATTAATGCGGCGAACATAAATTCGTTTACCTGGATCCACTGATAAAACCAACTTCACCGTTTTATCTTCTTCATTAATATCAGGAATGGTGGTCACGGTTGGATAGGCATAACCGTAACGGCCTAAGTACTTACTAATAAATTCTTCGGTGTAGGTCACTTCTGCTTGGTTATACAATTCGCCTTTAGTAAGGGGTAAAACCAACTTAATGTATTCTTCATGGCCGAGTAAATCACCAATCAGTTCTACATCAGAAATCGTATATTGCTCACCTTCATCAACGTTTAAGGTAATGTAGATACCACTTTTCTCTGGGGTCATTGATACTTGGGTTGAATCAATATTAAAGCGCAAATAACCGCGGTCTTTGTAGTAACTGGTTATCGTTTCCATATCGCCAGATAACTTTTGTTTTTGGTAACGGGTTTCAGACATGAAATCCCACCACGGCGTATCGAATTGCAGTTCAACTTGATCTAATAACTCTTTGTCAGCAAATTTTTCATTGCCCACAATGTTAATTTGTTGAATTTTAGCTGCATCACCTTCTTCAAACAGCAACTTTACATCAACGCGGTTGCGCGGTAAGGGCGTGATGATCGCACTGACATCGGCGTTATATTTACCGATACTGTAGTAAAAGTCTTTCAAGCCATTTTCGATTGAGGTTAAAACAGTCTTATCAAGAGGCTCACCGATTTTGATGTTGCTACCGTCTAAACTCTCCTGCAACTGCTCATCTTTTATGTCATCGTTACCATCGAAGATAATGCTACTGATGGTTGGGCGTTCTTTGACGCGCACTAACAATGTATCACCGTCACGTAGGATCTGAATACTTTCAAAGTGGGTAGAAGAATACAACGCGCGGATAAGCTGGCTAATCCGAAAGCTATTCATTTCATCACCAACTTTAACCGGCAGATAGGTTAATGCCGCACCCAATGCAACCCTTTGCAAACCCTCGATTTTGATATCTTGAACAACAAATTCACTCTTGGCAGCCGCATTAGCAAAGCTAGTAATGGAAAGAATCAATCCGGCAACAACTAACTGTTTAAACTTCATTTATTAATATTCTTCCTAAACGCACAACAATTTGCGCATGACCAAATCGGTCGATAAAAACTACAAACGCGTTATATCATTTACAATCGCGATGCTCATTAACAGCAGCAAAATAACGCCGCCAATTTTAAAGCCAATTTCCTGCACAGACTCAGGTACCGGGCGACCGCTAACTAGCTCTATAAAATAATAGAGTAAGTGGCCACCATCAAGCACTGGTAGAGGTAAAAGGTTTATAATTCCTAAATTGACACTGATTAATGCTAAAAAGCTTAAAAAGTAGACTAATCCGGAACTGGCGCTCATTCCTGCGCCTTGAGCAATGGCAATAGGCCCACTCAAATTTTTGACTGATACATCCCCTGTTATCAGTTTTCCTAGCATTTCGACACTCAAGGTCATCAAACGCCATGTTCGATCAAGTGCCTTGCCTATCCCGTCAATGAAACCGTATTGATAGTCAAACAAAACACCCTCTGGCCAATCACCCAACGTAGGAGTGAAGCCCATGTAACCACGAGTAACGCCGTTATCTGTTTTATCGCCGACTAAGCCTACTAACTTAACTAACTGGCCCGCTCGCTCAATTTCAATTTCAACTGTTTGGCCGGGACGTTTGGAAACATAACCCACTATTTGTTCCCAATTTTGCATAGTAGTTCCATCGAACTGCAGAATTTTGTCTCCTACCTGCAAACCAATGCGTTCTGCCGCTGAATTTTCGACCACTTGGCCCAATACCGGCAGTATCTCAGGACGGAAAACCGTAAAACCTAAACTACTGACCGCCGAACTTTTATCAGGGTCAAACTGCCAATTTTTAATGTTTAGGGTGGTCGTTTTCTCAAACTGTTGTCCCTTGGGCTGCCAGGTAATGTCAATCGTATCTCTGCCAATATACGACATCAGCTCAAAATTCACTTCTTCCCAATTTCGAGTATTACGCGCACCAACGGCGGTAACGGTAGAATTCGCTGAAATAGCACTCTGACTGACAATGGTATCGGGCACTATTTCGCCGATCATTGCCTTGCTTGTAGGTACACCAATCAAAAACATTACGTATAAGGCGAAGACGGCAAAAATAAAATTGACTAAGGGACCAGCGGCAATGATGGCAATTTTCTTCCACACATTTTGCTGATTAAAGGCATAAGGTAAATCCGCACTTGAAACCTCATCAACCCTTTCGTCAAGCATTTTGACGTAACCACCCAGAGGAATAGCTGCAATAACGTATTCGGTGCCTAGTTTGTCTGTACGTCGCCACAAGGCCTTGCCAAAACCAATTGAGAAACGTAAGACTTTCACGCCACAGCGCCGCGCTACCCAAAAGTGCCCCCATTCATGCACAGCAACCAAAATACCAATTGCCAGAATAAAAGAGAGAATATTATGGATAAGATCAAGCATGACTGGCGCTCACTGATTGGCTATTGCCTGCTATTTGAGCAATGACGGTAGCAGCGTGTCGCCGGGCTAGATTATCGATTGCAATGATGCTGTTGATATCTGTCACATCTTGGCGTGGAATCGCTTGCAAACAGGCATCGTTAACCCGTGCGATTTGTGTAAAACCAATCTGCTCCTGTAAAAAAGCTTCTACGGCAATTTCATTGGCTGCATTTAATACTGTTGTTGCGCTTTGACCTGAATTACTGGCGTCAATTGCTAATTTTAAATTGGGATAGCGCGCAAAATCGGGCGCGCAAAAACTAAAATTAGCAAGTTGCATAAAGTTTAGCGGTGCAACGCCTGATTCAATCCGCTTAGGATAGGCTAAAGCGTGTGCAATGGGGGTACGCATGTCAGGGTTCCCCATTTGCGCCAACACTGAACCATCACAATACTGCACCATCGAATGAATAATACTCTGCGGGTGTAAAACCACTTCGATATCGTCGCTTTGTAAACCGAACAGCCAACGGGCTTCAATAAACTCCAAGCCTTTGTTCATCATAGTGGCAGAGTCTACTGATATTTTGCGACCCATATCCCAATTAGGATGAGCACAAGCCTGCTGAGGCGTCATCGAACACAATTGCTCTATAGGTGTGTTTAAAAACGGTCCACCTGAGCCGGTCAGTAATATTTTACTCATACCACTGGCCGCTAAATCGCCGTAGACAAAATCACGTGGCAAACATTGAAATATGGCATTGTGTTCACTGTCGATAGGCAACAACTGAGCTTTTGAACGATTGGCGGCCTGAATAAACAAGTCACCAGACATCACTAGGGCTTCTTTATTGGCCAATAACACCTTCTTGCCTGCGTTCACACCAGCCATAGTGGGCAGCAAGCCTGCTGCACCTACGATAGCAGCCATAACAACATCAACTTCATTGTGAGCAGCAAGCTCTAAAATGGCGCGTTCTCCACACAGGACCTCGCAGGCCAAGCCATGTTGCTTAATGAGCTCTTGCGTTGCTGCGAAGTATTTTTCATCAGCCAAGGCAATATATTGTGGATTGCATAGCGCTGCTTGCTGCACTAATAAACGAATATTTCTATTCGCCGTAAGGGCAAAAACTTGGTATTTGTCTGGATGCCTAAGCACGACGTCAATAGTACTTTGACCAATAGAACCAGTTGAACCCAGTATACAAATCGATTGCATTAAGCCATCCACAACACATAACAAAAAGCGAAGACGGGGAAAGCAGCAGTTAAGCTATCGATTCTGTCCATAATACCGCCATGACCGGGCAGCAAGGTGCCGCTGTCTTTTAAACCTGCACAGCGTTTAAACATACTTTCGTTTAAGTCACCTAGCGCTGACACACCAACCGTTAATGCGCCTACAAGTACGTGAAGCCAAATACGAGAGGGATCAACATGATAATGCAGTGCTGCAAAGGCAATAATGGCTGACGATGCAAAAATGCCTCCCATCAAACCTTCAATGGTCTTACCCGGTGACACATTAGGACGCAATTTATGTTTACCAAATTTAACACCCACAAAAAATGCACCAATATCAGCGGCCCACACAATACCAAGGACATAAAAAATTAGCGATGCACCATAAAAGGGATCAACTTCATATAAGCTAGTACGTAGAGTCACCACCGCAACCCAAGTGGGGATCAATGTCAATAAACCAAAGATGGCTCGCAATATTTTGCTGGTATGCCAAATGGAGCTGAACTTAGGATATAAAATGATCATCAATAATGAGATCAGCCACCAAGCAGAAGCCACTGACAGAATATATTGATAAAGATGATTTAATTGGCCTTGATACCAAATCATATGAGTGGGAAGTAACCAACTCAAAAACAAACACGCTGCAACTATGACTGCAGCGTAAGCAAATTTAGTCCCAAAGCGCGTCATGCCAGACATGCTTGACCATTCCCAAGCACCTAAGCCAACCACCAAAGCAATCAATAACTCAAAGCCCAAAAGAGGCAAGAACAAAATGGCAAATAGCGCCATAGGCGCCAAGATCAAAGCTGTAATAATACGTTGTTTTAACACGTTATTTTATCCAAACTGAGCGTTTAGCTACTGACTTGTTCGCCCGTCATTCCAAATCGACGTTGACGCTCAGAAAAATTTGTTACGGCCTGAAGAAATACTTCTTCACTGAAATCAGGCCAATATTCATCAGTAAAATACAGCTCAGCATAAGCCAGCTGCCATAATAAAAAGTTACTGATGCGTTGCTCTCCACCCGTGCGAATTAATAAATCCACTTCGGGTAAGTCATTGGCACAAGTAAACGAATGGAAATGCGCTTCAGAAATGTCATCTACTGCCAGTGTTCCATCTTCAACTTGTCGACACAATGCTTTCGCGGCGTTGACTATATCCCACTTTCCACCGTAATTCGCGGCAATGTTCAGAGTCAAACCAGTATTATTCGCCGTCAATGTTTCTGCTTTTGTTATTTTTTCGATTAACTTTGCATCAAACCGGCTGGTATCACCAATTACTCTTAGTCTGACTTTGTTTTTATGTAGCTTTTTAACTTCGCTGCTTAAGACTAATTTGAACAACTCCATTAAGACGCTAACTTCTTCTACCGGCCGGCTCCAATTTTCACTGCTAAACGCAAACAAGGTAAGGGCATCAATGTTATTTTTAATTGCAAACGACACTGAAGCCTTAACCGCATCAACACCAGCCTTATGGCCAAATGTACGGATCTTACCTTTTTGTTTGGCCCAGCGCCCATTACCATCCATGATAATGGCCACGTGTTTTGGCATAATTGGGGCTGTAATTTGACTATCCATTTCCATTAATTTTCTAACACCAGTTTAGACTTCCATTAGCTCATGCTCTTTTTGAGCAAGAATTTCATCGATTTGCTTGATATAAGTATCTGTGGTTTTTTGCACAGACTCTTCGCCGCGGCGCGCATCGTCTTCACCAATTTCTTTTTCTTTAAGCAACTCTTTAATATCGTTGTTCGCATCACGACGAATGCTGCGGATGGCTACACGTCCACTTTCGGCTTCAGCACGAACGATTTTAATTAAGTCTTTACGACGTTGCTCTGTCAAAGCAGGCATGGGAATGCGCATCACTGAGCCAGCACTCATCGGGTTTAAACCCAAATCTGATTGCATAATGGCTTTTTCAACCGCTGTAGCCGCACTTTTATCAAATACAGTCAGCGCTAGCGTGCGAGAATCTTCTGCAATAATGTTTGCTAACTGTCTGATGGGCGTTGGCGTGCCATAATACGGCACCATGATGCTATCTAGTAGTCCCGGATGCGCTCTGCCAGTGCGAATTTTTGATAATTGGCTACGCAGGGCACTGATACTTTTTTCCATGCGCTCACGCGCATCATCATTAATGTCATCAATCACGATAATTTTCCTATTTTTGTAGTCATTTTTCGGGGTGGCAAATTAATGTGCCTTCATCTTCACCCAACACCACTGCTTTTAAACAGCCAGGTTTATTCATGTTGAATACCCTGATTGGCATGTTATGGTCTCTGGCTAAAGTAAAGGCAGCTAAGTCCATTACTTTCAATTCTTTATCTAATACTTCGTTATACGTTAAGGTTTTGTACATGACCGCGTGAGGATTTTTCACCGGGTCCGCATCATACACACCATCGACTTTAGTGGCTTTGAATACCGCGTCGGCTTCTATCTCTATGCCACGTAAACAAGCAGCAGAATCCGTGGTAAAAAACGGGTTTCCTGTTCCAGCAGAGAAAATCACCACGCGACCTGACTTAAGTAAACTGATGGCCTCAGCCCAATTGTAGTCATCGCATACACCATTTAGCGGGATAGCGGACATCAATCTGGCATTAACAGAAGCACGGTGCAACGCATCGCGCATCGCTAAGCCATTCATTACCGTGGCTAACATGCCCATGTGATCGCCTACCACTCGGTTCATACCTGCTTTCGCTAGGCCTTCGCCTCTGAATAAATTTCCGCCGCCTATGACTAGGCCAACTTGTACGCCCAGTTCAACCAATTCTTTGATTTCTTGCGCCATGCGCTCAAGTACTTTGGGATCGATGCCAAAGCCTTCTTCTCCCATTAACGCTTCTCCACTGAGTTTTAACAAAATTCTGCGATAGACGGATTTAGGAGCAGTATTCATAGATTGGCATTTCCTTTGGTTTATAACTGTGTCGACGGTAAGCTAATTATTACTTAAAAAAAAGCACCTCAATTTGAGGTGCCCGTAGTTTATATGACAATGGCTTTTGGCAAAAGCCAAAGGCACATTTATTTCTTAGCAGCAGCCATTTGAGCGGCAACTTCTGCAGCGAAATCTTCTTGTTTCTTTTCAATACCTTCACCCACTTCAAAACGTACGAAGTTAATAACCTCTGCACCTTTAGATTTAAGTAAGGCAGAAACAAGCATGCTTGGATCTTTAATGAAAGGTTGACCAGTTAAGCTAACTTCACCAGTGAACTTGTTCATACGACCAGAAACCATTTTTTCAGCGATATCAGCAGGTTTGCCTGACTGCATAGCGATTTCTAATTGGATTTCTTTTTCTTTAGCAACAACTTCAGCAGGAACATCTTCAGGTCTTACGAACTGTGGGTTAGCCGCAGCAACGTGCATGGCAATGTCTTTTGCCAATTCTTCGTCACCACCTTTAAGGATAGCCAAAACACCAATACGCGCACCGTGAACATAAGCGCCAACGTTATCGCCTTCAACAGAGATAACACGACGTGGGCTGATGTTTTCACCGATTTTAGTAACCAAAGTATCACGTACTTCACTTACCTTGCCGCCTTCGATATCAAAACCTGTTAAGGTTTCGATGTCATTTACGCTGTTAGCGTTTGCAACGTTAATAAGTTGTTCACCAAAGGCTAAGAAGCCTTTGTCACGAGCAACGAAATCGGTTTCGCAGTTCAATTCCAACATGGTGGCTACACCATTTTCTACTTTGGTCAAAATCACGCCTTCAGCAGCGATACGGCCGGCTTTTTTAGCGGCTTTAGCTTGACCAGATTTACGCATGTTTTCAATCGCAAGCTCGATGTCGCCATTCGCTTCAACAAGTGCGTTTTTACAATCTAACATGCCGGCGGCTGTACGCTCGCGCAATTCTTTAACTAGGGCTGCAGTCACTGCCATTTTCGTTTCCTCAGCAAATAAAAATTCTTGATTAACAATTAAAAAACAGGGGCCGTTGCCCCTGAGTTTATATTTTCGTTAGTGCAGAAAGGCCTGCACTACGACGAGATAACTTCGTTATGCGGCTAATTACTCAGCAGCTTCTACGAACTCGCCTTTTTCAGCTTGAACCACTAGGTCTTTTTCACGGCCTTCAAGGACGGCTGCTGCTGCTGCGTTCAAATATAATTGAACTGCGCGGATAGCATCATCATTACCAGGTACGATGAAATCTACACCGTCAGGGTTTGAGTTAGTATCAACGATAGAAATAACTGGAATACCAAGATTTCTGGCTTCAGTGATAGCAATGTGCTCATGATCAGCATCAATAACGAAAAGCGCGTCAGGTAAACCGCCCATGTTTTTGATACCACCAAGGCTGCTTTCTAATTTAGCCATTTCGCGTTGCAACATTAACACTTCTTTTTTGGTGATCTTGTCGAACGTACCGTCTTGGCTCTGTTGCTCAAGATCTTTTAAACGTTTGATTGATTGACGTACTGTTTTCCAGTTAGTCAACATACCGCCCAACCAACGCTTATTTACATAAAACTGGTCGCATTTTTCTGCAGCTTCTTTAACTGCTTCGCTTGCCGCGCGTTTTGTACCAACAAACAAGATCTTACCTTTCTTAGCAGCAACACCACCAACAAAGCTTAATGCTTCATTGAACATTGGTACTGTTTTTTCTAAGTTAATGATATGAACTTTGTTACGAGCACCAAAAATGAAAGGTTTCATTTTAGGGTTCCAATAACGAGTTTGGTGACCGAAGTGAACGCCTGCCTGAAGCATGTCGCGCATAGATACGTTTGCCATTATAAATTCCTCAATATGGGGTTAGGCCTCCATATATCCCAGTACTCGATCTTCTACCTACTATTTTGGTAGAAAACACCCCGAACACTGTGTCGATATATGTGTGTTATTTAGGTTAGTTTACCGACAATTAGTTTGGCTAATTTGACCACACCAATTTCAGCGGGGCGCTTTATATCATGCTGAATAACAATATTCAAGTTTAAGCTGCTTAGCCTATACATCACTTTCTTGAAAAGTTAAGATAGTGGCTGTATTCACCGTCGGTGATTAATTTGAAATTTAAATAGGAATTCCGTTTTGCCTGCGACGATAAAAACAGCCTCTGAAATTGAAAAAATGCGTATAGCGGGGCGTCTTGCCGCTGACGTATTGCAAATGATTGAACCTTTTGTCAAAAAAGGGGTAACTACCGATGAGTTGAACAAACTTTGCCACGACTATATTGTCGATGTGCAACAGGCGATACCTGCACCGCTCAACTACGGCCATCCACCTTTTCCAAAATCTATTTGTACCTCAGTGAATCATGTCATTTGTCACGGTATTCCATCTGATAAAAGTTTAAAGGATGGCGATATAGTTAATATCGACGTGACTGTTATAAAAGACGGATATCATGGCGATACCTCTAAAATGTTTGTTGTGGGTAAACCGAGTATTTTGGCTGAGCGTCTGATTCGAGTCACTCAAGAATCGTTGTACAAAGCCATACGCTTAGTTAAGCCAGGAGTAAGGTTGGGTGATATTGGCCATGTTATTCAACAATATGCAGAGAGCCACAACTATACAATAGTACGTGAATACTGCGGTCACGGTATTGGGGCGAACTTCCACGAAGACCCTCAAGTCGTGCATTACGGTAAGCCAAATACAGGTGAAGTACTAGAAGAAGGCATGTGTTTTACCATTGAACCTATGATTAACGCGGGACAAAGACAATCTAAAGTGCTACCCGACAAATGGACTGTGGTTACTAAAGACCGCAGTTTGAGTGCCCAATGGGAACATACCTTACTAGTGACCAAAGATGGGGTTGAAATCCTGACTTTGCGTGATGATGAACAAATTGAACGTATCATTAGTCATTAAAATTATATGCTAGCTTGATATCAAGCTAGCAAAATACCTCGCCAACTGACACAGTATTACTCTTGAAAAACATTGGTTTACGTTTTTTAACCAAGATAAAAGAGCTCTTTGTAGAGTTACTCCCTGACTGATAGTAAAAGGAATCTAACTTGTCGTTACAAAGCCTAATTGCACAAATAAAACTGATTAACTCTGCTGATAACATCGCGGGATTTAAGGCGTGTATTGCCAATAGTTACGAATGGTTAAACAGTGAGTTTAGCCGTGGTGATGTGACTGGTTTAGTCATGGGTAGAGCTACCTTTATTGATAGCATGTTACGCCATCTGTGGCGTTTATCTGACTTAAACCAACAAAAGCATCTCAGTTTAATTGCTGTGGGCGGCTACGGCCGAGGCCAATTACAGCCCTATTCAGATATCGACTTATTAATACTCAGCAGTAAATCATTTTCAAAAAGTCAGCAAGACAGCATTAGCCGTTTTATTACCCTGCTGTGGGATATTGGTTTAGATTTAGGGCAGTCTGTTCGTACGATTAAAGAAACCTACAACCATGCAAAACAAGACGTCACCATAGCCACCAACTTGGTGGAAGCGCGTTTGTTGATTGGCAGCCAAGATACCTTTGAAGAATTGCAAGAAAAGCTACAATCTCGCAGTTATTGGAGCAGTAAAGATTTCTTTTTAGCCAAGTTAGAAGAACAGACCTTACGTCATTCAAAATTTAAAGGGACATCCTACAACCTAGAACCAAATATCAAAGAAAGTCCAGGCTGTTTAAGGGATATTCAATCGATTGGCTGGGTGGCAAAAAAACATTTTAAAGTCATTGATGGTACTGAGCTCATAAACAAAGGCTATTTCAATGAGCAAGAACTGGAAGAATTGATTGAATGTCGAAACCATTTGTGGCGTATGCGGTTTGCTTTACATCTAATTGCAGGACGAAGTGAAAATCGCCTGTTATTTGACTTTCAAACCGATGTAGCGGCTAAACTGGGATACGGTGAGGATGGTAAAGCTTCAGTCGAACGAATGATGAAAGCGTTTTTCCGAACAGTAAGACGGATCAGCGAATTAAATGAAATGTTATTACAGCGCTTTAGCTCGGATGTACTCGCCGCTAAAGTGAAAGTAAGCGAAAACATTAATAGTGATTTTGAAGTACTAGATGGGCTGATTGCACCTCGCCATAACGATGTATTTAACACCCCTGAAGATATTCTTCTTTTTTTATTAACGGTCGCTGATAACCCTCAAATTAACGGGTTGCATTCGAGTTCTTTGCGCCAATTACGATTAGCCAGACGTAAGTTTCACAGCCAGTATTTTGCTGAACGACCAGAGTGTCGGAAACTTTTTATGCAATTGATGAAACATCCCAACTATTTTGCCATCGCCTGGGATATCACTCACAAACATGGGATCATTCAAGCCTATCTACCCCAATGGGACCATATCGTTGGCATGATGCAATTCGATTTATTCCATGCTTATACCGTTGACGAGCACACGCATCGCTTGATCAAAAATGTGTATCATTATGGCTTACCTGAAAACAAAGATTTTCCTCGCTGCGGCCGCATTGTCAAGAATCTGGATAAGCCAGAATTGCTTTATATCGCGGCGATTTTTCACGACATCGGTAAGGGTCGTAATGGTGACCATTCCAAACTTGGCGCCATAGATGTTGAAGAGTTTTGTCAGACTCACGAAATTGAAAGCAAAGATGCCGAACTGATCAGTTGGTTGGTGGAAAACCATTTATTGATGTCGGTCATTGCACAGCGCCGTGATATCTACGATCCAGATGTAATCAATGAGTTTGCGACACAGGTACGCTCGCACAATAGCCTTAATCATTTATATGTGCTTACCCTAGCTGATATAAGGGCAACCAACGATAATTTATGGAATGACTGGAAAGCTTCACTGCTGCGTGAGTTATTCTTACTGACTCAAAAAGCACTGGATAATGGCTTGGAATGTAAGGTTGCGATTCAAGACCGAGTCGATGAACACCAAACTAAGGCAAAGGCAATTTTGCTTGAAAATGGCATGAACCCTATTCAAATTGAACAATTCTGGAAACGTCTCAGCGACGATTATTTTGCGCGTTTCAAGCCAGAGCAAATAGCATGGCATGCCAATGTTATTTTGGCTTCTCATCCAATGACCGATGATTTTTTATTGGTTGAAGCCAATGAAAATACAGCTAAATCGGGCACCGAGCTTATTGTTTACGGCAAGATGAAGAAAAATATGTTTGCCCAAATTGCCTCGGTTCTCGACAGTCGCAATGTATCCATTCACGACGCGCAAATTATGCGCACTCATGACGGATATATTTTCGATAGCTTCATCATTCTTGAACACAATGGCGATCGAATTAATTCTGCATCGCGATTGAATAGTTTGAAAAAAGCCGTTGAAACACAGCTTACTAAACCGGGTCAGGATCACAGCAACAAACGCAAAATGTCACGGCAAATGAAACAATTAGACGTGCCAACAAAAGTCCGCTTTTACCCTGGACACAGTAATGTCACACTGGTTGAATTAGAGGCACTTGATGCCCCAGGCTTACTCGCTAAAATTGGCGAACTGTTTGTCGAGTTGGAGTTTAACCTGCATATGGCTAAAATTTCTACCATAGGTGAACGAGCAGAAGATTTGTTTATTGTGAGCAGCAAAGACAACACTCAATTAACGCAAAATCAGCAGGTACAATTTAAAACCCGTTTAAACGAAACACTGCATTAACAAGTTTACTGCTAACAAATATCATTTTTAGCCACTGCGCTTTGAGCTTAGCAACATCAATGCATGACTAAGCTCAAGTCTTTGGTTCATATAAACGCCATAAAAGTGGCACCCTTTTGTCACAAAAGGGTCTTACCCTAAGTTAACTGCCGTTACTTTTGTGTGAGTATTATGTTTACTGTTGACGAAGTACTAACTAAACACTATCCCAGCCTGACCAACAAGCCGCTGCTATCAAAGTCCCTGACCTTTTTATTAAGACGACTATTACATGAACGTGAAATGCAGGAGTTTGCTCAACAGTTTCCCCATGTCCGTGGCATTGATTTTGTAGAGCAAGTCTTAGATTACTTCAAAATTTCTTACTCGATACGGGATGTTGAAAAACATCATATTCCCAGCGAAGGACGCGTGGTTATTATTGCTAATCATCCTATTGGCTCTTTAGACGCGCTAGCCCTTATTAAACTGGTCAGCGAGGTCAGAACCGATATAAAAGTGGTTGCCAACCAACTGCTCATGGCACTTGAGCCACTGCATCCTTTATTATTACCAGTGAATAGTATGCAAGGCGGCACCGCAAAGGCGCATATTCAAAAAATACAACAGCAATTAGAATCAGAAGGCGTAGTCATTGTATTTCCTGCTGGCGAGGTTTCAAGGTTACGTCCGCAAGGTATTCGCGATACCAAATGGCAAAGTGGCTTCTTACGTATCGCAAAACTAAGTAAATCTCCTATCCTGCCAGTCTTTATTGATGCGAAAAATTCACCATTGTTTTACAGTTTATCAATGGTCTACAAGCCATTAGCGGCCATGTTGTTAGTCACTGAAATGTTTAAACAGCAGCGTAAGCACCTGCCCATTCGCATCGGCGAGGTTATACCACTGGCCTCGTTTGTTACGCTTAATCTGCGTAAAAAGCATCAAGTCGCTTTATTTAAAAAGCATTTGTACAAAATAGGCCACGATAAAGTGGGCATATTCACAACCCAGAAACCAATCGCGTTGCCTGAAAACCGTGTGGAATTAATACACGCTTTAAAAAAACAGGGTGAACGCTTAGGTGAAACCGCAGACGGTAAAATCATCTATCTGTACAAGCATGCTGAAAGTTCACCAATTTTGCGTGAAATAGGCCGCTTACGTGAAATCGCATTCCGAGCAGTTGGCGAAGGCACCAATAAAAAACGCGACTTAGACCAGTATGATCAAGACTATTTCCAGTTGATCTTATGGGATCCAGAAGAGTTAGAAATTGCAGGCGCTTATCGTTTTGGCGATGCTAAAAAACTGATTGCCAACAAAGGCCTCAAAGGCTTGTATTCTGCGACCTTGTTCGATTACGGTCCTGATATGACCCCTTACTTTGAACAAGGCCTAGAGCTTGGACGAAGTTTTGTACAGCCCAAGTACTGGGGTAAACGCAGCCTCGATTATTTGTGGTATGGCATTGGTGCTTTTTTACAAAAACACCCACAATACCGCTATCTATTTGGCCCCGTCAGCTTAAGCAATAATTATCCAGTTGCCGCCAAAGACTTACTTATTTCGTTTTATCGCTTGTACTTTGCCCAAACCCAAGCCGTTGCTAAGGCTAAAACGCCTTACATTTTACAGACCCCAGAAGTTGAGTATTTTGTCGGTAATCACTATCAACAGGATTTTTCTACCTTAAAACATTTACTGGCGAATTTAGGTGTCGCGGTACCCACGCTTTACAAACAATACACCGAAACCTACGATGAAGGTGGTGTGCACTTTATCGATTTTAACATCGACCCGGATTTTAATGATTGTATTGATGGCTTAGTGTTAGCAGACATTTACTCATTAAAAGCCAAAAAACGCGCAAGGTATATGCCGAGATCCCACCACTGATTTAAGTTTTCGCTAAGCTACGAAGTATTCGCTGCGCTTACTAATAAATAGCCTGCAGCCACTAGGTTTTAAGCGCTGCGCGACGGAATAACATGCGGCGCCTAAAAGAGCATCGCTACGCGACAGCAATTCATTGCGCTTTTCGTACGCTTCAAGCCTTCCGAGTATACTTTTTTGCAACGGCACAAAAAAGTGGCCAAAAAACGCCGCTCTCCGACCAACTTACTGATCCCATTTCACATGTACCCTGCTATCAAACCGGCACGGAGAGTACATCCATATACTTCCCTCACCTTGCCCATACGGCCTGTCTGGACATTTGACAAGGCACACAAAAAATGGGGAAGTTGGAGTCGACAGGAAAACCACTTTCTTCGAATACCGCCCTAGGATTGATCTTTAATTTAGCGCGATATATATTCCAAAAGCTCTGCGGTCGCTGCACTAATACAATCTTTTTTAATAATTCCATACTATCAAACAACAACACAGCGGTAATTTATTTAGGCTTTATTACATTTAACTAAAATCGGCTGTGTACAAAAACAGGGAATATGGTCGAAGACAGTTTGATTTTAACCCCGCATAAACGTTCCTTGATTTGCGCTTAGCATTGACTGAGCAAATTGGCTGGGATTGTCAGTTTAGCTTTGTTGTGTCGGGAACACGCCAAAGCGGCTTAGTTAATTAAAGCAACTCAGGAACAGAACCTTTAGTGGGGGCGGCTTCATTTGCCTACTTTTCTGGCTGTGGAAGAAAAGTAGGGTCGGCCGCAAGCGGCGGCGGTAGAAAAACAGCATGGTTGCCGTAAGCGAAGCGCATGGTCTTTTAAAAGGCATGCACTGCCAGTGCATGCTTCGTCGCGTAGCGCTAACTTTTTAGCTTTTAAAAAGAAAGCCTGATATCAGGCTTTCTTTTTATCCAAAGTAATCACTTCGGCACTGTCTTCAGCTAATACTTGCTCGGCTGTTGCGCCTTTTAGTAACTTAGCCAAAGCACCTGAGTTTTTAGCTAACATAATGCCTAACTCTTCAAGCACCGAACCTTCGATGGCAAGACCTTTAGCCTCGATGTACTCACTCAGGTTATCCGCCAAATCCAACATTTTGTCGTATTTGTCTGCTTCTTTTTTATCTGCTGTCACAAATTTCTCAACCCCTTTATGTTCTACAACATAGCGAATGATAATGGCCATTTCAGCTTCCTCTGGTTATACAGTAAATTGATTTACAAGACATTTATGCCTTTCATGCCGCGCGGCGTTCGCTTGACACTGCACATTTGTTGGCTGCACTCACTCGCCCCAATCGGTAAGCGACGCTGCGCTTTGTAAACTACGCTCAGGGCTCATTTATTTGCCGTCGTGCAATTCCAATGAGCTTGAGCATAGGTTAACACAACAGCTGTATATTAAAACAGTATTTGTCATTTATTTTGCTCATAAAAAAACCAACATCGCTGTTGGCTTTTTTCATTGCTGATAGATGGTCAAGACTAGTGGCCTTCACTGACCTGATTAACAGTGTATCTTGGAATCTCAACTACTAAGTCTTCGTCTTTAATGATGGCTTGGCAACCAAGGCGCGAGTCTGACTCTAAGCCCCAAGCTTTATCAAGCATATCCTCTTCTAACTCATCACCTTCGTCTAAAGAATCAAAGCCCTCACGGACCAGTATGTGACAAGTGGTACACGCGCAGACTTTTTCGCACGCATGTTCGATCCCAATTCCATTCGACAAGGCCACATCAAGCACTGATACACCAGACTGTGCTTCAATTACTGCACCATCTGGACAAAGTTCTGGATGAGGTAAAAATATCACTTGAGGCATTACATTATTCCTGTTCTAAGATCTGTGTTATCTATTAATTCTTTATAGGGTGTCAACAGAGTGACCGGCAAACGCCTTACGTATTGAGTGATCCATTCTACGCTCAGCAAAGGCCTGACTGAGCTTATCAACTTGCTCAATAGCGTGTTTAATCGCCTCTTTATCATCACCCTGTGCCGTTTGATGCAAACTCGTCAAGCTATGCTCTAATACTGTGATTTCTTCAGCGCTTAGCAAGGTTTGACCATCTACTTGCAGAGCCGCTCGTAAGGTTTCTTCGACCCGCGACGCTTCTACTTGCTGCTCTTTTAACATCCTCGCTGCCATGTCTTCTTTAGCGTGTTCCATTGACGCACTTAACATTTGCGTAATACTGTTTTCGTCTAAACCATAAGAGGGTTTTACTACGATCTGAGCTTGTACACCGGTAGATTTTTCCATGGCAGTAACATTTAACAACCCATCTGCATCCACTTGAAAGGTGACCCTAATGTGAGCCGCTCCCGCCGCCATAGGCGGAATACCCGTTAAGGTAAACTTAGCAAGTGAACGGCAATCCGCTACTAGCTCTCTTTCACCTTGCAGAACATGCACCATCATTGCCGTTTGGCCGTCTTTAAACGTGGTAAATTCCTGCGCTTTAGCCACCGGAATAGTGGTATTACGGTGAATGATCTTCTCAACTAGGCCACCCATGGTTTCAATACCCAGTGACAATGGTAAAACATCCAATAACAACATGTCGCTGTCGGGTTTATTGCCCACCAAAATGTCCGCTTGAATGGCCGCTCCTATGGCCACTACTTTATCAGGGTCAATAGAGGTCAAAGGACTTTGGCCGAAAAATTCTGCTACTTGTTGACGTACAAAAGGTACTCGAGTTGAGCCGCCCACCATCACAACAGCGAGGATTTGCTCTTTTTCAAGTTCGGCGTCGCGCAATGCACGGCGACTAGCACGCAGGGTATTTTTAACCAAAGGGGCAATAAGCGACTCAAAAGTGTTAATGCTGATCACCACTTTGTGCTCTAGTAGCTCATCATCAGTGAAAACTATGGTCACCGCAGATTCATGACTGAGTGTTTCTTTGGCAATTTTGGCTTGGTCTAGTAAGGTGCGATGTAAGGTTTTAGATAACTTGCCAGTTAATTCGGTTTTTTGGCGGATATGTTCGACTAACAACATATCAAAATCATCCCCTCCTAAGGCTGAGTCACCGCCTGTGGCCAATACTTCAAATACGCCTTTATGCAAACGTAAAATAGAAATGTCGAAGGTTCCGCCGCCTAAGTCATAGACGGCGATCAGGCCCTCTTGCCCTGAATCTAATCCATAGGCAATGGCCGCTGCAGTTGGTTCGTTTAATAAACGCAGCACGTTTAACCCTGCTAAAGTGGCGGCATCTTTGGTGCCTTGGCGCTGGGCATCATCAAAATACGCAGGTACCGTAATAACTGCACCTGTCAGTTCATCACCGAGTGTTTTTTCAGCTCTTAATCGCAAGGTTTTTAAAATCTCGGCCGATACTTGGATCGGATTAACCTCACCGCTGCTAACTTGCATCAGCACCGACCCATTTTCTTGCTGGTTAAAGGTGTAAGGCAGGTTGGGATAGGCTTGTTGAATATCGTTGAGATCGCGTCCTAAGAAACGTTTAACTGAAACCACCGTATTGGCCGGATCAAGATTCGCATTTTGCGCTGCGACTTTACCCACTACCACATTATCGCTTTGGTAATGCACGACAGAAGGTAGCAGATGTTGCCCATCTTCGTCACTTAAGGTACTTGCTTCTGAGCTACGTACGCTGGCAACTAAAGAATTCGTGGTACCCAGGTCGATACCCACAGCTAATTTACGTTGATGAGGAACGGCGCTCAGGCCTGGTTCAGATATTTGCAAAAATGCCATAATCTCGTTTCGTCTATTATTCGTTTAAACTAAAAATTAAAAGTCGTTCAGTTGTTCGTCTTTACGTTCAATTTCTTGACGCAATTTGTACATAAACTTTAATTTACGGATGATAATCGCCGCCCCCTGATTCGCTTGTTCACTGCCGACCAAAAGCTGCTCTTTAAGCGTCTTTAACTCATCAGCTATTATGCCTTTTATTTCATCATCAAGCTCGGCCAGTTTTTGCTCTGGTTGAGCATCATGCTCAATGTCTTCAAGCTGCTCACGCCATTCCATTTGCTGCATTAAAAATACATTGTCTTGTAAGGTCGTTTGCTCATGTTGCAAATCGATTCCTCTGAGATTAAGCATATACTCTGCACGAAACAAAGGTGATTTTAAGGTTTGATAGCCGTCGTTCACTTGGGCATTTTTTTGTACCGATAACAAACGGTCACGATCACTGGCGGTGGCAAATTTGTCGGGATGAGTAAGCTGTTGCAACTTTTGATACGTGCTTGCTAACGCGCTTAGGTCGACATTGAAATTGACTTCGAGGTTAAACAGCTCAAAATAATTCATAGCGCTCGGTTTACCTTGCTTTTGACTGCTAAGTGGATGTTTAGCAAAGAAGAGTAAGGCAATACCCCCTAGGATATCGCCTTATTTAAACGTTAAAGCTTTCGCCACAACCACATTCGCCATTGGCATTCGGATTATTAAACTGAAATCCCTCGTTCAAGCCTTCTTTAGCAAAATCTAATTGAGTACCGTCTAAATAGACCAAACTCTTGCCATCGATAATCACTTTTAAGCCATTATCTTCGAAGACTGAATCATCTGGATTTAGCTCATCTACAAATTCAAGTACATAAGCCAAACCAGAACATCCAGTTGTTTTTACACCCAGCCGCAAACCGATGCCTGAGCCTCTATTTTTCAAGAAGCTTAATGCTCTGTTTGCCGCTGCTTCAGATACTTTAATACCCAAGGTATGGTCCTCTAACTCAATAACAGGTTTATTGATTATGTTTGCTTTTATAATCAGCCACTGCCGCTTTAATGGCATCTTCGGCCAATATAGAACAGTGAATTTTAACCGGAGGTAAAGCCAACTCGTGCGCAATATCAGTATTTTTAATCAAAACTGCTTCGTCTATAGACTTGCCTTTAACCCATTCGGTAACCAAAGAGCTTGATGCGATAGCTGAACCACAACCGTAGGTTTTGAACTTTGCGTCTTCGATGATGCCGTTGGCATCAATCTTTAATTGCAGTTTCATTACATCACCACACGCCGGTGCGCCTACCATGCCAGTGGCAATGCTAGGATCATTCTTGTCAAACCCACCAACGTTGCGTGGATTTTCGTAGTGGTCGATTACTTTTTCACTATAAGCCATGATATTTGCCTTCAATCGAGCTCGTTTGCTCGCAATTAACTAATTTAACGTTCTTTACTCTTAAACCGCTAGAGGTTGAATGTTTATGCCTACCACTTAATGGTGAGCCCACTCAACTGTGTTTAAGTCGATACCTTCTTTATACATGTCCCACAAAGGTGACATTTCACGCAATTTGTCTATGGCGTTACGGATAACACCAATCACATAGTCGATTTCAGCTTCAGTAGTAAAACGGCCCATAGTGAAGCGAATAGAGCTATGTGCTAATTCATCATTCAAGCCTAACGCGCGAAGCACATAAGAAGGCTCAAGGCTGGCTGAGGTACATGCTGAGCCAGAGGATACCGCCATATCTTTAAGAGCCATAATCAGCGATTCACCTTCCACGTAAGCAAAACTCACATTTAGGTTACCTGCGATACGATGCTCTAAGTCACCGTTAATGTAGACAGCTTCGATATCTTTGATTCCGTCCCATAAACGATTGCGTAACATCATTAGCCGTTCGTTTTCAGCGCCCATTTCCAATTTAGCGATATGGAATGCTTCCCCCATACCCACAATTTGGTGAGTCGCCATGGTGCCTGAGCGCATACCACGCTCGTGTCCACCGCCGTGCATTTGTGCTTCTAAGCGTACTCGTGGTTTACGGCTAACATATAACGCGCCGATACCTTTAGGGCCATAGGTTTTGTGAGCTGAGAACGACATCAAATCAACTTTTAAATTCGCTAAATCAATTTGCACTTTCCCGGTGCTTTGCGCAGCATCAACATGGAATAAAATTTTACGTGGACGGCAAATTTCACCAATCGCAGCGATATCTTGAATCACACCTATTTCGTTATTAACGTGCATTACACTAATTAAAATAGTGTCAGGGCGAATCGCCGCAACTAGCTTATCTAAGTCAAGTAAACCATTTGGCTCAGGCGTTAAATAGGTCACTTCGTACCCTTCACGCTCAAGCTGACGACAGGTATCTAGTACCGCCTTATGTTCCGTTTTAACGGTGATGATATGCTTACCTTGTTTGGCATAAAAGTTTGCTGCGCCTTTTATAGCAAGGTTATTTGATTCTGTTGCGCCAGAGGTAAATACAATCTCGCGCGGATCCGCATTAACTAAATCAGCAATTTGATTACGGGCAATATCGACTGCCTCTTCTGCAACCCAACCAAAGCGATGAGACCGGCTCGCTGGATTACCAAAAACGCCATCACTGGTTAAACATTCGGCCATTTTGGCGGCAACTCTAGGGTCAACTGGAGTTGTTGATGAATAATCCAAATAAATGGGAAGCTTAATATCGCTCATTTTTTACTCCGCTTATAACTGCAAGTTTATGGAAATTTCGTTAGCAGCTAATTGATTAAAATGTTTATTTTTGTCCTGACGCTCCGCAATGATTTTTACATCTTGTTGCGCCATGAGTTCACCGAGAGTGATATTATTAAGAAACATGCTGATACGTTCGCTTAAGCCTTCCCATAAATTATGGGTTAAACAACGTACACCGCTCTGACAATCCGACATACCTTGGCAACGAGTTGCATCTACCGACTCATCAACCGCACGAATGACTTCGCCGATAGAAATAAGTGACGCTTCTCGCCCTAACTTATAACCACCACCGGGACCGCGAACACTCTCGACTAATTGTTCTTTACGTAATCTTGAAAACAATTGTTCAAGATAAGAGAGAGAAATTTCTTGGCGTTCTGATATGTCAGCTAAAGACACTGGGCCGCGCTGTGAATGTAGTGATACATCCAGCATTGCTGTAACCGCGTAACGACCTTTAGATGTTAATTTCATAAACAGTACTCGCTCAAAAAGTGGCTAAATTCTCACATAACCTACTAATTTAGTCAAGTATATACCCTAGTGTTTTAGTAGGGTATTTATTGTGCAATTAGATTTGTGGATCAAAAGACTCTTTCGCTTGTTGACTATTAAGTTCCGCTTGCTGATTGGTAAATTCTTGTAATTCAAGGCTAGGCAATGATTTTCCGCACACCCCGCCACCCATTTTGTTAATCGCAGCGCACATTTCTTCCACTTTTACGTCAATCAGGTGAACGTGATCAACCATCAGGCCAATAGCATTTGCGATTGGATCCGGATTATCAGAGGCGACCGCGTAAGCATCAAAACCATACTTTTTAGCAATCTTTTCTCGATGTCCGTTCTTCGCTTTATCGGCATCTCGTTCGCCTTTTGACTTTTGTGTGACCACACGACCAGGAATACCTATTACCGTAGCGCCGTCAGGTACATCTCTGACAACCACTGAATTTGAACCTACTTTGGCGCCTTTGCCCATCGTAATAGGACCAAGTACTTTTGCGCCTGCGCCGACAACAACATTGTCCATCAGAGTAGGATGACGTTTACCCGCTGACCAACTTGTTCCGCCGAGAGTTACACCGTGATAAATCGTGACGTCGTCACCAATTTCGGCGGTTTCACCAATCACGACGCCCATACCGTGATCGATAAAAAAGCGACGACCCAAAGTAGCACCTGGATGGATTTCAACCCCTGTCAACCAACGAGAAAAGGTTGACACAGAGCGAGCTAACCATAACCAATGGGCTTTCCATAAACGGTGACTGATACGATGCAACCAAATGGCATGTAACCCCGGGTAGTTAAACAATACTTCCATTGTTGAACGGGCCGCTGGGTCACGATGAAACACGCTTTGAATATCTTCTTTAATCCGTTCAAACATGGTTAGTCTTTCGCTTTTATACTTTTTTCAATGGAGGCCAATATTCCACGTAGAATATTGAATTCTTGTTCGTCAGGCCGAGCCCGATTAAATAGACGACGAAGCTTAGGCATTACCATACCCGGATGTTGCGGCTTTATAAAATTCGTTTTAAGTAGGGTTTGTTCCAAATGACTATAAAAAGCGTCCAAATCATCCACAAGAGGATAGGCCTCCACTGACTCTGGCTCACGAGTGCAGTTCAAAAAGGCCATACGCACCTCATAACACAAGGTTTGGACTGCAGCGGCCAAATTCAAAGAGCTGTAGTCAGGATTGGCAGGAATACACACATGAAAATGACACTGCTGTAATTCTTCGTTGCTCAAACCGTTATTTTCTCGCCCAAACACTAGGGCAACGGGGTATTGACTGACTTCTGCCACCAATTTTTCGCCACACTCTCGGGGCTCTAACATAGGCCACGATAAGGTGCGTGAACGGGCACTGGTGCCAACCACTAAGCCACACCCTTCAATCGCCTCAGCGAGAGTTGATACTTGCCTCGCGCCAGCGAGCACATCACCCGCCCCTGCTGCAAGTGCACTCGCCTGACCATCTGGGGGAGATACAGGATCGACTAAAACAAGTTGACTCAAACCCATCGTTTTCATGGCGCGTGCCGTTGAGCCGATATTGCCAGTATGAGAGGTGTTAACTAATACGATGCGGATATTTTCTAACATGACATTACGCTATTGAAAAATGGGCGCGGATAATACCAATAAATCTAAGAGCTGAACAGTTTAGCGGCAAAGTCACTGCGTGCTTTTTAAAACACACCACACATTTTCGAAAAAAGAATGAAATACTATTTACTAGCAAATTCATTTACGCTTCACTTAACTGGCTAAATCGAGCGCTTCACCAATTTGTGATTGCGTAAATTTAAATAACTGGTAAACTGCGCGGCGATTTTTTGTCCAACCCTAGCGGGTAGACTTAAGCTAACGTTCTTTTACAATTGGTGGTTTATCTATGCATCCTATGCTCAATATTGCAGTGCGTGCTGCGCGCGTTGCCGGTACGATTATTTCTCGTGGTTTCGAGAATCAGTCTGATTTAATGATTCAAGCCAAAGGTGACAACGACTACGTCACACGAATTGACAAAGAAGCTGAACAAGCAATTATTAGCAAGATTAAACAATCCTACCCAGAACACAGCTTTGTGGGTGAAGAAGGCGGCATTGTCGCTGGAGACGAGGATTATAAATGGATTATCGATCCCTTAGATGGCACCACCAATTTTATCAAAGGCATTCCTCACTTTGCCATTTCTATTGCTTTAATGCACAAAGGTCGTTTAGACCAAGCCGTTGTATTTGACCCTATCCGCAGTGAATTATTTACCGCAAGTAAAGGCGCTGGCGCTCAGCTTAATGGTTTTCGTATCCGTGCCAGTAAATCTCGTGAATTAAGTCAAACCGTATTAGCAACTGCATTTCCTTTTAAAGATAAATCGTCTTTACCACAGTCCCTTGAGAGCTTTAGTAAGATCTTTATGGAATCAGGCGACGTCCGCCGTTGTGGCTCAGCCGCTTTAGATTTAGCTTATGTTGCCAGTGGTCGTTACGACGGTTATTGGGAGCGTGGTTTAAAACCTTGGGATATTGCAGCGGGTGAACTATTGGTTCGTGAAGCCGGTGGCTTAGTCACTGATTTTAGCGGCGGTAACGATCCAATGAAAAAAGGTGAAATCGTTGCTGGTGCGCCCAAAGTTGTGCAAGCCCTAGTAAAATACTTAAAATAGCCCAAGAGTTTAAGACTAAGGCGAGCAGATGCTCGCCTTTTTTATGTCTGTTGGTTGCTAGTCGGTTTGCTGTTTCTTTAGCTGTTTAGCATGAAACTCATCGATGTTGATGATGGTTTCGGCGCCTTTTATACTGACAAAGTCTTTGTCAGTAAATTGAGTACCACGCATTTGCACCAATAGCTGACCAAAACCATCACCTTCTTCCAAGCGGTGATAGAAATTAATCACATCCTTAAGCGTCACTTTTTCAAGGGCACTGATAAGTTGCGCTCGACTGTTGTAAGCGTAGTTTTGCTCTCGCCAGTCGCCAATATAACGACTCATTTCTTCGCTAAGATTTTTCGGTGGCTGGGTTAACGACACTAGCACACTGGTTTTAGTGGTTGCAAAGTCTTGCTCGCTAACCTCAGCTAACTGCGTTTTAAACCCTTGACGAAATTCACTGATCCGCGCATCGACTTCAGCTAAACCTTTGGCGGGAGACTGAATATAAAATGCAGTAAACATTTGATCTTTATTTGTTTGACTGAAAAAGCCAACGGCATAGGCGAGTTGCTCTTCCGTTCGTATTTGCTTAAATAGAGCAGGTTGAAGTAACTGTGAGAGAATTTGCGCTGTGGCACTATCATCCGCATTGCGTTCCGATAAATAGGCTCTGACTAAACCCACGTCGCTTAATTGGGTTTCTTCTTGCCAATTGAAAACCTGTCCCGCTTGCGGTTTAAATTTGGGGGATTCATAAAGGGGCGCGACGTTACGGTCAGAGGGCAGTTCATTTAGCACTAATTGTGACATCGCGTTAATTTGTTGTGCACTGTAATTACCAAAAGCAAATACCCGCAAATTTGCTTGTTGAAGTAACTGGGCTTTTAACTCAGCAATGTCAAGTAACGTAATGTCATCAACCGCTGCTAACATGGTTTCATCACTGTATTCATCTAAGGCAAAAATTTGGCTAAATTTAGGGAACAGTTGATTTAATAAAATTCCTTTCTTTTTACTGCCTAATTCGGATTTAAATGCGGCTTTAAAATTAGCTAATTCATTTGTATTCATTTGATAATCAAGCACTTGTTTAATTGCCTGACTCAGCAAAAGTCCTTGCTTATCACTAAAGCCATTGGTGGTGATAGACAGTCCATTGAACAAACTTACACTGAGCCCCATGCCACCGCCAATGGCTTCGTTTTGTAGCTCAACAAGGGCTTGACTTAGGCCGCGATTCAGTAATTCAGCCATCACTTGATTACGTGCACTCGCTTTAGTAACGCCACTATTTAAGTCCAGGGTAACAAGCCCTTTGGGTTGCTGAAAGTAAGACGAATGACCTAAAAACGCGCTATAGCTGTCATCGCTTGCTACTTGCAAGGGTTTATCGGTATTAGTGCTTGCGACAATTGAGAAATCCTCTGGCATCAAACGATTTATTCTGGGTAGTTGGAGTGTTATGTCCTGCCCCATTGCCTGCCACTGCGCTACTTTTTCTGTAGAAATGTCATCGACCGAATATTGCCCTGCAAAATTTTCCATCGTGGTATCAGTGGGCTGAGACTTATCAATATAAAACACTCGGGCATTTTCTAGCGTTAACTGATTCAGTACTTGTTGAATAGCAACTGGGTCAAAACGTTGATATTCGTAATCGCTGCTTAACACATATTCTGTGGGTAATTTCTGCATATCAGCGGCTATTTGCATGGCATAGTTGTAATCATTGGTTTTTTCTTTAAAGCGAAAGCTGTTGTTTAAAGACTGCTTAATTTCGGCAAAATACTTCGCGTCGACACCTTTGGTTCTGAGCAAGTCAAGATATTGCAGCACAGCCGCCATCACGGTATCGCGCTGTTGCAGGCCCGTTTCGGTCAAATCAATATACAGATTAAAACTACCTGCATTGCCATATTCATTTGCATCATAACTCGTGTACAAGGCTTCACTCAGGCCTAAATCTCGCAGCGTAGACGCCAAAGTGCCAGGCATTTCGTTATTCAATAAATAGTTAACATAGCCATTGGGTTTGACTGCAAACTGCGCGACATTGTTGTCCATTACAAAGCTAACTCGTAATTGTTTCATGTCGGTTTGCGGCACATAGTGCACAAACTTGTGTAAATTCTCTGCCTCAGCCACGGGCACGGTTACTTGAGGCTCTGGCGTGTTTTTATTAGGTATCAAGCCAAAGTAACGCGAGGCCAATTTCTGCATCTCTTCAAGGGGTAGCGGACTTATCAATACCGCCTTCATTAAGTTAGCTGAATAGTAGGTGTCGTATAAGTTAACCAAGGCGTCTTGAAGTTTATGCTCGCCTTTATCAGCTAATGACTTTAGGTTGCCCCAGTTGAACTGATGAATAGGGTGAGCAGGATTAAGCGTCAGTCCGTCTAATTGCCCTAAAATGACCCAATCATTGGGGCTTTTCATGGACCATTCAGAATGCACCGCGTTACGCTCTTTATCCGCGTAATTTTCATCTAAAGTAGCTTCATAGAAAAATCCACTAAAGCGTTTGAGGGCCTCGTCAAAGGCATCATTGTTCACCGCAACCATGTAGTTAGTGTGATCAAGTTGAGTGTAGGCGTTCTGAGTACCACCATTACGGCTCACAAATTCACTGTAATCACCCACTTCAGGATAGGTTTTGGTGCCAAGAAATAACATGTGTTCTAAGTAGTGGGCAAGTCCACCAAACTCTTTAGGCTCTTGAAACGAGCCCACTTTTACACTCAATGCCGCAGCAGATTTTTCAATACTTGGATCGGATACCAGTACCACTTCCAATTGATTGGGCAAAGTAAAAGATTGGTATTGCCGTGTATCATTAGGACTTTTAACAATAGCGGTTTGCGGGTCGGGTAGAGATGAAACTGAGCTTACTGCAGTTTGTTTCACATTGCTGCATGCAGTCATGACGACAGAGCTTAAAACAATAAGAATCAATGAAAACGCGGTGTTCCTTTTTAACATCGTGGGCATACCTTGAAATAACACTACAATCAAAATCGATGGAGAAATATAACTGACTTGTCACTCAAGGGTGTAAACATTCTTGTTAATAAATGTGTAAGTCTTTGTCTGCATTACCTAAATGTGCAAAAAAAAAACCAGTTTCAACAGAAACTGGTTTTTTATCATCAATAGACAGAGCTACATGATAGCGTCTTGATCAGCGCCTTCTTTTTCAATCACTGTTGGCATTAAATCTTCACGGCTCACACCTAATTTTAAGGCCACTAAACTGGCGATGTAAATAGACGAATAAGTACCAATGAAAATACCAAACAACAGTGCAGTAGCAAAACCGTGAATGGTTGCGCCGCCCAAAAAGAACAAGGCAAATAACACAAGCAAGGTAGTACCTGAGGTAATAGTGGTACGGTTCAACGTTTGCGTTAAGGAGGTATTGATAATTTCGGTTGGCTCCATGTTACGGATTTTTCTGAAGTTTTCACGAATACGGTCGAATACCACAATAGTATCGTTGAGTGAGTAACCTATCACCGCAAGTACCGCGGCTAATACCGTTAAATCAAACTCCAAACCCAAGATAGAGAATAAACCTAAGGTAATGATAACGTCGTGGGCCAATGCAATGACAGAGCCCAAAGCAAAACGCCATTCAAAGCGCAGGGTGACATAAACTAAAATGCACAATAAACAAATCAACATCGCTAGGCCGCCCTGCTCGGTGAGTTCTTCACCGACACTCGCGCTGACATAAGAGCTACCACGCATTTCGGCAGTATCATCTGCTTGTTTCAAAATGGCGATGGCTTTGTCACCTAGCTCAGAAGGTTTAATTCCTTCGCGAGATGCCAAACGAATAAGCACATCTTTACTTGAACCAAAGTTTTGCACTACTGCATCATTAAATTCAGAAGCGGCCAACTGCTCACGTATGGCATCTAAGTCTGCCGTGTCTTGATAGCCGATTTCGATTTGTGTACCACCCGTAAAATCCAAACCCCAATTAAGCTGATTAATAGCCAAGGTAGTGAACGAGCCAATAATCATTACCGTAGACAAAACCGCTGCCGGCAAAGACAACTTCATGAAGTTGACGGTGTATTTTCCACTAAAAATTTGCATGGTTTGACTCCTAAATCGACAACTTGGTCAGACGTTTACCGCCCCACCATGCATTTACGATAGTTCTTGTTACCACAATGGCAGTAAACATTGATGTAGCGATACCGATCATCAGGGTAATTGAGAAGCCCTTGATGGGCCCCGTTCCTACTGCGAATAAAATTAAACCCGCTAGGAAGGTAGTTATATTGGCATCAAGTATGGTTGAAAACGCACTGTCATACCCAAAATGGATGGCTTGCTGCGGACTGCGTCCCTCAGCAATTTCTTCTCGTATTCGTTCAAAGATAAGTACGTTAGCATCCACTGCCATCCCCACCGTTAAGACGATACCCGCCATCCCCGGTAAAGTTAATGTGGCACCAGGGATCATCGACATAATACCGATCATCATCACCAAGTTTAAGGCAAGGGCGATGTTGGCGACAAAACCAAACTTTTTATAGTAGATAAGCATGAAAGCCAGAACTAAGACAAAACCCGCAACGATAGCTTCTTTACCTAACTTGATGTTTTCTTTACCTAAACTTGGACCTACAGTGCGTTCTTCAATAATTTGAATTGGCGCAATAAGGGCCCCTGCACGCAGTAACAAAGCGAGGTTTTGGGCTTCTTTGGGAGAATCTAAGCCTGTGGTTTCAAATTGATTGCCAAACACACCATTGATTCTGGCTACACTGATAACGGTACGTTTTGCTTCAAAAATTAATTTACCCGCTTCGTCACGCTCACCAGTAGATTTATATTCAATGAACACAACGGCCATTGGTTTACCCACAGCGCGCTTAGTAAAGGCTAACATTTTAGCCCCACCTTTGGAGTCTAATTTGATTGATACCTTGGGCATACCGTTTTGATCAACACCGCTGGTGGCATCAATAATATGATTACCTTCAACAATAATGTTTTTCTTCAATAACTGTGGTACACCGTTTTCATCAGGTAATAACTCTGAACCAGGCGGCACACGTCCAGCAACGGCATCACTAATATCATGTTCAATATCAACTTCGCGATACTCAAGGGTGGCGGTGGCATTCAGGATCTCTTTTGCTTTAGCCGTATCTTGAATACCAGGCAGTTGCACCACTATACGATCGGGACCTTGCTTTTGCACTGTTGGCTCAGCAACACCTAACTGGTTTACCCGGTTACGAATAATAGTGATATTTTGTTTCACCGCATAATCACGCGTTTCAAGGAGTTTTTGCTCAGACATGGTAGCAAACAAAACCAGATCGGCTTTTTCAGTGAAAATAAAATCACGATTCCGTGCTTTTAAAAATGTTTCAGCCTGCTCCAAAGTATCTTGATCGCGAAAATAGATCTCTAAACCGTTTTCTACCTGCTTCACCGTGCGATAACGAATTTTCTCTTCGCGTAATGCGGTACGAAAATCATTATCTGAATCTTCAAGGGTCTTATCTAAGGCGCGTTTCATATCAACTTCCATTAGGAAGTGCACGCCACCACGCAGATCTAAGCCTAATTTTAAAGGCTCTCCGCCAAGTGAACTTAACCACTTTGGTGTATCCGGGGCTAAATTCATGGCCACAAAATACTCATCACCTAAGGCTTTTTCAAGCAACTCACGGGCAATTAATTGAGTATCAGCGTCGTTAACACGGATTAAAATTTGTTCATTTTCAAAAACGATACTTTTACTGTCGATATTGGCATTTTTTAGTTCTGCAGAGACTTTGTCTACCAATTGAGCATTAACTACTGCATTTCGCCCAGCTGAAATTTGTACCGCGTGGTCTTCACCATAAAGATTGGGTGAAGCATATAAAGCACAGATGCTGACCACAAAGATCACCAAGATGTACTTCCACAATGGAGTTTGGTTTAACACAGGTTATTCCTTTCTTTATGCAAAATTGGCTAAGCTCAAAAATGAAATTTTGAGCTTAAACAAAAGGCCATTAAATGGCCTTCATTGTACCTTTTGGCAATACTGCTGATACCGCTGACTTTTGAATAACGATGTTAGTTGAATCGTTTAAGCCAATTTCAATAAAGTCTTTGTCTTCAGATACCTTGGTGATTTTGCCCACCATGCCACCTTGGGTTAACACTTCATCGCCTTTGCTCAACGATGACACCAAATTTTTATGCTCTTTAACGCGTTTGGCTTGCGGGCGATACAACATAAAATAGAAAATCAAACCAAACACACCTAGCATGATCAACATTTCAAAACCACCACCAGCACCACCAGCGGGAGCACCTTGAGCGTAAGCGTCAGATATAAATAAACTCATTTTTTTTCCTTATTTTAGTAATGTTTACAATGTATTTTTCACAACACCACTCGTGGTGTCATCCGGCGCAGAATCCTCTATAAAGCAGGTACTGCCATTTGTTTTTGCTCATAAAAATCAGTCACAAATTCATCTAAGGTATTGCTCGCAATCGCCTCTCGCAAACCTTGCATTACACGCTGGTAATAGCGTAAGTTGTGAATGGTATTTAAGCGTGCTCCAAGTATCTCATTGCACTTATCTAAGTGGTGGAGATATGACCGAGAATAATTTTTACAAGTGTAGCAATCACATTTTTCGTCAAGCGGACCTGTATCGGTTTTATGCACTGCGTTACGAATTTTTACCACGCCGTCAGTCACAAACAAATGACCATTTCGTGCATTACGGGTTGGCATGACACAATCAAACATATCGATGCCACGTCGCACGGCTTCAACAATGTCTTCTGGCTTACCAACCCCCATTAAATAACGAGGTTTGTGAGCTGGGATTTTATCGGCTAAATGATCCAAGACGCGGATCATGTCTTCTTTGGGCTCCCCGACTGATAAACCACCAATGGCATATCCATCAAAACCGATGTCTTCTAAACCGCGCAACGATATATCTCTGAGGCCTTCGTACATGCCGCCTTGCACTATGCCAAAGAGTGCTGAAGGACTGTCTCCATGTTCGGCCTTGCTGCGCTTCGCCCAACGTAAAGACAATTCCATCGAAATACGCGCTTCGCTTTCTGTAGCGGGATAAGGCGTACACTCATCGAAAATCATGACAATATCAGAGCCTAAGTCACGCTGAACCTGCATAGATTTTTCAGGGGTAAGTAAGATTTTTTCACCGTTGATGGGCGAACGAAAGGTCACCCCTTCTTCGGTAATTTTACGAAGATCCCCTAAACTGAACACCTGAAAACCACCTGAGTCAGTCAGAATAGGTTTGTTCCAGTGCATAAAATCGTGCAAATCACCATGTTGTTTGATGATTTCAGTACCAGGCCGAAGCATTAAATGAAAGGTATTCCCTAAACAGATATGCGCACCGGTTTCATCTAACTCTTCAGGGGTCATACCTTTTACCGTGCCGTAAGTACCCACAGGCATAAATGCTGGTGTCTCAACCACGCCACGATCAAATATCAAGCGACCGCGACGGGCTTTGCCATCAGTATTGTCTAATTCAAATTTCATTCTTCGTATCCTGCTAACCGGAAAACAGTCCAGTGCTGTATGTAAATGTTAGTGCGCCCGTCATCACTCAAATTTGTGGCAAATTGTTAAACGCTTCATTGACATGAAACTAGCGGCACAAAAAAAGTCGCGGGATTATATATGAATTGACGCCTAGGGAAAAACTTTTAGCTCAGGCTTCTGTCCGCTTTTCGATAAACATGGCGTCGCCATAACTGAAAAAGCGATATTCCTGCTCAATTGCTTGCTGATAAGCATCGAAGATATGGTGTTTGCCCGCGAATGCGCTCACCAACATAAGTAAAGTTGACTCAGACAAATGGAAATTGGTTAAGAGTGCATCAACAATCTGAAATTCATAACCTGGGTAAATAAAAATACTGGTATCAGCAAAAAAGGGCTTTAGTGCCGTGTTTGCAGAAATTGCTGCCTGCGCCGCTGATTCGAGTGAACGAACTGAGGTAGTGCCCACTGCCACCACGCGCTTGCCAGCCGCTTTAGTTGCCACAATAGCATCAACCACTGACTGACTGACTTCGGCGTACTCCGAATGCATTTTGTGCTCTAGTATATTATCAACTCGCACTGGCTGAAATGTGCCAGCTCCGACGTGTAAGGTCACAAATTCTATTTGTACCCCTTTGTCTTTTAACTGCTGCAAGATGCCTTCATCAAAATGTAAACCAGCAGTTGGCGCGGCGACGGCGCCTGGCACTTGGTTATACACTGTTTGATAGCGCTCTTTATCAGAATCTTCATCCGGTCTGTCAATGTAGGGGGGAAGTGGCATATGACCAAATTTCTCTAACACAGCAAGCACTGGCTCATCAGTCAAAAAACGCAGTTCGAAGAGTGCATCATGGCGAGCTAACATTTCAACATTTACACTGGACTCTAGTCGCAACTGACTACCTACCTTGGGTGATTTACTCGCTCGAATGTGGGCTAGTACGCGATGTTCATCGAGGATCCGCTCAACCAGTACCTCCACTTTTCCGCCTGATAGTTTTTGCCCTAACAAGCGGGCAGGGATCACACGAGTATTGTTAAACACCAATAAATCACCAGCTTCAATTAAATCGACAATGTTCTTAAATTGGCGGTGCTGAACTTCGCCACTATTACCTTGTAGGTGCATTAATCGGCTTGCACTGCGCTCAGAGGCTGGGTATCTGGCAATAAGGTGTTCAGGTAAATCAAAGCGAAAGTCGGCAAGTTTCATAGCAGTCTCTTAAAAATTAATTGTACTTTATTACGTATGTTTATCTATACATGGAACCCGTTCTGGATACCCAATCACGGTTGATGTTGAAGTTTAAAAGTTTACACTTCTCTCACAGTTTATTTATTGACGTTTCTCCTAAGACATGACTGTTTTTGCCCGACCTCCTTTGAGTGTCGGGCTTTTTTTTGCATAATTTTTTAACCAAATCGCAGTATTTTTCGACGATTTTGCCTAACACTAATGCGATATCCGCGTAATTTTATCAAGGTAGCCCATTAAAAAAGCCGAAATAACAAAGGTCAAATGCACCATCACATACCAGAATAACTTGTCATTACTGATATTGTCAGCGTTCATAAATACTTTTAACAAATGAATCGAAGAAATAGCAACGATAGAAGCGGCCACTTTATTTTTCAGTGTGCCCGAATCAACTTTACCCAGCCAACCCAGCTTTTCTTTACCTTCATCAATATCGATGCGGCTGACAAAGTTTTCGTAACTAGAAAACATCACCATAATGAGTAGTCCACCAACCAGAGCCATATCAACTAAAGATAAAATAACCAAAATAAGATCTGTCTCCTTAATGCTGAACAAGATCGGCACCAAATGAACAATCTCTTGGAAAAACTTTATGACCAACGCTAACAACGCTAAACTCAAACCGATATAAACAGGTGCTAATAACCAGCGCGCGTTATACAGTATGTTTTCAATATATCTTTCCATTTACCACTCCCCTGCTAAACCCGTTGAATGTTCACTCATCTAGTTGTCGTCCCAAATCATTAAAAATATCAACAATGTCATCTCGTTCAATACGGCGCATATTAAGCACATACATGATTTGTAACAACAAATCCGCTCCCATGATGCCCTTATTTACTTTATTTCTTAAGTTGTCTGCGCTTTGATTGACCCCTATGCTGAGCAATCTATCACTGAGGTCCTGGTATTTGGTGCCGCGTTTTGACATTTCGGCTTTCAAAATACGCTGTACAAGCTGGCGCCAATCAGCAGGACGAGGTTTGTTTTCAGTTATTGTATTCATATATATGAGTCTTTCAGGTTACGTTTCGCAATTTATTGAAACCGCTTAATGTGACGTATAATTTACATTTAAAACAAATAATAATCAAATGTTGAAAAAATAATTTGACTATTTGTTTTTTTGCTGGCTAAACTATGGCCTGTGATGTCGATGATGTGCATCACAACTTGGTCATACGACTTACAGGAGAGTAACCATGGCATGGGATCTTAACCAACTTGAGGCCCTATTGAGTGACAACCAAGATTTGGTTGTCACTAAAGAACAAAACTGCTTGATGATCGCTAACAGTGACGGAATAGACGCGTGGTTAGCCATCAGTGGTGAGCAAATCATCGTTGAAACCTTATTGTTCGCTAAAAGTGAAGTCAAGGATAGTGCAGCGTTAAATGAAGAAATTTTAAAAACCCACATGCTGTTCCCGCTGACAACAGTAGGAATATCGCAAGTAGGGGGGGATGAATACTACACAGCATTTGGTTCACTCAGCTCTCAGTCAAAAGCCGAAAGCATTGTCATTGAATTGAATACCCTGTTCCAGAATGTGGAAGCATTTATTGATGCTTACCAGATACATCTAAAATAACTGAGGAAACGATTATGTCAGTTTGGAGAAAATTAGTTACAGCCATTAAAGGTGGCGCAACAGAAGCAGCCCAGAGCGTGGTGGATGGTCAAGCCATTCGTATTCTTGAACAAGAAATCCGTGAAGCGAAAGACGAGTTGCGTAAGTCTGACCATGCCAGAACCCAAATTTTGGCTAAATGTAAATTAGCGCAGCAAAAAGTAGACAGCTTGCAGGGTTCGATTGAACAGTACGAAGCTCATGCTCGTAAAGCGGTGGATACTGATCGCCAACTGGCTCTTGATTGCGCTCAAAAAGTAGCTGAGTTAAAAGCTGAACAAGAGGCGGAAAACCAATACTTAGCGCAATTCCGCCAGTCAGAAAAGCAATTGGCAAACAATATCAGTCAAGCGAAAGCAAATTTAAAACGCCTTGAGCAACAAGTTGATATGGTCAAAGCCACTGAATCGGTACAAAAAGCCCAAGTGGCGGTGTCATCGCGTCACTTAGGTGCCAACAGTAAAATGAAAACAGCGACTGAATCGTTGCAACGTATTCAAGAAAAACAAACTTTGCGTAATGCTGAATTGCAGGCCGCTGAAGAACTTGCTGCAGATGAAAGCAGTGATGATTTAGAAAAACGCTTGGCTGCTGCAGGGATTAGGGGCAGTAAAGTGTCTGCTGATGATGAGTTAAGTCGAATATTAGGTCAATAATAGGAGTCTTCGCGCTAAATGGTTAGCAGAAAACTTCGTAAACTTATAACGAGAGTATTTTCGGAGATGCGCTGGTACACCATTGTACTGGCGCTTGCTTTTTATGCCGCAAGTACTTGGATATTATTATGGTTAGCGGATGAGAAAGCTCTCATTCAAAGTACTGATTTTATTTATTGGCTTGTAGTAACAGGCTCCACTGTCGGTTATGGTGATTTTTCTCCTTCTACCGAAGCGGGTAAGTATCTCGTCGCTTTTTACGTCATTCCTTTAGGTCTCAGTATTTTTGCTTTAGTCTTAGGCCGCGTTGCCAATTGGGTTTCAAATCAGTGGCAAAAAGGAGCAAGAGGTTTGAAAGATTTAGATATTGAAGATCACATACTCGTTTTAGGCTGGAACGGGCACCGCACCTTACGATTATTAAAATTACTGCTGCGCGAACGGGCCTCAGTAGAGGGTAATCCCGCTATTGTGTTATGTGTCAGGGCCGATATTACCAACCCTTTGCCGGACGAAATTGAGTTTGTCAAAGTCTCCACCTTTAGTAATGACATCGATATGGACAGAGCATGTGTGGCAAGCGCAAAAGTCATTTTGATGGATAACCCTGAAGATGATCTCACCATGACCACCGCCCTTTATTGCAGTCAGCGCAACCCAAATGCACAAATGGTGGCTTATTTTAATGACGAAAGCTTAGTTCCTTTATTACAAAGACACTGCCCGAATATTGAGTGCACCCCGAGCGTGGCAGTAGAAATGCTAGCAAAGGCCGCGTTTGATCCCGGTTCTAGTTTGTTGCATCACGATTTGCTGGATGTGGATGAAGGCAATGCCCAATATTCTGTTACCCTACCCTCTGATATTCCGCCAATTAAAATCGCGCAATTATTTATGGGTTTAAAAAGAGACTATCGAGCAACCCTGATTGGTCTAGCGCGAGCCAACGACAAGCTGTCAATTCAGGTAAACCCAGATTTATCCGAAGATGTATTTGGCGATGATAAGATTTTTTACATTGCTGATGAAAGAATCCAAAAGTTTGATTGGCAGGCCTTTGTAGGAGAAACCTATGTTTAGCCGTTTGTTTGGTAAAAAAGCCCCAGAAAAAGCAAAAACGCCAGAGATTATGGGTCTGTATTTGGGCGGTTCATTTCAAATAGAACCCTTGAAGCTGCGAGTATTAGAGCCACAATTAGTCATGAACAAGGCCGCTTCAACTCATATTATTCAAGCGGTAGGCGAAGTGAATCTCGACACTGGCGGTAAAATTTTGCGTTTTTACACTGACGACGATGCGTTTTTACAAGTTATTTTAGACGGCGGTGACACTGAGAGTCACATTACCGATGTAAAGCTGTGGTACTTTTATGAGACGAAAACCGTTGGTAGTGATAAACAGTGGGAAACGCTTATTAATGAAGGCATTTCACAAGCTCATTATAATGTTGAGGGATATCAGTTTTCGAGGGTGTGGGAAGCCATTGGCGATAAGTCCCCCCCCGTAGCAATGACTGAGCGTACCTACGAAGAAGATGGCGATGTCAGCGAAACCGACCAATTTGTGATGCTTTATGAACGCGCCTTGGATGACGACCAAGTTGAAACCTTGCTGGTTTGTGGTGAAGAAAAGTTGATAAACGGCAATTTTGATCGCTGTTTAGTGCTAAGCACAGGCTTCAACCTGACCCAAGGTGATATAACAATCAACGGATAATGCCCCAACAAAATATAGACAGCTAAGAGGAATACACATGGACACGATATTACATTCAATTGCAGGCTTGGGAAATTTTGCTTTATATTTTGCGATTTCCATTGCCTTGTTGTTTGTCTTCAAAATTATCTATGCTTTTGTCACACCACACGATGAGTGGAAACTGGTTAAAGAAGACAAAAATATCGCCGCTGCCGTTGGTTTCGGTGGTGCGATGATAGGTTTTAGTATTGCCTTAGCAGGTGCCGCGACCAATTCCTTATCGTTGATTGATTTTATCATCTGGGGGATCGTGGCCATATTGGCTCAATCTGTTGCCTTTGCTTTGCTTCGCTTTACCTTTATGCCCAAAATTGCTGAACGCATCAATCAAAACGAAGTGTCTGCAGGAACCATGTTAGCGGCAATGTCGATTTCAGTAGGGCTGCTAAACGCTGCCTGCATGACCTACTAGGAGGGTTTATGCCAGCTACGCTTAAACGCTCAAAGTCTATTAATCTGTCTAGAATGCGCAAAGGGTTTACCGTTAAGCCTTTGGCCTTAGGTATTGCCGCCATTTTTTTAAGTGCATGTGGCGAAGAAAAACAAGACGCGACCATTTACACCAATGCAGATGAGTGTGCCCAAGCCAATCCAGGTATGGTTGAACAATGCAACACCGCCTATCAAGACGCACTTGTTGAAGCACAGCGCACCGGGCCAAAGTACGCTTCAGCCAGAGATTGTGAAGCAGAATTTGGGGCAAATCAGTGCCAAGTAGTACGCCAAGAAAGTGGCTCTTTTTTTATGCCCTTCATGGCCGGTTACATGTTAAGTAATTTACTATCGCCTCGCGGTTATTATAGCCAGCCAATGTATACCTCTTACTCACCCTACTCTTCGTATCGAAATCGCTGGGTTGGCTCAGATGGTTATGATTTTGGTGACACCCGCAAACGCAATATGCGGGTTAATAAAGACGCCTTTAAAGCAAAACCTGCGGTCAGTAAAACCATGAGCCGAGGCGGTTTTGGTAGCAGTGTAAGAGCAAAATCTAGTTGGGGTAGCAGCTCATCAAAAAGTAGTTGGGGCAGCTAATAATAGCGTTTATTTATGCTTAGAGTAGACATTCAGGAAAGGGATAATTGGCGTAAAAAAGCCTCTGAGTTTGGTTTTACGTTCCATACCATGCAAGGCGAGCCCTATTGGGATGAGAGCGCCTATTACCAATTTACTCTCAAACAAATAGAAAAAGATCTTGAAGATCCCACCGAAGAAATTCACCAACTGTGTTTGGCTGTGGTCGACCACGTCGTCAACGACGATGCATGGCTAAAGAAGTTTCAAATACCGGAATTGTTTTGGCAACCTATCTTAGATTCTTGGACCAATAGAGACCCGAGTCTTTATTCGCGTTTAGATTTTGCTTACGACGGAAACGGCCCAGCTAAATTATTTGAAAACAACGCAGATACCCCCACCTCTTTATATGAGTCAGGCTTTTGGCAGTGGCTGTGGTTAGAAGAGCAAGTAGACAAAGGCAAGCTCAGTAGGCGAGCGGATCAGTTTAATTCTTTACAAGAAAAACTGATTAACCAGTTTGCTAAAATGGCCAAGCATTATGCAATTGATTCAATGCATTTTGCTTGCTGCAAAGACACAGTAGAAGACAGAGGCACCGTGCAATATTTACAAGACTGCGCGTCAGAGGCGGGGCTCATCAGTCAATTTGTGTTTATTGAAGATATTGGCATCAGTGAAAGTGAGCACTTTACCGATTTGAACGACTGCGTCATTGATACATTATTTAAACTGTATCCGTGGGAATTTATGCAAAGAGAAGCGTTTGCTTCCTTCATTATACCTGCCCAAGTCAATTGGATAGAGCCTTTATGGAAGTCGATCTTGTCAAATAAAGCCCTATTACCCATGTTATGGAAACTGTTTCCTAATCATCCCAATCTACTCCCTTCATATTTTGAAGATGAATTACACTTGGCAAAAGAGCAAAAGCTGGTTAAAAAGCCTTTGTTCTCCCGTGAAGGCGCCAATATCAGCGTAATAGAACAAGGTCGCACCACAATTGAAGGGCAAGGCCCCTATGGCCAAGAAGGCTTTATTTATCAAGCCTTTCACGCCTTACCTACCTTCAGTCAAAATCATACATTAATCGGCTCATGGTTAGTGGATGACAAACCTGCAGGTATCTCGATTCGCGAAGATAAATCACTTATTACCCAAGATTTATCGCGGTATTTACCCCATATTATTTTGTGACAATTTGACACTGCTTTTAAATGCAAATGCGCTCAAAATATAAAACAAGTCAGCAAACGGTATTGAACTCTGTAACATGAATCTACGTTGGAAAAATCTAGACACTAAGCAACAAATAAAGTGGGTAGTAACGGTAATAGCGCTCGTTTCGGCTATTGAAATTATTAACCTGTTAAGTGCAAGGGCGCTCAATCAATTTGGTAATATCCCGCGCTATGTTCCGGGTTTAAAAGGTATTATCTTTGGTCCATTTTTACATGGCAGCTTGCAGCATTTTTTTTCTAATATTATTCCTTTGGCTATTTTTACCTACCTAACCTTGCAATACGGTACAAAACGATACTGGCTTGTTACCCTTTGGATCATAGTGTTGTCTGGCATCTTAGTGTGGCTATTTGGCCGCTCCGCTAGTCATATCGGTGCCAGCGGACTCATTTACGGTTATTTTGGGTTTTTATTGGTCGCGGGCTTTTTGAGCAAAAGTTTTAAATTGTTGATCATCTCGTTAGTTGTCGCCTTCTTTTACGGAGGACTCATTTTTGGAGTGATGCCAACCAGTTCATTTGTGTCTTGGGAGTCACATTTGTTTGGCTTTATCACGGGCATCATAGCCGCGAAATTATGGGCAAAGCCTACAAATTAATCCTAGCGATTAACTAAAAGTTTTAATAGGTCTGGTACAACAAAAAACCTATAATGAAAAGGTAATTAGCGTTGTTAAATAGGTATTCAATGAGCGAAAAGAACGAAAAGAAACCAGGAGGAATGTTAGGTAATTTAGCCTTCAACATCATAATTCCTGTATTGATTATGACCAAACTCAGCGGTGAAGATAGCCTCGGGCCCGCTTGGAGTATTGTAGTGGCGTTAATATTTCCTATTGGCTTTGGTTTATGGGATTTAAAACAATCGGGCAAAGTAAACGCTTTCTCGGTACTTGGCATCGTCAGTGTCATACTCACAGGTGGTATTAGCTTATTGAAATTGCCTGCTGAATACATCGCAATAAAAGAGGCGGCGATCCCAGCGCTGATTGGATTAGCAGTATTAATCACTCAACGTACTAGTAAACCCTTGCTCAAAGTACTTGTGCTGAATGAGCAGATTGTAAATTGGCACAATCTCAATCAGTCTCTTGCGGCATGCGGTAAATCAGCCTTGTTCGAAAAGAAGCTGGCTATTGGCTCTTATATTGTTGCGGGTTCGTTTTTTATGTCCTCAGCACTGAACTATATTTTAGCAAAAGTCATACTCGTTAGCCCTCCTGGAAGTACTGAGTACACCGAAGAGCTTGGCCATATGACGGCCTTGAGTTACCCCGTTATCGTTATTCCTAGCATGGTTATGTTACTTGGGGCGCTATGGTACGTGTTTTCGCAAATCAAAAAGTTAACTGGACAAGATCTCGATCACTTCTTAGTGGATGGAAAATAATACGAAAAAATAGCACATATAAAAAAGCCCCCAATAGTTGGAATATTCAACTTCTGGGGGCTTTTTTACAATTGCGGTTTAACTCACATTTTACTTTTTACCCAATAATCTAAACACATTTTTAGCGATGTCGGTGTTGTCTACATGCCCTTTGAATAAATCTTTTCCTGGACCTTTAGCAAATACTTGCACATCAATACCTGTGTGGCCTGTGGTCGTCCAACCCGTGATAGTACGCTGATCTAAAATAGACTTTAATGCAGAGTAAAACACCTTGTAGTCACTCGAATCAATATTGTTAAGCTGGGTTTGTTCTTCTTTATTTAACTCAAATCCTAATTGCTCATTAGCAGTAGCAATACGATCCTCGCTTTTAACTAACTGCATAGCGATAGTAGTTGGTGAGCTTTTAAGATTTTTTAGCCATTCAGGTTGCCAGTTGTATTCTCCCCTCGCGCCTATCGTCATGCCCCCAGTGCTATGATCGGCTGTCACAACAAATAAGGTATCAGGATGTGCATCGACATACTCAGACAACCACATCAACGTTAATGCCATATCGTGCATCTCGCCCATTGATGCGGCGATATCATTAGAGTGCCCACCCCAATCGATTTGGCTTCCCTCAACCAGTAAAAAGAAACCCGCGTCATTTTCTAATTGCTTGACAGCGGTTTTAACTAACAAAGGTAAACGCTGTTTTTCTGGGGTATCTAAGGCCCAAGGCATACCAACGTCAGAAAATAACCCAAGGGTTGGAGTATTGGCTTTCAATTGCTCTACATCGTGCAGTTTATCAATATATTGATAGCCTGCATTTTTAAACTCTTCGACTAAATTTCTGTCGTCTCGAATGAAGTATTTCCAGCCACCACCTAACATGACATCAAGTGTAAATTTGCCATCTAACTTTTCATCAAAATAGCTATTGGCTATTTCATCATAGTTATGGCGGCTGACATTATGGGCAGAATATCCAGCAGGCGTAGCGTGGTTAATTTGCGATGTGACCGCAACCCCAGTTTTAAGGCCTTGTAGTTTTGCGTATTCAAGTACAGTTGGCACAGGCTGTTTATTAGCATCAACGCCAATAGCACCATTATAGGTTTTTACCCCAGTTGCGAGGGCTGTTGCGCCTGCGGCCGAATCGGTTACAAAACCTTCGGTGTGCACTGGGTGAGTACTTGCCATACCAACAAGTAGTTTATCAAAAATGGTTAACTCGACTTCAGGAGTGGCTTTGTCATCCATCAACATTCTGTAAGCTGTTGTGTATTCTGGCCCCATTCCGTCGCCAACCACCATGATGATATTTTTGGGCATCGGATTGGCATTTAGCTGGCTACACAGCCCCGCCAACAATAATATCGCACTCTTTTTCATCGATTCTCCGTGACGTTTTAGATAGTAATCAGTTCGGAGTATAAGCTAGGATGTGCAGCAAAAGGTATTGAAAACAAACATGTTTACAATTTTTCAGTAACGCCAGTCTGATAGTAAAAAATCTACGGCGTTGTGGGCCCATCTAAATTGAGGACTTCGCGCATTCGCTGTTGTACCACCTCAACTAACAAATCAGGTTGAAACTTTGAGATAAACCGATTACAGCCAACTTTTTCCACCATCGCTTCATTAAAACTACCACTTAAGGATGTGTTTAAAGCAATAAATAGATCGCTCATACGGGGGTCTTGACGCACCTCGGCGGTTAAGCGATACCCATCCATTTCGGGCATTTCGGCGTCTGTGAACATCATAAGTATTTCATCTGTGACCTTTTTACCTTCATCAGCCCATTGTCGGAGTTTATTTAGGGCTTTTAAACCGTCTTTTTCTTCAATGATGACAATACCAAGTTGCTGCAACGTTTCTCTTATTTGCCAACGGGCTGTGGCTGAATCATCTACTATCAATACTTTTTTGCCTTTCAAATGTTTAGAGACAGGATCATCAAGAATGTCGGCAGAGATAGACGTATCGTATTCAATGATTTCTGCGAGTACTTTCTCAACGTCAATAATTTCAACTAATTCTCGCTTGCCTTCGATATCGACTTGGGTAATAGCGGTTAAGTAATTGTTTTTCCCTGCTGTTGTCGGAGGAGGCTGTATATTGCTCCAAGACGTATTAATAATGTTCATAATTTGGCCGATTAAAAAGCCTTGAACACTACGATTGTATTCGGTGATGATTACATTGCCTGGCTGGTAGTCATCTTTACCACCCATCTTGATAGCTGCGCGTAAATCGATAATGGGAATTGAAGCGCCTCTATAATTTGTGACACCTTTTAAATTAGCGTGAGAGCCCGGCAAATGATTTAGTGAGGGCACGGTGATCACTTCGCGTACTTTAAACACGTTTAGCGCAAAAGTGTGCCTTGTTCCTAATTTAAACATCAATAATTCTAGTCGATTCTCGCCCACTAACTGGGTTCTTAAATCAATTGATGCTAATAACTCTGACATATTTTTCCACCATCGAATTCGCTGATGCCTAATAGTAATCGAATATTAAGCTACATTCTCATTAATAAATAGTAGCCACTGATTTCACTATTTACCTAATAGTTTCATGGACCACACCACAACATTCACACTATGAATACTGAAAATGAAACATATACCCTTCCTGTATACCTTATTTTTGACATAGGATGTTTCCAACGCGGAGAGCTTCGCAACGTGAATCAGCTCTCCAAGCTGTTTAACCCTACTATTAAAGGACCATCCTTATGTCACAATATCAACAAGATATGGCTACAGTTGAGAAATTAGTTTCTGAACAAAACGGTACGTGGAATGCAATTAGCCCTACGTATGCAGCTCGTATGAAAATGCAAAACCGATTTAAAACAGGTTTGGACATTGCTAAATATACCGCTGCTATTATGCGTAAAGACATGGCTGATTATGATCAAGATTCGGCCAAGTACACCCAGTCACTAGGATGCTGGCACGGTTTTATTGGTCAACAAAAAATGTTGGCGGTTAAAAAACACCATGGCACAACAGACAAACGTTACTTATATCTTTCTGGTTGGATGGTTGCAGCTCTGCGTTCTGAATTTGGTCCTTTGCCTGACCAATCTATGCACGAAAAAACCACTGTGCCAGCCTTGATTGAAGAGCTGTACACTTTTTTACGTCAAGCCGACGCTCGTGAAATTGGTGAATTGTTCAAACAGTTAGATAAAGCACCCGAAAATTCCGCTGAATATGACGATGTTTTAGCAAAGATAGAAAACTATCAAACTCATGTGGTGCCAATTATTGCTGATATTGATGCAGGTTTTGGTAACGAAGAGGCTACATATTTACTCGCTAAAAAGATGATTGAAGCGGGTGCATGTTGTATACAAATTGAAAATCAGGTATCTGATGCGAAACAATGTGGTCACCAAGACGGCAAAGTCACGGTTCCTCACGAAGACTTTTTAGCAAAAATTAACGCCGTACGTTATGCATTTTTAGAACTTGGTGTAGATGATGGGGTGATTGTTGCTCGCACGGATTCATTAGGCGCTGGCTTAACGCAAAAAATTCCGGTGTCACAAAGTGCTGGCGATTTGGCCGCTCAGTACAATAGCTTTTTAGAAACATCGAAAGTGAATTCTGTGGCCGATCTTAATGAAGGCGATTCGGTATTAAAACAAAACGGAGAACTTGTTAAGCCAGTGCGCTTGCCTAATGGTTTATACAAATTTAAAGACAACAGTGGTTTTGATCGCGTTGTATTGGATTGCATTACCTCTTTACAAAATGGTGCGGATTTACTGTGGATCGAAACTGAAAAACCGCATGTGGGTCAAATTGGTGACATGGTACGCGCGATAAGAAAGACAATTCCAAATGCAAAACTGGTTTATAACAACTCACCTTCATTCAACTGGACACTAAACTTCCGCCAGCAGATCTTTGATTTATGGTTAGAAGAAGGGAAAGACGTAAGCGCTTACAAACGTGATGCGTTAATGTCTTCAAGCTATGACGATTCTGAGTTAGCTATTGTAGCTGATACCAAAATCAGAACCTTCCAAGCTGATGCGGCTCGAGAAGCTGGTATTTTCCATCATTTGATTACCTTGCCGACCTACCACACTGCAGCACTGTCTACTGACACCCTAGCAAAAGGGTATTTTGGTGAAGAAGGTATGTTGGCTTATGTGAAAGGCGTACAACGTCAAGAAATTCGCCAAGGTTTAGCTTGCGTTAAACATCAAGCAATGGCGGGTTCTAATTTAGGTGATGATCACAAAGAATACTTTTCTGGTGAACAAGCCCTTAAAGCGTCAGGCAAAGACAACACCATGAACCAATTTGATATGATCGCATAATTTCTTAGCACTTATTTTGATGGCGAGCGACTACTAGCTCGCTATCATTTACATTTATTATTTCTACTCTCGCCATTCAATCTATCGCTCGTTATTTTCTACTTCCTCACACAGAACATTTTTCAAATAAAACTTAAACTGTTGTTTTTAATAAAGTTAATTAAACCAATAAAAATTACTATTTTTACTGGCAATCCTTATCTAGACTAGTAGAATTCATCAACTAAATACTAAATTGCGGAGCATCATGTAAATGAATATAGCTAAAATAGACTTAAATTTGCTGGTTTATCTCGATGTTTTGCTCAGAGAAGGCAGTGTCACTAAAGCTGCAAATCATCTGAGTATCACTCAACCTGCAATGAGTAATGGTTTAAAACGTTTGCGTGATGTGTTTAAAGACCCCTTACTGGTGCGTACCAGCGACGGCATGACTCCCACCAAACGCGCCGCAGAACTTCAGCCGATTATCCGAGATGTGCTGTCTAAATTGGAGTCGGCGATTCAACCCGAAACTGAGTTTACCCCGCAAACCAGTACCCGAACATTCCGCATCATGGCCAGTGACTACGCCGAGTCGACTTTACTACTCGAAGTTATTCGTCGCTTAAGTGTATTTGCACCTCATATTACCTTAGATTTAATTACACCAAGCGATGTCACCTTCCATGATGTTGAACAAGGCCGGGTAGACATGGCAATTAATCGCTTTGAAGAATTACCTTTGTCCTTCCATCAAAAAGTGATTTGGTACGATAGTTTCTCTTGTGTTGTAAAAAGTGACAACCCGATTGTTAAGCAGTTTGACTTAAATAACTATTTGGGCAGTCGCCATATCTGGGTGAGTAAAACAGGCTTTGGAGTGGGTGTAGGCATAGATCCTACCGAAGTACAAAAACTTGGTTGGGTAGACGCAGAGTTAACTAAAATCGGCAAAAAACGAGATATTTGTGTATTCACTCGCCATTACCATGTGGCGCTGCAGCTGGCAAAGGCACAAAGCTTAGTGGCAACCTTACCTTCAAAAGCCGCTAATCTTTATAAAAATGATCCTGAAATGGTGATATTGCCCCCCCCTTTTGACATCCCCCCCATTGCGTTAAAAATGGCGTGGAGCGCACTTTTGCAACATGACGCAGGGCATATTTGGTTAAGACGGCTCATCACCGATATTGGTGCAGAACTAAGTTAGAGTTAGGGCCACCACCTTCATTCACAATAAAAATACTTATTATGCTTAGCATAAATTAAACAATATAGCATAACTTGCATAGTATGGACCTAGGGTAACCACAAGATGAGTACGTCATGAAAAATTACATCCAATTTGGCAAAATGCACGTTGCGCAACAATTACACGAATTTTTAAGTCAAGAAGTATTGCCCAATTCTGGCTTGCTTGAGCCGATTTTCTGGCAAGGTTTTGAAACACTGTTAGCGGACATGATCCCGCAGAACAAACAATTATTGAAAAAAAGAGATTCCTTACAAGCATCAATTGATGAATATTGCGTCACGCACAAAACGCCTTCGTTGACTGACTACAAATCATTTTTAACAGATATCGGATATTTGGTGCCAGAGCCAGAGAACTTTTCAATTGGTACGCTTAATGTTGATCCCGAAATCGCCACCATGGCAGGCCCTCAACTTGTTGTTCCAATCAACAATGCTCGGTTTGCGATTAATGCCGCTAATGCCCGCTGGGGCAGTTTATATGATGCGATATACGGCTCAGACATCATCGACCAAGATGAGGGCAAGGCTAAAACGAAAGCGTTTAATCCAACAAGAGGCAAGGCAGTCGTCGCTCATGTGCGCGATTGGCTTGATACCCTGCTCCCGCTTAAGTCTGGCAGCCATATTGATAGTATTCGCTATGCGCTATCTAACGGTGAGCTAACAGTTTCACTTAAGGACGGCAGCACAACGACCTTGCAAGACCCAAGTCAATTAAAGGGATTTACTGGTAGTTTAACGCAACCCACCGCCTTGCTATTTGTGCATAATAATCTGCACTTTGAAATTGATTTTGATGGTGATAAACCCAATGCCAGTGGCGACATTGCCAAAATAAAAGATGTCATCGTTGAGGCCGCATTGACCACGATTATGGACTGTGAAGACTCTGTGGCAGCGGTTGATGCCGAAGACAAAACCTTGGTGTATAAAAATTGGCTGGGACTCATTTTAGGCAACCTGTGTGCTGATGTTCAACAAGGTAGCAAAACCTTCACTCGATCACTCAACCCAGACCGGGGCTACCGTGACTTTAGCGGTAATCAGTTTAGTCTGATGGGGCGAAGCTTGATGTTCATCCGTAACGTCGGACATTTAATGACAAATGACGCCATATTATATGCAGGCGAACCAGTGCCTGAGGGACTAATGGATGCGGTTATTACCTCTTTGATTGCCAAACACGATTTACTTGACCACGGAAAATATAAAAACAGCCAAGCGAATAGCATTTATATCGTTAAACCTAAGATGCACGGACCTGAAGAAGTTGCCTTCAGTGACAAGGTATTTGCCAAAGTTGAACAAATTTTGGCGTTACCACTTAATACCATAAAAATGGGGATTATGGATGAAGAACGTCGCACCAGCGTAAATCTAAAAGCCTGCATTTTTGCTGCTAAAGACCGTGCAGTGTTCATTAACACCGGTTTTTTAGACAGAACCGGTGATGAGATTCACACCTCTATGTTATTGGGCCCCTTTGCCCCAAAAGCCGAAATAAAAACAAGACCCTGGTTGACGGCCTATGAAAAGTTAAACGTAATAAACGGCATTCAAACTGGCATGTCGGGTAAAGCACAAATAGGTAAAGGTATGTGGCCCATTCCTGATCAAATGGCAAGTATGATGCAGGCTAAGATTGGCCATGTCGAATCTGGTGCCAATACAGCGTGGGTGCCCTCCCCCACTGCCGCAGCGCTACACGCCCTGCACTACCATAAAGTAGATGTATTTACTCAACGAGCACATCTACAACTCGCGAGTGACGGTATGTTGGACGCCATACTCGATATTCCATTGCTTAATCCTAATGTGGTGCTCGATGAAAACACGATACAGCAGGAACTAGACAACAACGTTCAAGGTATTTTAGGTTACGTAGTTCGCTGGATAAACCAAGGTGTTGGTTGCTCAAAAGTGCCAGATATCAATAACGTAGGTTTAATGGAAGACCGTGCCACATTGCGCATATCAAGCCAACATATTGCTAATTGGCTCGAACATAAGATCGTATCAGATGAGCAAGTAAACGCTTCGATGTTAAAAATGGCAGCACTGGTAGATAAGCAAAATGCCAGTGATCCAGAGTACATTGCAATGACCGACGACATTGAAAATTCTATAGCCTTCGAAGCAGCCAAAGAATTGATATTTAAGGGAAAAGAACAGCCTAATGGTTACACAGAGCCGGTGCTGCATGCAAAAAGACGGAAAATGAAAGCTACGTACAGCTAAAGCTATTTTTCATAGTGATGCGCGCCATAAACTGACATTACAATAGCGCGCTTTGTTTTAATGAAAAAATGCGGAATTAATACATGTAAGGGCATTTTCAAAAAATGGCCTCTAAAATACATAATAAATTTTGCAACGTGGATGCTCTTGCTAGAGATAAGATCATGGCTGGGCATGAAAGCTCGATATAGAATTAGTTTAATAAAAATATCAGCGCTGTGAGCAAATGAAAATTTATCAACAAATTCACATTCGTCGTCAGACAGTTTTCTCTTAAAGATCAGCTCACGTAATCTGATGACGTAATAAATTTCTCTCTTAAATCCGCATTTATGGGCTAACAAAAAGAAATCTTTCAAACTCTTTTTATTGGTTTCAATATCAAGCAGCAACAAATGAATATCGAGTAAATCCCTAAAGCTTTTAGAAAAGTCCTCATTAAAAAATAAATGAATAACACAATGTAATACTTTGGTTTCATCAGCTAAAATCAATAGAGACGAACTTGTATTATGCAATTCATCAAATAATAAACTTTCAGCAATAAAAATTCCTGATACCGGCGGAATCAAAGTATGATGAACATCTAACGTTGTTCCTCTATAAAAATGGGTATAAGGTGGAATTTCGTGAGCCCATTTTCGATAATATTGTTCATCATATTCATCTAACGGTTTAACTACCCAATCATTCTTTTTAAGTACACTTTCTACTTGCTCTAACTGCGATTTTTTTACCAAAATATCGATATCGGACATAATACGTCCATAATGATTAGTATCATTATTCAGAACATACGCAGCCCCTTTTAAAAATATAGGGCTAATTCCATCCCTTGCTAAAAAAGAAGCCAACTCTTTAGCTTCATGTTTAATTTGGTGCGACTGCCGATCAGCGTAAATTTTCGCAGAGCTTATATGTTTAAACACAAACTCAGGTACATCATTTATTAATTTTGAACGAGCCAATAAATAATAAAAGGAACCAAGCAAATCATTTCCTCTTAAAATTCTGATAAGATTTTCCCACTGTTTTAACGAGAATTGACGAATAATAACGGGATCCGAAAACACCTCGAATACTGCGTCGTAATTTAAAGTCTGTGACATTAAATGACTAGCTCCTCTAAAAACTGGTCTATCCCGTTATAAGATGAATATTTAGCGGTATAAAACTGAGCACCAAAAACTACATTTTTTAAGGTTTCGAAACCCTGTTCTCCTAAAATACTGTAGTTAAATGAATGATGTACAAATTTTGCAAATCCCTCCAGCTGAGTAATTTGCTCAATGGCTAAGCTACCTCCTTCTCTATATTTTGGAAATATAGCAGCAACGATTTTAGCTTCTGATAGCTTTTCAAATGACGAGCGGTTGCTTAATTTTAAATGTGCAATATCGCCTTTATGAGTGCCATAGGTAGTTGTAGACATAAATTGCCCGTTAGCGTTTTTACGGATAATGTCAATTGAACGATTTTTTAATGACGCAGGACGATGCATTGGCACAACTAAATTTGAATTAAGCGGAATAATCGCCATTTCATCAGAATATACCGACCACCCACGTAAACTAAAATATGCTGCCAGTGTACTTTTACCAGAACCAGGAACCGCAGGAAAAATTACTGCTTTTCCATTTTTAACTAAAACGGCCGAATGTATGAGTAAATGAGAATAATCATGGGAAGCAATACACCAATTCATACCCCATTCCAAAGAAGGTAGCAACATTTTAGGTGCAATAGGATTAAAAGGTCGATGATTATCGATATAAATGCAAATTTGCGGCTTGAGAAACTTACGGATAAATGAAGTGGATTTGATGCTTAAACAATAGTCAATCGGCTTTTCAGGTGCGAAACCAACACTATCGTCATAAAGTTTTTTGAGCTGACTTAAAATGTATTTAGGGCAACCTTCAATACTAAACCGATAAGGACCAACATCTATAATTGAATTCAAGATTTTTTCACTAGGATACATTTTTTAAGAAGATCAATTTTAATTGATTCAAGCTCAACATTATTCGCACACAATTTAACGAATCGCTCTAGATTTAACCCTTCTCCAGTTAAATTATCATATTCAGTAACCGAAGTAAGACTAAACTGAACAAAGATTGTGGAATAATCGATTTTAGAAAAAATAATTACTCCACTTATATCTGGTGGAAAAACAATTAGATACTGTTCAGAGATTTGATACAAAATGCGCTATAACTCTGTTAAAAATTGGCTATCCACGGATCGAACGACTAGAAACACCATCATTAAAAGATGTCCCTAAAATATCACCATAGTCCGAGGCTCTTCTTGAGCGACTCAAGGATTTTTTGTATTCAATAACCCCATATATGTGTTCCATCAATTCATCCGCATCAGTGAATTGTGGAGGAATATTATAAAAACCCAAACGAGCATTCAAATAACACGATGCCAAATTAGCAATATCACCGCCATCGAGAAGTGCTTCTGCGACATTCAACGATACCTGAGGAAAACTTTTACTGAGTAATACAGGGGGAAGATCTAAGATATATTGTTTTAAAGCTTTACATTTTGCTTTAAGAACTCCGTCAGATGCATGGGAATATAGAGAGAACATCGCTTTTATTTTGTTTTTATGAACTTGTTGAGTGACATCATTTTCAACAAATTTACACCAGCTGCCTGGAGATCGCCCGTTAGATAAAACTGGCATCTCACAAGTAGTTGTCGATTTAGAACCGCCAGAAATACCAGAGGCGTTACACGCACCCCATGCAGATTTAGCAGGTATTGAGGTAACTACAATACCCACAGTCGCTTGTTTGATAAAAGCACGGCGTTTTTCGATATTGTTGACTTTAGAACAATTGTTGTCTTTTTGTTCTAGATGATCCATATAAAACCCCTATAAATTACATTTTGTAAAATCAATGCAAAAAACGATCCAAATACCAACCTGTTGATAATTAAAAGCTTATAAAGTTTAAACAAATATAGTGTAAAACAAACCGACACTAGCCTTCATTATTATAACGCTATTTTATTTCTAACTGCGAGCTTTCTTAAATATTCAATGGGAATGGCGTAACTAATACCACTCGGTTTCTCTAATACCGTTTCTTTCGATTCTTTAATAAACACTTTATTCAAAATTCCTAATACTTCTCCCGTCTTAGCATCATACAAGGGGCTACCACTATTACCAGGATAGGCGGTGATATCAAGTTGATAAATCAAAAACGGCTTATCAAGTTTTTCCAATAAATGAGTCGTCAATTGATTAGAATTAACGCTTGGAATAACATCTGGAGTTGAAGCGGCAATAATCCCCCTATGGGTCGCTGGATACAGCCCCAGCACAGCCCCAATAGGAAATCCTGTTAGAAGTACTTCCGTTCCATCGTCTTTCATCTGTCCGCTTCCCAAAGTAACAGGCGGAAGCTTTCTGCTAATTTTCAAAATAGCTAAATCGTGGAGCGGGTCCGACGCTATAATTTCAGCTCTATCAACTGCTGGATGCCTTCCACTTCCTGAAAAAACAATATGATATTGGACAAATTTAGGGTCAAGTTCTTGGGCAACCACATGGTAGTTTGTGGCAATAAGAGTGCCATCACCAAAAACAAATCCAGTTCCTTTAAGCTGATGAGTTTGTGCCCCCAGCGCATCATATAATCCAACACCTACTACTGAAGGTTTGACTTTAGCAATAACATCGATGTGAGAGTGTGCCGAAATAGGTTTAAGGAAAGAGATAAAAATTAGGCAAACTACAGTTAAGTACACCAAAGTGCGTTTCATACTTTATTCTAGCCCCTAGAAATAAGAAAACTATTTAGAATCAATTAAGTTTAAGATGGATAACGACAGTGCTAAACAATATACTTTATTATGACTGTACTTAGGTAATTTTTAATTTAGTAGATATAAATTATTGAAAATCTTACTGTAAGAACTTGCTGATTTGAAAGGAATCCGAGTTACTCAATTTTTTGTGTCGCAGGAAAGTCAAGTAACAAGTTTAACAATAATAATGACTATTATTTCAGCCATAAACATGTATTAATCAAGGACTAGGAGTTTAACGCGTCGACATAAAAGCTAAAGTGAATAACTACTGATAATTAGTCCAATAAAATAGGAACTCAATCTTGCTTATGTTAATGAAAAAAGGGGTGGTATGCTTCTAGCCTTACTTGCTTCCGTTGTAAGCTCACCGTTAGTTCATGCACCTCTTTTGTTTTTAATCTTTAGAGTGGTAGCTACATTAGGGACTCAACGAGTTCTGTATAATTGTCTTTCTGTTATTCCAATAATTTGGTTTTTTCTGTGCAGCATGACGTATCCTAGCATCGAATTAATTAAGTATTTAGAATCACCTCATCCGACCGTTAATATTGAATCTGACCAATGGAAGTCCGCGGATGCGATAGTAGTGTTAGCGTGCAACTACTATGAAGAAGAAAATTTCCCATACGTTTCAAGATGGCCCAATTGCTCCTTACAACGAAATTTACAAGCTGTTTTAATGTACAAAACTTATCCCCTCCCCATATATTTGGCTGGAGATGTGCTTAATCGTACTGACAGTGAGTCTCAAGCAGAGCATAATAAATCCTTCTTTGAGTACTTCGGTGTGCCAACTCAATCTATTCACACCATATCAAAGGGTACAAATACAGAAACCGAAGTTGCTGCAATTGCCAGTATTTTAAATGGGAATAAAGTAGCTCTGGTTACTTCAGCTAGTCATTTAACAAGAGCAATTAAATATTTTGATGCATTCGATATTGAAACAATTGCCATCCCAGTAGAACATCTTAGTCGTAGGCATACTTCATTTACCATTGGCTTGCCGAGCGCCAAAAATCTTTACCGCAGCGAACGAGCAATTCACGAATATCTAGGCTTAATCTATCAGGATTATTTTTTATAGCTGTTTACTAAGTTCAACAAAGACTACAATTTTTGAAATTTGTGATAATAATGCTTCAAATGAAAACAACTTAGCATGATGAGATTGATGCATTTACCCAAAGTATGGGCCCAAAAGAGATAATATTAACAATTAATTCTCAGGCGTTTGTTAGATCAGTGGGGTACCCTGACCACTAGCTTGCGAAACTACGGTGATTCCTGCTTATTGAGTAAAGGTAAAAATTTGGTTCGCGTAGGTAATTACAAAAATAATTCTAACTCCTTATCTCCAAATCGAGTTTCTTATTTTATAAAAAGTACCTTGAATTAAATGTGCTATTCTCAGCCTGAGTATTATATATAGTGCCACTGTAGGTAAACAAAAATGCACAACTATAGTTAGGCTTAGTCCTATAGAGGTTCATGACCCTTATTTTTAATAAAGGTTACCGACCGACGGCGTAATATGTAATTATCTCAACAAGGGTATAGAAAGATAATGAGGGAATGGTCTTTATGGCTAAATTTTTTGGTGAAATTGAAATAGTGCGTATAAAAGAAGTTTACTTAAACGAATTTACCAGCACTTTTATTGAACGAGCATCTTACATTTCAATCTTCATTTACAAGACCTTAGATACTTTTATACCGACGTTGCTTGTAATCGCCAATAATATAGTTCAAACGAAACTAGTTGATCTGGAAAGCTTTTAATGAACATTTTGAAAAAATATGCTGACAAACCTGTTATAGGAATATTTATTAAGCAGCTTATGAACGTTATTGTGAGTCGAAAAGCCAATCAAATTTCACATCACTTTTCTGAATACCTGCATCCGGTCGTTGCTTCGACTGAAGAATTAAAAAATGAATCATATAAAATTCGCCACAATGTTTATTGTGAAGAGCTTAAATTTGAACCTCCCAAAGAAAGTCAACTTGAAACTGACGACTTTGATAATCATTCAACACATTGTTTGATTAAACATATTCCAACAGGTTTCTATGCCGGAACAGTCAGGATTGTAAGAACATCTAGCCCACAACAATTACTGCCTATAGAGAAATATTGCATCAGTTCAATAGATGAAAAAAGCGTACATCCCGGTGACTTCCCCCGGGAGGAAATTTGTGAAATTTCAAGATTAGCAATTCCAGCTCAGTTCAGAAAACGTGCGACAGATAGATTTACCGGCTCCGCTACTGGTTCAATAAATGAACATAATTATTCCGAGAGAGAGCTAAGATGCTTTCCCTTCATAGCAGTCGGACTATATTTATCTGCTGCTTCGGTTACACAGCACCATGGAATAAAACACTGCTTTGTAATGATGGAACCGAGACTCGCAAGAAGCTTACGATTTGTCGGCATTCCTTTTCAGCAAGTAGGACCGGTAGTTGAATATCACGGCAGAAGAGCTCCGTATTACATTAGTAGACAACTGTTAATGAAAGGACTTAGCCCTGGCTTTAAAAAAATGCTGCAAAACATCGAAAAGCGTGTTGCCTTCCAGTTCAAACAAACAGAATAAGAAAAAGTACTTGCAACTAAATAGCCAGAGGCAGTTAAAGTTCGAAATTGAGGAGATTAATTAAGATGTTCGAATATCGTAACGCATTTTCAAGAAATATCGGATGGGTCTCGGAGGAAGAGCAACAAAGACTTAAATCAAAAAGAATTGCCATCGCTGGCGCTGGTGGAGTTGGTGGAGAGCACCTAATAACTATGGCTAGATTGGGTATCAACAATTTTAACATCTCTGATTTCGATTCATTTGAGGTGCACAACTTTAATCGTCAAGCAGGCGCATTTATGTCAACCATTGGTCGCCCTAAATGCGAAGTCATGGAAGAAATAGTCAGAGATATAAATCCCGAAGTAAAAATAAGATCTTTTCCTGAAGGAATAAATGAAAGCAACGTAGATGAATTTTTAGATGAAGTTGATTTATACATAGATAGTCTTGATTTTTTTGCTTTAGACGCAAGGAAATTAGTATTCCGAAAATGCGAAGAAAAAAAAATCCCATTGATTACAGCTGCTCCCATTGGAATGGGCGTAGCATTTTTGTGCTTTATGCCCGGAAAAATGAGTTTTGAACAATACTTTTGCTTCGGCGGTTATAGCAAACAACAACAACTTGTTAGATTTCTAGTTGGATTATCGCCCTCCATGTTACAAAAACCTTACTTGGTCGTTCCACAAAAAGCTGATTTTAAAGCAGAAACTGGTCCATCAGTTCCTATGGCTGTAAAACTCTGCGCAGGTTTGGCTGGTACGTATGCACTCAAGATACTACTGAATAGAGGCAAAGTATTATCAGCCCCATATGGCTTACATTTTGATGCTTATCGCAATAAATTAAAAAAAACTTACCTACCGTTCGGTAATAAAGGGGTTTTTCAACGCTTAAAGATTTACATAGTAACTAAGCTTGTTTGTTGATTCGAATTAGGGCAGCCCTTTTTACAGATTAGGTGTCAGTTTTGTTTACAAAAACGTGTTGTAAAAAAAAGGCAAAAACGCCATACCATTGATTATAAAGGGATTAAATATTTAGGCACGCTTTGTGCTTTATTTTAATTGAACTAACCTTACCGACCAAAGGACTTACCGATGAAAAAGTTAAACAAAATTTCCGCGTGCTTAATTGCACTGACAATGTCAGCAGCAGCAAATGCTGGAACTGTAATATCTAGCTGGGGCTACGTAAACGAAGCTGGTTTTGCAAATGTTACTACCGGCAACTCTGTTAATATTGGCGGTGCCGATACAACTCTGGACCCAAACTATAACCCAACGGCATCTACTGGCGCTGCATCGCCCACTAATGGCAATAACTGGGTATTAAATTCCGAAGATAATTTATATTATGACTTAGGTACTGCGGGCTATGTAAATGGAGATTCTAATACAGGAACTGTCGGTGGAACTGGACCAAGCATTTTATCCACAGGTACTTTGATAGACAATGTTTGCTGGGGAACTGGCCCTAGTTGTTTGTCATTTACTGATGCAAGCGGTAACGACACCTCGCGCGTTACAGGTTCTGCGACAACCAGTATGTACGGCGGTTTATTATTTAACCAAGGTACTCAAATGACGCACAGCAATTTACCAACAGGTATACCGTCATTAACTTCTATTGATTTATTCGATGGTCTAGAGTTAGCAAGTGCTGATTTAATTGCCGGTACATATACATTGCCAGAACTTAAGTTTGATATCATTTTTAATGAAACATTTAATAATGCTGGTTCATTATTCCCGTATGCTCCAGACGATGCATTCATTGTGGATTTGACTGGTGGTGGTGCGTCTGCTGTTAGTGGGTTTGGTATAGACTTTATTGATTTCACCGTTGCAATGGATTTAACTGGGTTGGTGAATAACGGCTATCACACTGATTACCAAGTAACTACTCGTTTAAGTGGTCTTCAAGTTATTTCTATTCCTGGAGGAGCAACTTTCGGTTTGATTACACCTGAAAATTTAACTAGTACGTTAAATGCTCAGTTTGCAGTGGAAGCGGTTAATGTTCCAGAACCAGCTACACTTACATTTTTTGGCTTAACTTTGCTTGGCCTAGCTGGCTTTAGAAAAATATCTAAAAAATAACAATTAGTTTGTTTATAAAAAACCGACCTTGTGTCGGTTTTTTATTAGTCGTCATCTAAATTTATCTGAGCAACATTGATTAGTCATCAAACAAAGTGATAGTTTAAACTTCGATAACACACACCGTATCCAATCTTACTTTTTAAATTGCATAGAGGCTCACAATTCAATGAAGTTTATAATTTTATGCTGCCTAACAGCCATACTATACTCTTGCGAAGGAAAATCCCTTGAAGAACGATTAGACATTACTAAAAAACTAGTGGAGTCAGGCGATAGTTCAAATGCAATTTTTGAATTAAAAAGTATTCTAAATAAGGATCCAAGCTTGGCAGAAGCACGCTTTCAACTTGCAAATGCCTACTTGTCAAATCGCCAATATCAAGATGCGATCAAAGAATTAAATAAGGCTATTGAATTAGGTTACTCACAAAGCCAAGCAACCCCTCTTCTTGCTAAAGCGCTCAGAAAAACAGAGTCGTTTATAGCAATTACAAAGCTAGACACCAGTTTAATAATAGAAAATGATGAAAAACTGGCTGAAGTTCTGTACTACAAGTTTGTTGCTTACACCGAACTTAATAAAGTACAAAATGCTAAAGATACGATTTACCAACTTAAACAAATCAATAATCACACTTTCTATACAACCTTGGCCGAAGCTTTACTCAATGTTAAGAATGAATCTTACCGTTTAGCACTTATAAAACTCGAAAGTTTGTCAGAAAGTGAATCGCAACATGAAGAAGTAGTAAAGCTAAAAGGTCAGATATATTTAAGCACAAATCAATTAAAACAAGCGGCTGAATTATTCTCAACTTACATCAAGTCAAACCCTAATGACACTGGGGCAGAGTTTATATACTCAAGCATCTTAGTTGCTGAAAAGCGTTATGACGATGCTGAACCATTTATCGATCATTTATTAACATTATACCCCAATAACAGCATCATAAATCGACACAAAAGCATTTTAAGCGCAGCGAAAAACGATTATGAAAATGCTAAATTATTCGCTGAAACAGCCCTAAGGTATGGTAGTGATGACATTGTACTTCGCGTCATAGCGGGTTATTGTGCTTATAGACTAGAAAATTATGAACAAGCAAATCGCTATTTGTCAGCGATTGCCGATGAGTTACCCAAAAGCCACTTTGCCTTGAGAGTATTAGCATCAACACAGCTAAAGCTAGGTTTGAGTACCGAGGCAACACAAACGCTGATGAACTTGGAAATCAAGAAAAATGATAGTCTCGAACTTTTTAGTAGCGCGGCTATTAAATTACAGCAGGAAGGTAAAGTAGAAGAGTCTAAATCTATTTTAGGCAAGGCATCTGAAACGGAATTGGGAAGCGAAAAACTCGCAAAATTAGGTCTTCTTAAATTATCAATTAACGATCTATCGGGCATTATTGACTTAGAAAACTCACTTAATGAAACGCCGACAAAAGCAGCGTTGCAGGCTCTAGCCACAGCATATCTAGATAACCAAGAATATGAAAAAGCACTAGCGTTATCGTTAGACTGGAAGACTAAATTACCTGACGATATCAGCCCTTATCTTGTAGCTGCTGAATCGTATCTTAAAACTGATAAGCTAAATGATGCACTGAGAGAATATCAGAGTGGACTAACAATTTTTCCACAACATCCCTCTTTATTGCTAGGGATTGCAAATATAGAAGTTAATAGGGGTAATTTCACAGAAGCACTTTCAATAGTGAAAGATATTATAGAGAGAAATTCTAAGTATATTCCGGGTCTTGCTGCTTATTACAATATGAATAAGAGTCAATCAAACCCGGTGGAATCTATCGTAGATTTGATCGTGAAAACCTATAAAGACGATAAAAGTAACAATGCTCTTAGGTTGTTCACGGGGCAAGTGTTAGTTAAAGAAGGTCGCTATCGCGAAGCGTTGGCCATAATGGAAGACCTATCAAACATTGACCCAAATAGTTCTCCTGAAGAATGGAGTTTTAAAGGCTATATCCTAATAAATTCAGGCCAAATAGAATTAGCAGAAAAACATTATCAACAATGGCAGAAGTTATCTCCATTAAATAGGGATGCCTTTATGGGCTTTATTATGGCGATGGATGCTCAAGAAAAATTCAAAGACGCTGCAAATGCTATTGAAGTTCGAACCGCAGAAAAAAAATATGACCTACAATTAGAGATTTTGAAATCATATTTTATGGTAATGGACAATAGAATTGAGGAAACTGAAAAGCTGCTAAACACGTTTCCGAAGGAAGCATTAGATATTCCCTTAGTGAAAGGGATTATTTCTCGTATACAAGCAAGTAAAGGTAAATATAACGAGGCTCTTCCAAATGCATTGGTTGCATATAGCTCACTGCCTAACAAACGAAATTTTATTTTTTTACTTTTCGTCTATGACAAAATTTCAAATTACAGTGCAGCATTAAAATTACTTGAACGATACACTGAGGCTAATCCCAACGATATAGATATAAGAATGTTATTGGCAGAGCGACAGTTGTTTTCAGACCCCGATGCAGCTATCAACACGTATTTGAAGCTTGTGACAGACACTAAGCCCAATCTGGTAATTTTAAATAATCTTGCAAATATCTACTTGTCAAAAAATGATATACCCTCTGCTTTAACATACGGCAATCAAGCATTGCAACTTGCACCTAAGAACGCAGACGTATTAGATACTATGGGTACAATTTATATGTCTCAAAATAACTACAATTCTGCTTTACAATATTATGAGATGATTCCAAAGGATATTGGCCTTTCCAGCAACGTTGTTTTAAATTATGCCGAAACTAGTGCCAAAGCAGGTGAGTTTGAACTAGCTAAAGAAATCATTGCAAGTATAAAAGTTCGTAATGTGGACTCAATGAAAAAAATTGCAATAATAGAAAAGTGGATAAAAGATCATCAAGAAAAAAAATAGTCAAATGCAAAAAGTTCGTGTTTGCAGTGGTCAGGCAATGTTGGCCATTATTATTTGAAACTTTTTCGGAGTATGATTTTAAATTTTGTAAAGTTAGCTAACTTAATACCATCTTTTGAGATCGAACAAAAAGTATTAATTAACGATTAAATATGATTAGAATAAAGCTTATTTTCATATTGAATTTCGTATTAGGAGCCTATGTCACGCCTTACGGTAACGTTGACCGAGTTTAGTGAACATCAAATGCCACTACTTGAAAAAGTCTGGATAGAGCTACAACAAAACTCAGAACAAAGTTTTTTTACTAGTTGGCATTGGATTTCTACTTGGTTGAAATATATAAACTTCAAAACTGACTTAATTAAAGTGTTAGATGGCGATGAGGTAGTAGGCTTAGGTTTATTATGTTTTAAATCAAATAGAAAATATGGAGTAACATCGCGACAAGCTTGGTTAAATAGAACCGGAGACGGAGTAAAAGACCAGATATGGCTTGAGTATAATGATGTGCTTTGCGCCAAGCATCGAGCTTGGGCAGTTCGTGCGGCATTGGCTGATTATTTTGAACATGCCTTACACCAATGTGACGAGTTAATGGTAGGTGTTAGCAACAGCGAGTTGATAGAAATACCAAGAGCCTCTACTCTAATGCAACATACGAGTTGGGAAACAGTTAGCTATGCTACTCACCTACAATCTGCCTTCGCAAATTTGGACTGCTTTTTAAACACATTATCTGCAAATACTCGCTCACAAATAAGACGAACTCAAAAACTCTATAGTCAGCGGGGGGCTATAAAATTAACTAAAGCTAGTAGTGCTGAAGAAGCCCTTATGATGTTAAATGAGGTCAGTATTCTACATTTAGCACGATGGGGAAAGATTAATAGCGGCTTTGAAAACCCAGAGTTTTTCAGATTTCATGTGCAATTAATAAAAGACAATTTTAATTCCGAGGCAATCGATATTCTGAAGTTAACTGTTGGAGAATTGACTATCGGATATTTATATAACTTAATATATCAAGATCAAGTTTACTTTTATTTATCCGGTATAAATTATGAGAAAGACAATAGGATCAAACCAGGTTTATTGATTCACAGTCTTGCGACTGCTTACTACGCAGAAAAAGGCTATTCGACTTATGACTATATGGGAGGAGAAGGACGCTATAAAAAATCACTCTCCAGCCACTCTAATAAAATGATTATTTCTAGCATACGCCGTAAAAAACCCCATTTTTTATTGAGTTACTGCATCCATAAACTGAAGTCTCGCTTTACCAATCAGAAGAGTATTTCAAATTGTACTAATGACTGATTAGTCGTTAGTAATTACTTATCGAGAAAAGACAGTCACAGGCAATACACATATAGAAATCCAAGACTTATACCTATGCCTAAAAATTAAATATGATGTTAAATTGTTACCCGTAAGACTTCCAAATGAAGATAGGCGAAGAAAGAAAAAAATGAATCAACAAAAAGCCATATTTCTAGACCGGGATGGAGTAATCAATAAAGAAATCAATTATTTATATAAAATTGAAGATTTTGAGTTTATACCAGATACAGTAAAAGCATTAAAAATATTACAAAACCTAGGTTATTTACTATTTATCGTTACTAATCAAGCAGGCATAGCAAGAGGTTATTACACCGAACATGATTTTAACAAACTGAATAGTTGGATGTTAGCTAAATTCGAGGCTGCAGGTATTGTAATATCAGATGTTCAATATTGCCCCCATCATTTTGAAAGTGGAAAAGGTAAATACGCTATTGATTGTGAATGTAGAAAACCTAAACCCGGCATGCTAAATACACTAATTAAAAAATATAATGTTGATGTAAGCAAAAGTATTTTGATCGGAGATAAAGTGAGTGATGTAGAAGCTGCTGTGTCTGCGAACATCACAACACCGGTTTTAGTGAAAAGTGGGCATGCTTTGCCTGTAAACATACCTGAATATGTCAGTTGTGTGTGCGAAAACCTATACACGTTTGCAAGGCTAATGGAAACTAATGCAAGTTAACAAAACAACAATCAAAGCTTTTAAACAATTAAAGAACAAAAACGTTTTAATATTTGGGGAAGACACCCGTAGTTTTTTATCAGTAATTCGCTCGCTAGGCGAAGTGGAGATGAATGTGGATGTAGTCACTTTCTCAAATCGAACCCCTTCTTTAAAGTCAAAATACATAAGAAATCGTTACTACTTTAATTACCAAGCCTACGACCCAGCAGACTGGAATGCTAAAGTCTCTGATTTGCTGTTAACTAATGAATACGACATCGCGATTCCCTGCGATGAGAGGGCTCTCTACCCTTTGCAAACCTTTCAAGCTTCGTTAAACATTAAGACTCGTTTTGCTATTCCTAACACAGCTATCATGGCTCCATTGTTCAACAAAGTAGAGACTCGACTGATAGCGCAAACATGCGGTGTTTCTGTGGCAAAAGGGGCGTTATTGAATCTAACTTCAATCAGCTATAACGAACTAACTGAACAATTTGGGAGCCCTTTGGTTCTAAAACCGGTCCAGTCTTACACCTCTGAGCATCTTAACCAAAGGAACAGTGTTAGTATCGTTAAAGACAAAGATGGATTTGACGCTTTTCGTAAACATTACTCTGATTGTTTAATCGAAACTTACAATGCAGGGTACGGTGTAGGCATTTCTATTTTAGCTGTAAAAGGAGAGCTCTATGCTGCTTTTGCACATGAAAGAGTTGCAGAGCCTGAAAGCGGAGGGGGAAGTACCTACAGAAAGGCAAGTAAAATTGATCCTAGCATGCTCGATGCATGTCAAAAAATATGTAGTAAGCTAAGATTTGATGGTGTTGCAATGTTCGAGTTTAAATTTAACCCCGATACGCAAGATTGGATCTTAATTGAAATAAACGCTCGATTTTGGGGGTCTTTGCCTCTTGCTATTTTTGCCGGAGTCAACTTTCCAGCCATGTATGCGATGACTCTGCTAGATTATCCAATAGATCCAAAGTTTACTTATAATCCCTATGCTTACGCACGTAATTTTACTAGCGATATTTACGACATTAAATCTGACTTCGAACAACAACGTGAAAAACTTGGTTTGGGCAAAGCTTCTCTAAAACTTGCAAAACGTTTGGTTGGCTTTACCCGTTTATTGACTTGGCAAGAGAAAATAGATTCTTTTGATTGGCAAGATAGGGCACCATTTGTTGCTGAGTTTAAATCGTTATTTCAGGACAAAGTAGACAACTTACCAATCATAAAAAATAACATAAGAAAATCCAAAATATTGGATTTAGAACAAGTTTTGACTGAGCCACTTAATGAAATATTAGTCGTGTGCTACGGTAATATAATGCGAAGCCCTTTTGCAGGAGAGTTATTAAAACAGAAACTAAACGATGCGGACTTACAGCATATTAAAGTCGACTCTTACGGTTTTCATCAACACGAAAATAGATCCTGCCCTACTGAGTGTGTCGAATTAGCTAAATCGTGGCAGTTAGATTTAAGCTCCCATCGGTCTAAGTGGATCAAGCAAAAAGATATGAAACCTGAGGGACAACTCATACTGATATTTGACCATAAAAATCAGTATATATTAGACGAATATTATGAAGGATTTAACGCGATATCTCTCGCGGCACTAATTCCTGAATCCAAAGGCTACCATTCGCAAATTGAAGACCCTTATGAGCGGAATCAAGAATATTTAGCTTATTGTTACCAACTGATCGATCAAGCGCTTGATAATCTAGTTAGTCAAATCCAAGCTCACTACTCGTAACAGAGTGGATAGAAGCCCGTATTAAAACTTTGAATCTTCTTTTTTGTAAAACGTATTAAGAGCATCAAACTTTTTTATAATAACTCCAAATATGCAGTTTTGGTTAGTACCGAATTAATTAAGGCTCACTTTCAAATATTAGAGCTAGTACAACTTACCAGTGATCTGCCGCAGTCCTTCGTTAAGCATTTTTTTGAAAAACATTGACTCTTGTTTTCCTAATAAATCAAATTTTAATACCAGTAGTATTAGAGAAAAATACACAATTATTGCAGTTATTGCAGTTGTAAAAAATATAGCAAAAGCGCCAAAGGCTAAATCTTCAATTACAAATAAAGTAACTTGATTCATGATTACAGCAACAATTAGAGGACAAAAAATACACTTAAAAATACGTTTGATAGAAATAATCCCAAGATAACTGATCCACCATAAACCTGTAAAGGTAACCAACAGAGCTATGAACACCCTAATCTGGGCCATTTCAATTAGACTGTTGATACTCGAACTAAACAAAAATAATGTTGAAAAAGCCATGAGAAGAGTAACAGTATCGAAGTAGAATGATTGTTTCACTTTTCCTACAGCCACCATCAAATCAGCAAAAAAATCACCTAATGCAAAGATAACAACTAATCCTCCCAAACTCGCAATAACAGCGGTATAGGGTATCCATTGCTCACCTAAAACCAATTCTACCAGTGGCGCCGCAATTAGCGCCCATCCGAACGATATCGGAAAACCAATAAGCGCAATTATCGCAATTGATTTTGTAATTTGAGAGCGTTGATCTTCACTGTAGTTTTGTGCTTTGGCAATCGAAGTGAATAGAACCCCCGTAATAGGCGAAATGAGTTCTCGACTTGGAAATAAAACAAGATCCTTAGCTAAATGATAACCGCCAAGACCAGCTAAACCCGAGATATTAACTGCAAACCAAGTATCGAATTTAGACTTTAAATGCCCAACCACCGCTTTAGACATTACCCACTTAGAAAAATGAAACTGTGCTCGCCAATTTAATAAACCGAATTGCGTTCTATCACTTATCATCATGTAAGAAAGTAAACAATTTGCAACTGAAGCGAAAATAGCTCCGATTAATAAGGCCCAGTAGCTATGAAAAATAAAAGCTAGTGTTATGGTAACCAAACTAGATACAAGTTTGCTATACAAAAAAACCATCGAAAATGCTTTATACTCAAGGTCTTTCTTGTATTGAATAATCTCACCGTTCACTAAAGCGTTTATCAAAGGGAGACATGATGCGAGAAGTAAAGCGGGTATTAACGAAGCATAGTCATAATAGTAGGCAACAAAGGGACCAAGAACAGCCAATACTATTGTCGCCCCCGTTTTTGTTATCAGATTAGTAGTCCAAGCACAATTTAGGTCTTCTCGAGTTGAATGTTCTTTTTGAATATAATATTGCTCTGCACCTACGTTAGTAAAAGTCTCAGTTAATTGGATAGCTAGCATAATAATAGCTGCTATACCAAAAGCTTCAGGGGTCAGTAAACGAGCTAAGATAACGATTGAAATAAATCCTAGTAATCGATTAATCCAATTAACGATAACAACCCATTTAATACTTTTAATTATCTTATTATTATTGTTTGTAGGTGCATGCATAGGCAATTTCCCAATCGTTCTCAACCCTTCACAGCATAAATAACAATGCCGATAACGTTACAAATTTTTATCCGTTAAATAAATAAAAAAACTACAGCGAAAACCTGTGTCCCATTTATACAAATAAGTTAAGGCAAACGGTATTTATTACCACCTTAGTCAGGCTTGACCATAACAGTTTATATAGTAGTATCAACAAGTTTAATGTGGCATCAGAATTAGGTCGTTAATCTGCTTCTTTCTACTTTAAAATACAGAGCAAGAACATTCGTAATAGCGTGATGTTTTCTCAGGCGCTTTATAATTGAAGATTGTGTGTTTATCAAACTAAACATGACAATTTTAAAGTTAACAAATAATTATTTGCAGCAAAGGTAAAGCACAAATGCAGTTGTCTATCGTGATCCATACAGAAGAAGAGTTTGATTGGAACGGTGGTTTCTTTAAAGCAAATGATAACGTTACTCACGGAGAAAAACTAACTCAGTTTTGTAAAGCGCTTATTGCTGAGGGAGCAAAAATTACATTTGCCTTAGATTATGCGTTTGTGAATAGTCAAGAAGGCCATAAAGTTATTGATTTTTTTAAAACTCAGTACAACAACGTAGAATTTGCCACGCACTTACACCCCTGGGTAAACCCTCCCTTTGCCGAAGGAGACCAAGTAACAAACTTTAACTCTTACCCCGGCAACTTAGGCGAACAACTAGAATTTGAAAAACTAAAAAGCCTAACCAACATAATCGCCGAAGTATGTGGTGTAAAACCAACCACTTATTTAGCAGGGCGTTACGGCATTAGTGAACACACAGTAACTAACCTCAAAAAATTAGGATACAAAACAGACGTTAGTATTAGTCCTTTTTGCGATTTCACTCACCAAGAAGGTCCTAATTTCAGTAATTACAATAACGATATTTTTGTCAACAATGAAATATTATACTGGCCTCATACCACATCTGTATTGGCAATTACTCCCTCACTAGAAAGGTGGTTTAACCAAAAGCCCTCTCGTTTCGAAACCTATCAAAAGAATTTTATCAGTCGTTTACTGATGAAAGTTTTACGCGTAAAGCGCCAACGTTTATCACCTGAAGGTTTTGCACTGGCAGATTTAAAAAAAATAACGCGAGCACAGATGCGCTTAGGACAAAAGGATTTTATCTTATCGTTCCATTCACCCAGCATAAAAGCAGGTTTAACCCCTTACGTAAAAGAGCAGAAAGACGAAGACCATTTGTTAACGGTAACTATCGACTATATCAAATGGTTTCACTCACATAATTCTGGCCAATTTATTCTTGTTAAAGAAAAGGAATACGGAGCAAACGAAGCATGAAAAACGTAAATAACGACGTTTTTTTTACAGTCATAATACCAACACGTAATAGGCCAGACCTCTTCAAATTAGCGTTAGATTCAGTACTTGCGCAAAGCTTTAAAAACATAGAAGTGGTTGTTGTAAATGATGGTACTACTGATGAGTTTCTCGCTGCCTATAAAGCACTTGAAAGCCAATATGATGAAAATATACATTGGCGTTATCAAATTCGTCGGCCAAATGGCCATGGCCAAAGTTATTCTATGAATACTGGTGCTTATGTTGGCAATGGACAATATATTTGTTTTTTAGATGATGACGATTTTTGGATTGACGCTGAACATTTACAACGCGCTTACAATTCAATCATCAATGCTAAAAATACAGTGGATGCTTATTATACCAACCAAGACGCTTATTTTTCTGATGGTAAAAAACAACTAAACAATGTGTGGATTGAAGATTTAGCTAACAAAACGTCTGGTTTAGCTGTTGATGAATTTAATGCCTTTATGGTTAATGCTGAGTTTTTATTTTCTAGCGGTGGCTTTGCCCATTTAAACTGTACGATAATTCGTCGTAGTTTATATTTAGCAATAAAAGGTATGGATGAAAATATACGTTATGAATGTGATCGCGATATTTTTATTCGGACGGTTGATGCGGCTGAGCATATTTTATATTGCCCTGCGGTTATTTCTAAACATCATATTCCCGATCCTAAAAAATCAGACAATATGTCAACTTTAGTGAGCACATTTGAAAAACGTTTATATCAAATTACTGTTTATGAAAAAGCGATATTATTGTCACAAAAATCTTGTATCGTTAGCCATAGCCAATTGGGTTTGGCCAATATATTTAAACATATTACAGTAGAATATATACGCTTAAATAAAACTCGTGACGCACTAATTTTTGCAAAAAAAGCTTTGGCATTAAACAGTACGGTTAAATGGTGGCTGTATACTCAATATCTGCAGATATTAGCGACAGTGAGAAAATAACATGGAATTATATAACCATTTAAAAACAGTATTACGCCATCCGACAATAATACGCCCTTATAAACGTATTTTATTGTTAAGCCACATGCGTGCTAACACCAGTTTGTTTGGCCATATCTTAGGAAGCAACCCTGAAATAGAGGGCTACTACGAATTGCATATAGGCTACTATAGCTGGAAAAGCTTTATTAGACAGAAGTTAGTTTATTTTGCTGAACATCAACCGAAAAAAGAAGCAGTTTATATTTTTGACAAAGTATTACATAACGAACATACGGTTAATGTCGATCTGTTTGATAATGATGACATAATAATAATCATGGTACGCGAACCATTAGCAACTATAAAAAGCATTCAGCAACTTTTTTCAAATGTTGACAAAACACATGAATGCAACCGAGAGACCGCCGCGACAGAGTATTATATAAAACGGCTTAAAGAACTTACTGAGCTTGCACGGCGCTTAGAGGGAAAATTTTATTTCTTAAATGCTGATGACCTAACTCAAACGCCCGATACTGTTTTACCTAAGTTAACTAATTACTTACAACTAAAAACGCCGATAAATAAAAAATATCAATTATTCGAAAAAACGGGAAAAGAAGGTGCCGGTGATAGCTCTAAGAATATGACGAAGGGTGAATTACAAGCCAAAATAATGCCTACACCTGTATATTCTACCCCGGCAGAGCAAGAGCTTGGGGAGCTTTATCAAAAAACTATTACAATACTCGCAAGCCTAGCTCTTGCTGTGGTGAAATAAACATATGATAAAAAAATGTACAAACTTAATTAACGCTAATACACAGTATCTTATTAGTAAATTGAAAATAAAAAAAATCACTGATAAAAAAATAAATAAAAATAAAGCAGAGATACGATTGTTTTCTATTATGAAGAATGAATGCCTTCGATTGCCTTATTTTCTACAATATTATAGAGCTCTCGGTGTTGAGAATTTTTTCATTCTCGATAACGACTCAAATGATGGAACCAGAGAATATTTATTAACACAACCTGATGTAAATTTATTTTTTACGAACGAAAGCTATATAAAGCAATTAAATTGGCGTTTATTTTTATTAAATAAATATGGCCAAGGACATTGGTGTGTAACGGTTGATGCCGACGACATTTATGTTTATGCGCACTACGAGCAAAAAAACCTGCGTGATGTTATAGGTTACCTAGAGCAAAATAACTACAATGCTATGAAAGCTTTATGGGTTGATATATATTCGAACAAACCTATATCACAAACCAATTATAAAATAGGCACTGACTTTTTTGACACTTGTCACTATTTTGATGCTAATTGCATCAGTGAAAGCCCCAATACACGGGTGTTTGGTTGGCGAACAGAATTTGATAAAACACCTTTGATAAAATATCAAAAAGGTATGTACATAGACAAAGGTTTTCATCGAGTTAATGGTAAAGTTAATTATGCAAAAACAACGTCGGTAGTTTTTCATTTCAACTTTTTTTCTGATTTTATTAAGAAAACCACGAGAGAGGCCACTCGTGATGTATATTTTAATGGTGGCGCAAAGTATAAAAAATATAAAGAAGTATTAGATATTAAAAGTGATTTAACTTTGTATTATCAAAACTCTATTGCTTATAAAAACAGTCAACAATTAATAGAACTGGGAATAATTAAAATTTGTAAAAAATACATTAAAAATAAAGAGCTTTGATGTTTATCAACCCAACCTCTGTAAATAGAAATATCATTAATGACTAAAAAAAGTCTTTTCATAATATTAATTTTAGTACTATGAAAACATAATGCATTCAAATTATTAAAAGTGATAACATTTAAAATGAATATTGAATATATTTTATTAACAACGAATGAAGCTTTTGCACAGCATTGTGCTGTTTGTATAAGCTCATTAATTGCCAATAATTCAGATACTTTTTTTAGTATTGTAATTGCTTCACTTGAGTTGTCAAATGACACAAAAGAAAAGCTGTCAAGTATGACAGAACCTAATCGATGCTCAATTAACTTAGTTGAATTCGATAAAAATAAATTGGATGCATTACCACAAATAGGTTATTACTCAAAAGATATTTATTTACGCCTTTGGGTTGATGAATTCTTCGCAGATTCGACGCCAGACAAAGTATTGTATTTAGACGCAGATACCATTACCGTGGATTCACTAGACGAATTATGGCAACTAGATATGCAAGATAACTTACTTGCTGCAGTAGACATACCTGATTCAACAAGCCATAACCGATGTCACCTTCCTTTAGATATAGGTTATTTTAATTCCGGTGTTTTATTGTTTAACGTACCGCTTTGGAAAAAAGAACGCTGCCTAGAACAAATTATTACTTTTCTCAATGATAATAAAGCAATCGCCTTAAACCCAGATCAAGACGCATTAAACGGGTTGTTTTATAATCGCCGAATTACGTTAGATTATACTTACAACGCTATTTCACCATTTTTTAGAAAAGCAGGCTTCCCATCTCTAACGAGAGAAGCACTAAGCACAATTAGAAAAAATGTAAAAATAGTTCATTTTAACGGTAAAGCACGGCCTTGGTTATTCAGCTGTAATCATCCTTACCAACAAAAATATCTGCAATACTTAGCTACTACCCCATGGAAAGCCTCACCATTAGAAGAAAAATCTTTCGTAATGGCCATTAAGAAGAAACTTAGAATATTTCTTAATAAAGAGACTTTTGTACAAATAAAGAAACTCAAGGGTCAATAATTAATGGCACGGAATAACGCCATAGATACTTTTAGATTTATTGCTGTTTTTGCGGTTATCATAATTCATACCTCCCCTTTTTCAAATCTTGATTCTGGTTATATTTATATATTATTTAACCAATTATCACTATTTGCGGTACCTTATTTTTTTATTATTAGTGGTTACTTTTGGGGGCGTAAGTTAAATAAAAATTTAGTGTTGAAAAGCTTTAATCACACTTACCGTTTTTGTATAAAAATATTCACTATTTTTATATTTTGGTCGATTTTTTATTTTTTTGACATCGTGCTTAGTGGCAGTAATGACAACATTGGGTTTAGCATTACTAATACATACACTTTATTTACTAACGATCTACTAAAGCTAGCTTTGGAGGGGACGAAAGTTCATTTATGGTTTTTGCCTTCATTAATCATAGCGGCACTTATCACAGCAGTTTTTCTATACCTTAAGCGAGTTAAAAGCTTAATTTTCTTTTCAATATTCCTGTATGTATATGGTGTTGTAGCTGGGGCTTATCAGCTTAATATCGACTTGGTAGAAAGTACCTATTATCGCAATGGCCCTTATTTCAGTACTTTATTATTTGTTACTGGCGTTTTATTAAATCAATTTAAAATTAATAACAAAACGTTAAAGTTGGGCATCCTAATATTTGTTAGTGGCACTGTATTACATTTTACTGAAATCATGAGCTTGTATATTTTTAGAGGAATATACCCGACACATGATTATGTTATTGGTACCTATTTCATGGGCCTTGGTATATCTTTATTAGCGATTAGTAATAGCCATTATTTACAATCGGTATTTTTAAGTCGCTTAGGTAAATATACATTAGGCATATACGCGAGACATTTATTTGTCATTGGTAAATTGAGTACATATAAAAAACTGTATTTATCTGTTTATTGGGATGTTATTTTTATACTAATCGTTACGGTAATTTCATTAATATTAATTTGGTTTTTAAATAAACTTCCTTTCACTAACAAATTTGTTAAATAATTATGTCAAATAAGAATGAATTAATCGCTTTAACTTCTATACGAGGAATTGCAGCAATCTGGGTGATTTTATACCACTTTTTAATCCCTTTTAATCGCGATGTTGCCTGTGTTAGCTGCTCGGTTACAATGCTAGAAAGAAGCTATCTTGCCGTTGATTTATTTTTTGTCTTAAGTGGCTATATACTCGCACTGGTATACGCTAAAACATTTGATGAAAATAATAATGTACCTACATATTTTCGCTTTATTAAAGCACGAATTGCTCGAATATATCCGTTACATCTTTTTTGTTTATTAATTTTCGTTTTGTGGCAATTAATCATGTTATTAACAGTAACTGATCATACATTAAACTCACGTAACAATAGCGAAACTTTCTTTTATAACATCTTTTTAATACATGCTTGGGGCACATGGAATGACGTTAGCTGGAATTATCCCTCTTGGTCAATTAGCGCTGAGTTTTTTGCCTATTTAACCTTTCCTATAATGCTTGCCGTTATAAGGTTTCATAAAGTCATTAAAAGTCTCGTTTTGTTAATTTCAATTACTTTAATATTAATTTATCCGCATTTACACGAGCTCACCATTGGAAATGGCCAAGCGATATACCGTTGTTTAATAGGATTCTACTTAGGTGTTGCTGGCTACCTATTATTCAAAACGATAAAGTTATCCTATCTAAAAACGACATTTATTCAATACAGTTTATTACTGTTAATTGTTTTATTAGTATTCTCTGAGGTAAGCGATAGTTGGGTTATGCTGTTGTGGTTCCCATTGATTTTTAGCCTATCAAATGATCAAGGTGGTTTAGCTGAATTACTTAAAAATAAATTTTTGCATTTTTTGGGTGTGGTCTCATATTCAATCTATTTAATACATGTCATTGTTATGATGGTATATCGTGATTTAAGGGTACATTTTTTTAATGCCCCACCAAGCCTAGGCTTAATCATGGAAAGCATTCTTATGCTGAGTCTAGTTATCATTACCGTTGTGCTTTCCAAGTATACTTATACCTATGTTGAATCTAAATACAGGAAGTTAATTAAATAACTATGCGAATTCTATTTTTAAGTGCTCATAAATATTTACCTGAACTTTGTGGTGGCATGGAAATTAACACCCACGATATGATCAAGCTATTAATGCAACAAGGCCATCATGTCAGTGTATGCGCAGGTTTTTTAGGCGGGGGGATCTTAGGTTTAAAATCACGTATTAATCGCCTATTAAAAAGCTACCAGTGGGTAGAATCTAAATACACAAATTACAATGTTTATAGAAGCTTCAATATTATTGATGATGTTGTTGATATTATTAACAAAGAAAAACCTGATTGTGTTATATTACAAGGCGGCGCTAATTACTACGAACTACTAGACAAAATAGCGCTTAATTTTGAAACGCTAAAAGTAATTAGTTACTTTCATACTCCCGATGCATTACCACTAAATAATGCAGCCGCCTTACCTAAAAAATTTAAATATATTGCCAATTCACAATACACAAAAAATTTACATGCTGATAAAAACATTGATTTAGTTTTACCGCCGCTCTTTTTTAAAGAAAACTATATAGTAGATAACGCAAATGGCAATTACGCTGTATTAGTTAATCCGTCAATACATAAAGGTGTCGAAATTGCTTTAGCGCTTGCAAATAAAAACCCCGATGTTGATTTTTTATTTGTGGTCAATAACAAATCAAAAAAGATAGATTTTTTGGCACAACATCTGCCAACAAAAAACATTGAAATAGTGGGGCCTTTTTCGAATATGAAAGAGGTATACAAACAAGCAAAAGTCATTTTAATGCCTAGTATATGGAATGAAACTTGGGGACGTGTTGCAACCGAGGCTCATTATTCTTCGATACCCGTGTTATCCAGTAATAATGGTGGTCTTCCTGAATCCGTGGGAATTGGCGGTATATCTTTACCCGCAAACTCCAGCATAGATGATTGGAATGAAGCGTTTTGTCGTCTATGGTATGATACTAATGGTGAATACAAAAAAGCCGTTATTGAACACGCTAAACGCGATGAAATAGACCCAAAATGGAATGTGAATAGCTTAATCAAGTTAATTACATCCATGTAAATCGGAAGAATCTAACAATTACAACATCCTCAAAACACAATAAACTTGGTTTTAGCCACCCCGTTTATTTCTAGCTTCTTTAAAGGTAGTTAATACCTGAGAGACACTAAGGCTTTGATGCTGAATTAACATAAACCAAGCCCCCGTCAACACGATATACAGAAACCAAAAAATAAATAATTTAATTATTTCATTGATCAAAAAATTACTACTGAACAAGTTCTCTAACATCACAGTAATTATAGCAACAGGTATTGCCGGTAGTATCAATAACAATAAAAATATAGAGAGCTTACTACTAGATAGCTGTATTTCTTTTCGGCAAATAAAAAACATGATCAAAAATGAAATTATACCTATAACCACTCTGACTTTTAGAAAAAACGCTAAATCATTCTGTTGAATAGCAAAAAACAAGCAGATAACAAAAAATATAGAGGTTATTAATTCAAAGAAAAAAATTAACTTTACCTTTTCTTTAATTGTTAACACACCGGTTAAAATACCACCAAAAGAACTAGTTAATATCAGTGGTGATAAAATTTGCATTAAAATACCAACACTAGCCCATTTTTCATTATCACCCAACATCACCAATACGATTAAATCTGAAAATAATATTATGGTAATAATAATTGGTAAGGAAATAAGCATTAGCGACATTAGAATAGTTTCGGTGGTTTTAAGTAATGCTTGCGGATCAGATTTATATTTGGCAATTGAAGGCACCAAAACGTCGGCTAATGGCGAGATAACGATTTCTGTTGGTAGCGCATTAATTTTCTGCGCCATATTATATGTACCGGTATTCGCAACCCCAAGGTATTTGGTGACCAGAATTTGGTCCACTTTACCTTTTGCGTAATTGACAAAGCCTTTTAAAAATACCCATTTCGAAAATTTATACTGATCTTGCCATTGCACCAATGCGAATTTTGGCCGAAAACTATGTATATAATAACTACCAAGCGTTAAAAACAGCTGATTAATAATACTACCGTATAAAAAAGCCCAATAGTTTTTCAGCCAGAACGCTAAAGAAACAATGCTGATAAATGAAACTATTTTTGCCAATATTTCTAATTTCATTATTGGTTTAAAATTTACATCTTTTACCAATAAAGAATTACCGACATTAGTTAAGCTAACCAGTATGGGGATTGTCGCTAGTACGTATAAAGCATTTTCTAAGCGACTTTCATTCATAAATTCTGCAACAGTTGATGCAAATATAACAATAATTAATGCAACAAATAGCTTAACGATGAATTGTAACGACCACGCGGTGTTAATGTCGTCTTTGGTTAAATTTTCTTTTTGAATGATGTACTGATCTGTACCTAAGCGTGCAAATAATTCAAAAAAACCAGTGATAATTGAAGCGGTAGCAATAAGACCAAAATCATCAGGAGTTAATAAACGCGCCAAGATTAGTGTAGAGACAATGCCTAATAACCTTAATGACCATTTACCAATGAATGACCAGATTAAACTACGTTTGAGCGTACTAATTGTGTTCATTTTGCCTTAGATAATATTTACAATATTAAGCTGTTACAATTTTATAAAAAACGATTAGTTATTTTAATTGTGTCGGATAAAAGAATCGGCCGCAAGCGACCGAGTTTTAAATGAGCACTAACTGCCTAGCATTTTTCTTGGCTATCAAGCTCAATCAATTGATTCTGCATACTTCGTAGTCGTTTCTTTTTTGGCGTTGCCAATAGCCTCAACGAAATAACTTTAATTCCAAAGTTTACCTCCCCAGAAGTAACGCTTGCGTATTTCTGGGCACAACTTGATAAACTTCCTTTCTGAAATGCTCTTACTCATTTGTGTTACATGACTAAGAGCCAACTTTGGCTCCACTTTACAACCATATAAATATGATTTTCAGGTGTTTCTAATTCCTGTATATCTAAATTATAGTCATAATCAATTTTCTTAATTAGTGCCTTCATCTGTCAGCGATAGGCTCTACAAAAACATTACGGTGATACATTGATATCCACTCAAAGTGATACATTAATCTGCAAACATGGTGTGTATTTCTTTAATGTTCCATATACTGGATAAAATAAACGAGGAAGAGCCTAGTTTATGCTATCCAGCACCAGGGCAAGCCCACGATACTTAAGCAATACGAATAAATTTCAAATATCGTTTTAAATATATTTTAAATAGATATTTATTCCGCTCGATAGGTCGCCCTAAAATAACCACAATCAACATAGTAACGCCATAAATATAGAATATTTGCTGCCAGCTACTAACGTCATCAAAAGGAGAAATAACACCTAAAAAACGAACAATAGGCAAATGAAATAAATACAAACAAAAAGTTAAACTAGCGAAAAAGGTAATTGGCTTTTCAAAAAATAGGAGGAGCGTTTTGATATACTTTAGTACTTGTGGCGCGCACATTAAATGTAACGCAAACATAGCACCATCAATATAATCACCTACTATATTATTTCTAGAGAGCCATTGATTTTCATATTCAAAATAATTCCTATAACTTTCACTAAAAATAATAATTGCAAAGCTTATAAAAAATATTAATACTGCAATATAGTCAGGAATTTTATGGTCACATTTATGTAGTTTATAAACCAATACCCCCATTAACCAAATAGGAAACAATAATAAAATCGTTGGACCAGCGAATAGAGCGACAAGGGTTAATAAAACTAACCTAGTTGATAACTTAGGGACAAAGACAAAAATAGCAAACAGAATATAATAAACTGTTTCAAACGTAATAGACCAAAAGGCTCCATTATTAGTTGGTGACAGACCACCATGCCATATGCCTTGTGAAAAAAACAACGTAATAAGGTAACGCCAAAAATAATAAGGCTGATTGGCATTCCATGGGCCTTGGTAATCTTCAGTAACTAAGTAAGTACCTAACTGGTTAAGCACCAAAGTCAGTATAAGAGCCGGGATAATTACGGAAAATAAGCGGGCTGCCCGAGCTAAAAAATACTCTCTGGCATTTTTTTCCCGATTATCGACCACATAAGTAATTACATAACCAGACATAACAAAAAAAACCATCACTGCAGTTTGGCCATAGCCACTTAGTTGCCATAAAAAACCACCGGTAAGCCGTATATCAAATGCGTGTACAATAAGTACAACGAATGCGGCTAAAAACCTTATAAGATCTAAGTACAGCGATGTTTCTTTATTTAGCATGTTATTTTACGAATCTTCGCCCAATTGGTTGTTTATTTACATCAACAGATATTTTTAAACAAATAATCATGGCAAATAATAGATAAAGTAATTCAAAATAAGCAGCGTTTAAAGCAGCCCCACCTACACAAAAAGTCAATAGTGATATTTTTATAGCTTTCAGTAAGCGATATTCCCATTCTATTTTTTCAAAATGCGTCAACATTTGATTAATATTTCTAATTGCAGTTAACAACATCAGAATGAACAATACAAAACCCAATAATCCTTGATTACCCAAGACTTCAAAATATATGCTGTGAGCCACGAATCCTATCTCGGGTACTGGCGTTTCAAAGAAAAAGTTTAAACTATCTAAATCAGGTACGTATGCTTGCCAAATTGACTGGATCGCTGTTGTATTGAAGCCCATTCCAGTAAATGGGTGATCCAGAGCTGCTAGAAAGTTTATCTTCCAAAAGGTGACTCGAGATAAAAAAGAACCATCGCTATCTGCACTTTGGATAGTATCCATCCGCTCAAACCAAGCATCTGGTAACAATGGAGCGACTATAGCTATCACAATAATTACAACGAATATAATTGAAAACTTCTTACCCGTAGTCCACCAATAATAGACCCCCATAAATAGCAGAGCCAATAGACCACCTCTAGAGGCTGTCGCTAAAACTGCAATAATACAGCCTATTATAATTGTCCAAAAAAATTGTTTTATACGAATATTTTTTATTTCAGAAGCCATATATAACATAAGCGGTATTGACATATTTAAGCCAAGAGCTACTTTGTTATTGTCCCCCAAGGGTCCTTGTATCCCTATTATTTTGTGCCCTCCTCCTGTCGAAATATATTTAAGCGCTTCCATAAAGCCATAAAAACATAGGGCTAAACATAAAAAGGCTAACACAGCTTCAAAATGTTGTTTCTTTCGAATTAGCAACGTACAAAATAAAAAGAAGACTATTCCCTTAGCGAAGTTACTAAAACTCTCCCATTGAAACTCATAAACTGAATAAAACATTAAACCCAAACTGCTTTGTAGGCAGAACATCACTACCAAAACAAATAAACCAGTAATTCTATATTCAGGTTTATTTTTCATGAAAAAATAACTTGCTATAGTTATCAATGAAAAAACTAAGTTAATACGTAAATCCAAGCCAAAGCCATACAACCAATTTTGCATTGGGTACATAGATGTCCAAAACCACAAACATAGTCCAACTACAGGTGCTCTGAGTCCATAATATATAAAAAAAGGAAAACAGAGTAAAAATAAAGAATCACGCATTATTCAAACATTTTTTGCATTTTTATTTTCTCTTTTATCATTATCATTCACTTCTAAATTTGAGAAATACCGCGCTAATAATAGTGCGACAACAATATTGAATAAGAAGAAATATGAACCCATTAGTTAACTCTATTTATTTGGTAAGTAAACGTTAAAAAATTCAATTGAATATTAGCTACATTTTTAACAGATTTATTTTTAATAAACGATAGAACTCTAATTGTAGTGAATTAGAGTAGCGCCATCTCTTGTCTTAACTCGCCCATCCATCGAATTATTGTAAATTTCTGCACTGCTTTCTTTAAAACGCACATCAATTCCAAGAGAACCATAAATATGATTGCCATAAATTTTACTATCAAATCCCTTATTAATATACACACCCACGTCATTTAAGCAGTTGAGGATAATATTGTTTCTGATAATGCCATGCGTATGTTCGTACTTGCATTCACCATCAACACAAAATTTTTGCCCCGAACCACCACCACCAAGTGATAAACCAATACGAATGTCCGTTGTTGATGTATGGGGAACTTTCCATTCACAAGCAACTAAATTTTCTTCCATTATGCCATGCTGTCCACTGCCTTTTAAAAAAGCACCATAAGTAACACCATGACCATTACGTCCATATTTACCAAAATCGGCAATAAAATTATTTTTCACTAACCAATAATCACCGCCTACTACATCAATCGGAGTTACTGAGTTAATCGTGTTACGCTTCCATTCATTCACAAATGAGTTATTAATAATTTGCACATGATCAGGAAATGCTTTTTGCGTACTATCTCCTTTAACAGCTAAACCATTACCTTTGATATGTGCATTGAAATTCATTACATAATTATTACGAATAATGGTGTAATCGGCATCACCAACAAGGTGAAAAGCATGGTCACACCAACCATCAAAAGAGCACTCTCCTTTAATTATTAAGTTTTCAAACACCCAAAAAGGTTTATCAACGTAAAACCCTTGTTGTGTACCTAATGTTAAAGTGACTGTGCCATATTTAGCAGCTCTTAAAATGATCGGTTTATATACTTCCCCAGCGTTGCCAAGCTTGATATATTTTTCAACAATATGATATTCACCCGGCTCAATAGTAATAATCGCTCCAGCTTTGGCAATACGTAAGGTTTTAAGTAGCTCATCTTCCGATGCGACAAAATATATTTCATCTGGTGAATAATCGACTGGTAGTTCTTGAGTAAAATTATCTTTTGTTCCAAGCTGAAATGGATCACGAACGATTGTTGTCTTGGTTATTTCAGGTAAAAAAAATGTTACCTTGCGTATAATTATTAAGGCGTATTGGTGTAATCCTGTATTTTGCCGAATATTTAAGTCTGTATACTTATGAATTAATAACTTAAGTTCAGAAAAACGATTAGGCAATAAAACATGGGCAATAAACATAATCAATAAAAAAAATATTATTGAAAATATTGCTACTCGCTTCACTGTTTTTTTTGAGATTAAGTTACTTATTGGTTGTAAAATCTTCATTATGAAACACCTGATGATTATCCACTGAATTCTGATATCTATTATTTGTTAATTATTAATAGTTCAAAATTATTAATAATCTTACTAGCATTACCCAGCCAAGATAACTGTAATAGTTCGATGGTTGTAAAAGCATTGGCTGATAATTGTTGGCGCAGAGTTTCACTTTCAATTAATCGTTTAATTTGTTCAATCATGCCGGCAAGGTCGTCTTCGGCAAATAAACAGCTGTTGTTGTTTGATAACAACTCTTGAATATTATCGGAATCTGGCGCGACTATCGCTAAACCTTTGGCGAGGTATTCAATCATTTTTAATGGTGAAGCCCAAGGCGTTACTGCCGGTTGCAGCGCAATATCTATTTGATCAAGCCAATAAGGCATTTCTTCACGCTTAACTAAACCGGTCGACTTAAACTTGTCAGCAATACCTAAGCTAGCCGCTTGCACTTTTAAATCATTAATTACTGGGCCGTCGCCAACCACTAAAAAGAACAAGTTGCCTTGTTCAACTTTCGCTAATAAATCTAATACTTGATCGAGCTTGTGCCATTCACGGCAAAAACCGACAAAACCGACCACTAATTTATCTTTAAACTCTGGTGCGCGATTAGCCGCATTTTTTGGCGTAAAAATGTCAATATCTACACCATTCGGGATCACAGTAATACGCTCGGCAGGTACGCCAACCGCTCTAATATAACTGGCCATTACTTTAGTAACCGGTAATACACGATCAGCGTTCCGCCATACGTAGTTTTCAGACCATTTAGCTAACCAATCAAGGGAAATGCCGCCGTATTTTTTGCGTTCATTATAAAGTGGTGAGTTAACTTCTAGTTGCAAGGGAATTTTGAAGAGTTTTTTCGCCCAAATACCCGCAAGTAAAAAGATATTACAGCGCTCATAAATGCAATCAGGCTTATGTTTAATTATTGCTTTTGCTAATTTAAAAAACGCATAAAAGCTGTAAGAAAATTCTAAACATTCATAAAACCAACCAGGTAATTTGGCTTTTAGTACATCAACCCATCCACCGTCACTGCCAAATTCTGAATGCTCGGCTATTTTAGGGGCAACAATAACCACTTCATGACCAAGCTTTCTGAACGCTTTAATAATTTCCTCAACATGAACATATTGTCCATCTTTAGAAGCAATACGATGGTGATAAAGAATTTTCACGATTTCTCTAATACTGTTTTAAATATTTCATACTGGCCTAAGGATGTAGCATACCAATCAAAGTTTTCAGCATATTGGCGTGTGGATTGACGCTGTGGAGGGTTATCTAGTAAATCTTTTATACCTTTTGCAATTGACTCAGATGTGCGCTCAACTAATACACCGGCCTCGCTTGAGGTAACTACTTCAGGAGTACCCCAAACACGGGTCGCAACCACTGGCGTACCCGAAGCCATTGATTCTAACAATACATTTGCCCATCCCTCGCGACTAGAAGCTAATACACTCACGTCAGTTGCTTTGAACCAAAAGTTTAATTGTGGTTGAGGTAAAGCCCCTAAAAATATCACTTTGTCATGCAAGCCAAGCTTATGCACTTGGTTTTGTAATTTAGTTAAGTCAGGGCCGTTACCCGCAATCGCCAATACCGTGTTATCAAGATCTTTAATTGCATCAATCACTAAGTAATGGCCCTTGCGTTCGATTAGCCAACCTACTGACATCACTAATTTTCCGCTAATACCCAGCTCAGTTTTTAGTTGCTGTTGTTGGCTTTCATCTGAAGAAGTAAATAAGTTTAAGTCAACACCATTGCGTAATACGGTAACTTTTTCAGGGGCCGCGTCTATGGTCAGCATCTCATCTTTTAATGCTTGGCATACGGTCATCATATGGGCCGCCTTTTTAAAAACCGCTTGGATCATAACACGAGCTTTAGGTATTTGCGGTATCAAGTTGATATCGGTGCCACGGGCGGTGCAAGTAAAAGGTAAATTATATTCTTCAGCAACTTTGGCTATCGCTACACCGTCAGGATAAAAATAATGGCCGTCGATTAAATCAAACTTTTTACCTTGCTGCTGTAGTTTTTTCAAGCTTCGCGTAATTGCCCACTGCATAAAAATTGGCGTTAAATACATGCCGATTTTGGGAACAGCTAAGTATTTGGGATGGTATATTTCAATGTCGTGACGAGTTTCTTGTTGTACTACGCCAGCATATTTAGCATATTCACCGAATTTTTTTGAACTGAATGGAAACCAAGGTACGGGGGCGATAACCGTCGCTTTTACATCAGGAAAGTCTTTAATCAAATGGCGCAAACGGGTTTCAACAAACACACCGTGTTTTAAATCATTATTATTGGGATAAAGACTGGATATCGTTAACAAATGCATACAACCCCTCCATCACGTCGCTGCAACTAACACTATGTTTCATATTTCTAAGCCTTCCTAATTTTTGAAAATGACAATGGTTTTTCAATGACCAAAAATAAAAAAGCTGAGACGCACAGGGTGACAACAAAAAAAGGTACTAACATTACATAGAATACCCACGTCTGAGTATCGTCAGCCGGGATAATTTGATTGAGTATTAAAAATAAAAATTTGAGTGTTAAACCATGAATTAGATAATACGAGTAACTCATATTACCCAACCATCTAAATGGCAACTTACTAAAAAAAACACTCCCATAATTAGTTTCTCTAAACGTGTTCAAACAAATCCATCCATAGGCAAAAAACATAATTAGAGTTAAAAACCATTGAAACTTCATATCCCAAATATACCTAACTAAAATCATCATTGAAAAAGTTAATAGTAATAAAAGTAAAGCGTTAATATTAGGTAGTAATAATTTTTGTTTTCTTAATTCAAAAATAACCATGCCCGATACAAACATTAATAACCTTATATGCGAGTCGTGTTCAAAGCCGTACACAAAACCTACTAGAGCAATTAGGCATAAAAAAAATAATCTCTGCACCGGATTAACTGAACGTAATCTAAAAACACCTATAACAAAGGGGGCAATAATATAAAAAAACATTTCATAACTTAACGTCCATGCTACTGTCATTACTGGTTCTATATCAAAAATACCAGGCAACAATATAAAGCTGTAAAACACAAAGAAAATTGCATCTACATTATCCTTTGGTAATTTACTCTCGGCCGAAAACACAAACCCCAAAGCTAGGTATAAAATCATCATTACAAAGAAAGTTGGATAAATTCGGATAAACCTGCGTTTTAAATATAAAAAAGTATCTTGTTTTTTTGTAATTAACATTCCATAAATTAAATAACCACTCAATACAAAGAAGAAGTCAACGCCAGTCGCACCTATAAACCTCAGATAAAAAATAAAATCGGATGTGGATCCGGGTGCAACCCAAGGTTCTGACTGCGCTGCAAAATGAACCAAAAATACTAAAAAAGTTGCAAATGCTCTTAAACCTTCCATAGGGACAATAGTGTTATGGTGATTATGTGAAACCATAAACACTCTATTTAATTTTTCGATTATCATTGTGTTTCCGATTCGAATCATTGCATTTTATTTCAGTAATAAGTTTGGTAGGTGAAAAGCAAAACTTTTCTTTATGTGCCTAATAGTTAATTTTCAAGCATCGTCGACTGTCGTATTCTGTAAAATATTATAATTTATCGTTGTCTCTCTCGTTCGATAAATTGTCCTAACATCATTAAAGTCCACAAAGAGGCTGAATGATCATATTTTTCTGAAACATGCTCATTTATCAACGCATTGATTTTATCTTGATTAAAAATTTTAGTACTTGTAAATACTTCAGATGACAGCAATTTTTTCATTTTTTCTTTTAATGGTCCACGCAACCATTCGGCCAGAGGAATACTAAACCCCATTTTCTTGCGATAGAGATTGTCATGTGGAACATGAGCTTCTAATTGCTTTTTAAATTCAGCTTTACCCTCTGAGCCAACTAAATTTTTTGATGAGGGAATTTTAAAGGCCCATTCTACAAATTTATGGTCCAAAATCGGCACCCTCACTTCTAAACCGTGAGCCATACTAGCTCTATCAACCTTAGTATTGATGTCACCCGTGATCCAAGTTTTGTAATCTAAGTACTGTATTTCTTTTAATGGGTCATCGAAACTTTTACCCTCTAGAGCCTTAGCAAAAACACTTTTAGATGAATAATTTTTTAGCTTACTTTTGAAACTATCACTGTACAGACGATTACGTTCATCACTTCGCAATTTACTCATACTATTTAAATAAGCTTCACTGCTGCTCATGCCTAGAGACTGCAAAGTTGTTTTCGCTCTCAAATATTGAGGAGCCCAATCAAGTTTTGGATAAAGTTTACCTAATAAACCAAATACTGGCTTTCTAATAGCCAAAGGTATTTTACTGCGTAACTTTTGCTCGGCCATATGAAAACGATAACGGCGATAACCCGCAAATAATTCATCTCCACCATCGCCTGAAAGCGCAACAGTAACGTATTTTCTCGCTAATTCACAAACACGATAGGTTGGTAAGGCTGAACTATCGGCATAAGGTTCGTCATATATATCTATGAGTTGATCTATTAAACCGAAATCTTCATGATTTATAATTTCTACCTGATGAACGGTTTTATAACGTTCAGCAACGAGTTGGGCGAATTCTGTCTCATTAAAATCAGGGACATCAAAACCTATTGAACAGGTCGTAACAGGATTATCACTCAGCTGTGCCATCATAGCGACAATTGCACCAGAATCGACTCCCCCTGATAGAAACGAGCCTAACGGTACTTCGGCTTCCATTCTGATTTTTACCGCTTCTTTTAAGCGCCCTATTAGTTCGTTGTCGATTTCTGCTTTGGATAACTCTTGCGAAGTCTGCCAAGGTAAATCCCAATATTGGGTTGGCTTAATATTTTGCTGGTTCTCGCCTTGTTTCAAGTGCAAATAATAGCCTGCAGCCAATTTATGCACGTCAGTCAAAATTGTCTTAGGATCAGGCACATAGCCAAATGTAAGGTAGTCTTCTATTGCTTGATTATTAATTTCATTTGAACAAAGCGGATGCTGTCTTAGTACTTTTAATTCTGAGCCGAAAATAACCGAGCCGTCTGATAATTGACTGTAGTGTAGTGGTTTTATTCCTAAGCGATCTCGTACTACAAATAATTCTTTTTTATTGTTGTCCCACAGAATAAAAGCAAACATGCCCCGAAACTGGTGTATACAGTCTGTACCCCATTCTTCCCAAGCATGCACAATAGTTTCGGTATCGCTGTGAGTTTTAAATACATGTCCCTTGGCTTTGAGTTCATCAGCAATTTCATGATGATTAAAAATCTCGCCATTAAATACAACCGCAATAGTATCGTCTTCATTATATATAGGTTGATGACCACCGGATAAATCGATAATCGATAAACGTCTGTGCCCTAATCCAACCCCGTCACCGATATGATAACCCTGATCGTTGGGGCCTCGGTGTGCTTGGGCGTTATTCATTTTTTGCAACAAAATCTCATCAATAATATAGCTATTATCGAAACTAAAAACGCCGCTAATTCCGCACATACTTATAACCCCAGAGATTTTTGATATAAACCTGTATACGCCTTGATTACGGCAGATTCTTCAAATTGATTTTCGATAATGCTAAGCCCGCGATCCCCATGCAGCTTAACCAAGCTTCTGTCATCAACATATTTTTTCATAGCCAAAGCCAATGATTCAGCGTTCTGCTTTTCAACCAAGTAACCATTTTTACCATCGATAACCAACTCAGACAATCCACCTACATTGGTTGAAACAATAGCTAAACCTGATGCCATTGCCTCAAGCACCGTCATTGGAATACCTTCGGCAATTGAAGATAAAACAAAAATATCGGAGCCAGATAATAGTTCTGCAATGTCGGTTCTCACCCCCGTAAAAATGACGAATTTGTCAAGGTTAAGCTCATGAACTAAATCACTTAAAGAGTTTTTTATCTCACCATCACCCACTAGAGTTAATCTGATTTGCCCAACTGATGCAGCTGTTTTATTGATCAATATTGCGAAAGCCCTAAGTAGATTGGCTTGGTCTTTTACAGGGTTAAAACGAGCTATATGAATAAAATGCAAACAGGTTGATTCATGCTTCGCCACTGAAAAGCTGTCGGTGTTAATTCCATTACGAATAAGTCTTACCTTTTTTTCGTCAATATTTACAACATTCTTTAGCCAAAGTTCTAAATCTGTTGATACTGGAACAAAAAAATGAATAAAAGGTGAAACAAATCGTCTCAATACATTATGTTTGGGATTTAAACCAAGAGGGTCGGAAATTTCACGCCCATGTTCTGCATGAACATGCCCTTTAACGCCTGCTAGTCGAGCAATTGGATGATATTCAATAGCAGCTAAATTGTAAGTGTGCAGTATGTCTGGCTTTAACTTGCGCAATAACTTTAACAAACGCCAATGACTATTTAGATCCTTACCTAATTTTTTATCAAGTTGGTAGACTTTGACACTTGGTTTTAAATGTTTTGAAAAGTCTGAGACATTCGTTAAGGCAATCACTACATGTTGGAAATTTTGCGATGTCATGGCATTGATACAGTTCACCATCACCCGCTCCAGCCCCCCCACATCAAAGCGATAGATTAAATGTGCAACAAGTATATTTTGTTTAGCCATTTATAAAACCCTTGAGCAAATTTTTACTTCCTCCTTGCCTTATTTACTAAAGATATCTAAAGTTTCGACAATGTGTTTTAACTCTTTCAGATTCTGTCTATCCCCATCAATATTGATAATAGTAATCATTCCAGCTCCTACGCCTCCTTTTAACTTGGTAAATAATTGGGCTTTCTTAATATCCAAAGAAGAGCTAGATATCACACCTTCTGCCTCGTACCAGTAAATTAAAGTCTTTTTTAATCCACTTACGGCTACTAAAGACACAACACTTGCGGGCACTTGCGTATCTAAAATGGTTAATGTTAGTTTATGGCTATCTATTAATGAAAACTTTTCAATATTGTAGAGGCGATTTACACTGCTAATTAGTTCTTGTTGTTGGCTGTCAGTCTGAAATTGAGCCACAAATATCTCAGTATTGACATTTTTACCTGCCAAAATCACAGTAAATTGATTGTCCGCAAAAGGGAAATGTGGCTCAAAAGAGGCAATATTCCTCGGCTCAGATTCTGAAAGAGTTGCTAATTGATTTACGTACGGTCTAAAATTAAATGTTGAGTCTAGTTTTCCAATAACAAATGACTGATATAAAGGCTTAAGACTCAATAGTAAAAAGGTAAACATAAGCAGTAAGTACGAAGGGACCTTAATACTCTTTGTTAAATTAATGCCTGATGATTCTGCATATTTATTTGAATTATTTTCACGCCAAAAATTCCCGAAAAAAAGTAACAAGATAAGTACGAATGCAAAGAAAAACCATCCGTAAACTAAATGGTCGAACCCAACTGCATGAGTCATATTAGATACATGTCCAATATAAATAATGCCAAAAGCTCGAATTCCATTAGCGACAATTGACAAAATTATGCTGAAAACTATAAAAGCAGTTCTTCTCCAGAAACTAACGTAAAATAAGTAAGCATAAAGCGCAGCGATTGAAATCATAGAGATTAAAAACCGAATTCCTGAACACGCCTCTGCAACAACAAAGGTACCATTCGGGATATAGATGTATAAACCTTCTCTGTAGACCGGAATGCCTACGAGCCGCACAAAAAACACACTAATATCAGCAGTGACTTTTTGCAAGAAAGGAACAAGTTCCTCCCCCATCGGCACTGCAAATATAAGAAAAGCTAATGGAAAAATAAGGAACTTGAATATTTGCCAACCATAAACGAGGCCCACAATACACACTAATGAACCATAAGCAGCTAAATGTGTAACCACTCCAAGACTTGCTAAATCAGCAAGTAAGAATCCAAATTGGCCGATAAAAAGAGGAAAAAGAAACCAAAAGCAATTTTTTAAAGGAATAGTAAATAATGTTTGTTTTTTTTCGTAAATAAGATAGATGACAATAGGTAAAATTAAGAAACAATAAGTGTAAGTTTCGGAGCCTTGCCAGACAGAAACCATACTTTTAAGAGTACTAAAATACACACAGAACCAAGCGATCAATAATGACAGAAAAAATAGGTGATAAATTTTACTTGAGGCGATTTTCATATTTTCCATACATCATTATTAAATTTGATTGCCAAGCTCAACTAATTGATAAAAAGATGACCATGTGAAGTTATTAACGTTTGTGCACCTTCAAAATCATTAGGGGTTCCTATATCAAAAAATAATCCCTTATTTTTCATCGCAAAAACGGGAACATCTTCATTTGCCAAGATCTCATTTTCGAAACTAAACTTGCCGAAAAACTTGCTGAGTAATTGGTGATTTTTTTTTAGTAAGTAAATACCAGAATTAATAAAACCAGCTCCTTGTTTACCTTTTTCAAAAAACTTAATAAGTTGTGCATTGTCATCAATGTCCGCAGCTCCGAATCGACTGACGTCTTTTACTTCCGTACAAACGATACTTAAATTTGAATCGTTCTCCTCTGAAAAAGACAAAAAGTCAGACAATGAAAATTCCATAAATGAGTCTGAATTTACCACCAGCACTTGAGAGCCTTTTACTTTGTTCAAGGCTAACTTAATCGCTCCCCCCGTACCTAAAGGCTGTTCTTCGTGTGAAAAATCGCAGTCTAAATTAGGAAAATTTGCTTTTATATTGTCAATTATCATTTGAGAATGATGAGAGACAGCAAAGATAAAACGAGTGATCCCTTGTTTCTCTAAATATTTAACTACGTAATGCAAAAATGGGCGCCCTGCTATCTCAGCGAGGGATTTAGGGTAAGCATCTCCTGTAACACCATGCAACCTAGTACCTAAGCCACCAGCTAAAAGTATCGCTTCCATTTATTTCAAGTGTCCAAACATAGCTTCTTCGATCAAACCGCAAAGAACATGACCGATTGAAATATGCGACTCTTGAATAAAAGGTGTACTTTTAGAGGGTACATTTAAAATAACATCGCAAACTTCGGGTAATTTCCCTGCATTACCACACAAGGCAATCGTGACAATTTTCATCTCTTTAGCCACTTTAACTGCTTCTAAAATATTAGCAGAATTACCCGAAGTGCTAATTCCAATAAAAACATCTCCTTCTCTGCCATTAGCTTGAACTTGACGGGCAAACAATTGCAAAAAACCATAATCATTACCAATTGCTGTTAACATTGAAGTATCTGTAGTAAGTGCAATCGATGGAAGCCCAGGGCGATCAAAATTAAACCTACTGACTAATTCAGCGGCTAAATGTTGAGAGTCGGCCGCGCTGCCTCCATTACCAGCAAATAAGATTTTGTTGCCATTTTTTAAAGCAGCAATACAAATTTCCGCAGCTGCTACAATTCTGTTTTGTAAGTCTAGATCTTCTAAGATTGCTTTCTTAGTAGCAACAGAGTTTTCAAAATGTGTTTTTATGTAGCCTAAACTGTCCAAGCTTGTACTCCTATTTGAGTAAACTGAAATTGATTGACCTGCCCATTTGACGCGTGTTGACTAAGCAGCTTCATTAATTTTAGTTTTTGTTTCGGTTCAACAAAAAGCATCATAAACCCCCCTCCCCCCGCGCCGGAGAGCTTCAGTGACTTTGCTCCGTTTTCTAGCGCTAAGATTGATATTGTCTCTATGTATGAATTCGAAATTGAATCTGAAGTGCCCTTTTTAGCGGCCCAGGAGCGTTTTAATATATTTGACATACCTTCAATATCTTTACGTAGCAAACATTCTTTCATTTCAAAAGCATGTTGTTTAACTTTGTGTAAAGCTTCTAGGGACTTGTCATCCTTACTGTTAGACGCTGCACGGATTTGATCATCTATTATCTTTCCTGAGTCTCTTGACACACCAGTAAAAAATAAAAGAATTTGGCTCTCTAATTCATTCAAGATATCTGTTCTAATTCTTAGTGGATTGACTAAAACACGCTCTTTATCGAATTCCATAAAGTTAACGCCACCAAACGTCGCTGCATACTGGTCTTGTTTGCCCCCGGATAACTTACAATCTTCACGCTCAATTTCAAAAGCTAAATGTGCCAAATCGTATTCACCCAAGGGTAACTTTAGTAACTCTCTATAGGCCGCTAAAATTGATACGACCATCGTGGAAGACGAGCCGAGTCCACTACCTGGAGGCGCATCTGAATAAGTAGTCACGCTTAAGGAAAGTGGTTTATTCTGATTAAAATCTCGAACTATTCGATTATAAATCGCTTTGTGCAATATAAGATCAGCATCGAGGGTTAATTGACTAACTGCCTCGCTTTGATAACATTTTTCTATATCCGAAGCTTCAAAGTAAACTCGTCCGTCGTCACGAGTCTCGATAGTAGTATATGCATACATATTTATTGTGGCATTAAGAATACAACCACCATAAACGTCACTATATGGCGAAACGTCTGTACCACCGCCAGCTAAACCAATACGTAATGGAGCTCTAGAACGCACGATCATTTAATTCGTCCTTTAATAATCAAGGTTTTTCGTCTATTCCTTGAGAAGATGATTTCGTAGATATATTAATGAGCAGGTTTTAAATCCAGTAGATTTGGAAGTTTTTCCAACGCACCATTCCAACTATATCTATGGACGATCCACTCACGATTAACACTAAAATTCACTTCTTTTTCATTAAGTAAATTCAGGATAGCGTGTGCCATTGCTATGGGGTCATCTTGCACTAAGTCTTGTTGCTCAGAAGGAATCGCAATCCCCTCCTGCCCCATACTCGTCATGACAACAGGTTTAGCCATAGACATTGCTTCAAGAACCTTATTTTGTACACCACGAGCTATCCGCAGTGGCGCTACCGCCAAAATAGAGTTGGCAATATAAGGCCTAACATCAACGACACGCCCTGTCACCACAACCCCTGGCAAAGATTCGAGCTGCTTTATCTTATTTGATGGTTTCCCACCGACTATATAAAAATGACAATTCGGAAACTCATCTGTTATTAAGGGCCATACACTTTTACAAAACCAAACTACCGCATCTTCGTTGGCCCAATAATCCATAGCGCCAGTGAAGCAAATGCAAGGGCTTTTAATGTCTGTTATACCTGTAAAATCAAAATTAGCTTCAGGTGAAAAATAGTCAGTATCGACCCCATTAGATAAAGTGTAAATTTTTTGACGCAAATCACCAGGTGACATCTTTTTAAAAAGAGCCGCTTCTTCTTCTGTTATTAAAGTTATCGCCTCAAAATCTTGAAGTATTTTTTGTTCAAATTTTGCTAATATTCGATATTCTCTTGAATAAATCCAACGCGTATACCAAGGCTTATTTTCAGCATATTGACGCCATTTATCTGAATCTATGTCCGCCATATCTAAGATTCTAGTTTTGTGACGGTATTTATCTTTGTCGATAAAGGGAGCAACTCCTGATGAATAAACAAATAACTTATCTATATCGAATTTATTAATAGTTTCATCTGTCCATTGTTCTAAATCAGAACTTCGATAATGTTCAGTTGATACAGCATTGCCAAATAACATCGCCTTTAAGCCACTAGTACTCTGACTACGTGCGCAAATATCAACAGTTTTGAAAGACTCACAGTATTTGTTCAGTTCGCTTATATACTGTCGATCAAAAGGATCGTCAATAAAGCATCCAAGATGAATCTGATAGCGTTTAGACAAAAATATTAATAAATTAAATGTGGTAATTTTATCCCCCTTATTTGGAGGGAATGGAATTCGGTGACAAAGAAATAGAATAGGCTCTTTCAACTTATATCATCCTAGATATTTAGATAAAAATGGGCCAATAAATTGACTAACTGGCAAAGGTAGCTTTTGCCACATACGTATAAAAGTTTTGTATTTAGGGTTGTTAGGGCTAAGATTAGGTAACTCTCTAGATTTCACCAAATAATAGTAATGATACAAAGGAGATGGATCAATACCCCAAGTAGATTTATAACTGAATGCTCCGCTATCATTTTTACTGCGGCCAAAATCAAAAATTGAACACCCCTTTTTAACTGCATGACACATTAGTTGAAAATACATGTGATCATTACTCTTGGAAGCTCTAGCCTCACTCAATCCCCCACCGTAATACGGCATAACTGTATTTTTATAGTAAAAGCTCATCACACTAGACAAAGGCATATCATCTTTATAAACAGTCAGAACGTCAACATTGTTTCCAAATTCAGCAACCAAAGCACTAAATAGTTTTTTTGGAAAAACAGGAGTACCCAAATTCCGGACGCTGGTGGAATAAATTTCGTATAAAGAATCTATATCTTTGTTTACGGTTACTGATAATCCATTTTTTAATGAATGTCTTATCACTGCTCGTTGCTTTTTCTTTATAGAAAGTAGAATTTCATCTTCAGTAACAGGTAATTCTTTGATGAAGTAGCCATGCTGTGACTTTTCTATTAAGACACTTGTCTGCTTTGTTTGGTAACGCAGTTCTAAATAATCAACCTGAAGTTTTTCAGCCAAATCACACGCAAATTTTTCAAGTGTTTGTTTAATATCGTCCGTATCGGCAATGGCTCCACCGTACATACAGAAAGGAGTAGAGCAAAGTGTATGGCCAAAGATGAAACTTTTCACTTCAAAGAGAGGAAGCACACCAACAACAGAACTATCGCTTTCAGCAATAATATAGTGAGGAGTATGACCGCATGATTTGACAATGACGTTTAACCAACCAAAAAGATGACAAAAACTCCCTTGAGAATGCCCATTAACATAATCATCCCAAATAACCATATCAACAGTGGACGCTATCCTTAATATCATAAGCTTTTTACTTCATTACCATCTAAGTATACGGATTGCATAGTAGCCCAGTTGTGTTCATCAATTAGTCTAATTAATTTTTTTTCCATTGCATTCAAATTTATATAGTGTCTCAACTTTGACTTTAACGAAGCTCCCTTAACCTTGGGTTGTTGTGGGTCAATTTCCCAAGGATGAAAATAAAAATTGTAGGGCTGATTTTCATGAGAAAAATAATGCTCAATTCGTCTTTTCGAATACCAATAAGGATACAAACGAAAATAGCCTCCTCCTCCAATTCCAATGTTTTTATTGCCTTTTCTAATAGTCGAGACTGGTACTTCAAGAATTCCTTCTGGTCGGAGATACTTAAATCTTGGCCAACTAGGTACTCCATATAAGTCATGAGAAATGGGATAGGTACTGGATGAGTACTTAAAGCCTAAATCTACAAGTATTGAATACGTCCAAGTATTGGACTCATCTATAGAAAAACTAGGCGCCCTATACCCTAAAACTTGCTGGCCGGAAATATCTTCTAAAATATTTTTGCTATCACTTACATCCTGAAAAAATTCCTTTTCGTTCATAGTGGTGGCACGTCGATGATTCAACCCATGACTGGCAAGTTCGTGTCCCTCACTCACTATTCTTTTAATCAAGTTAGGGCATCTTTGCGCAACCCAGCCTAGGGTAAAAAAGGTCGACTTAATATTACGCTCATTGAACAAATCAATTAAACGATTGGTGTTGTCTTCAACTCGAAGAGAGAGCGAATCCCAATTTTCAGGAGATATTTTTGACTCAAATGCTGAAACTTGAAAATAATCTTCAACGTCTACCGTCATTGCACTGACCATTTTAGTTAGTCTTGCTTGCACTTTTTATATATCCTTCAAAAAATCATTAGCTTTGATCATCTGCCCTTCCCAAACAAAACTACTTCAACAGTACGAATCAAAATTAAAATATCCAGCATTAAACTTTGATGTTTGACGTAATAAAGATCAAACTTCAATTTTTCCATGGAATCCTCCACACTCGCGCCGTAGGGATAGTTAAGCTGCGCCCAGCCTGCAAGTCCTGGTTTCACGTTATGACGTTGATTATAGTAAGGAATTTCACGGATTAGTTGTTCAACAAATTCAGGGCGTTCAGGTCTAGGTCCGATAAAAGACATCTCCCCCCTAAATATGTTCAGTAACTGCGGAAGCTCATCTATACGATACTTTCTAATAAAATGCCCGATTTTAGTTACCCTTGAGTCATTAGTCGTCGCCCACTTAGCACCATCTTTTTCCGCATCAGGACGCATGCTTCTGAATTTTATAATTTTGAACAATTTTCCGTTTAAACCCACTCGTTCTTGCTTGTAAAAAATAGAGGCGTTTGAGTTTCTTACATCTTCAAAGAAGATGATCAAGGCAGTGAGCAACATAAAGGGCCAGGTAATCGACAAGACCAATAAGGCTAAAAAGCAGTTAATGCCATAGTCTAAGGCATCTCGTAAATAGTTTTGTGAATTAAAGCCGTTTGAATAAATAACCCAGCTTGGGTACATAAGATTAACGACAATTTGCCCAGTTTCCCGCTCCATAAAATCGAGCAAATCAGTTACTTCAACACCTCGTAGTCGACAATCAAACAATATTTCAACGGGCAAGGTACCACGGCGTTGATCACACGCGATAACAACCTCATCAATATCGTTATCAGAAATGAAATTTCTGAAGTTTTCGTCCACTTTAACGTGTATCAATTTTTCGTTTTGAATGCCTTCTTCGCGGTTGTCGCCTGGAATAGGAATAAAACCAATCAATTCAAAGCCTACTCTGTCGACTTCACGACGCATGCGTTTTTCAATAATTGAAGCGCGCTCTCCAGCACCAATAATAATAATTTTTGTTTGGCCTAGACCTAATATTCCAAGGCGATTTACGAAGTATCTAAAGATAACGAGAACAAGAATGGTTGACCCAGCAAAGAAAGGTAAAAAATATTGATGGATCTCTAAATTACTGATGAAGGTATTTCTAAAAACCTCCATTACAAAATAAGCTAGCGCGACACTAACAAAGATTCGTCTGATAATGCCTCGAAACGTTTCTCTGAGCTTTGTTTCGTAAAGTCCAACAGAGAGGGCTGATACGATAACTAAAAATGTAAATAACCCAATGGTCGTCAACAAATTAACGAGCCCAAGAGGAGGTGAATTGTAAAACTGGTTAACTACTTCAAAAGAGAGATATCCCACGTAACTAATAAAAATAGTCTCTAGCATCATTAAAATGTTTGAGCGGCGCACTTCTTTGCGATTACCAAAACCCATTTACTTCTTCCTCTTTTCGCCACATCAAGTTGCAGCTATCGCCCTCATGACTATTACAGGCTTTAATTCGTAACTATTTTTTGACTGTTTAAAATATATTATTGTTGTCGATTCAGTCCAAACCTTGTTACATTGTTTCGTAACTAATCCAAACAAGAAGTGGTGTAATTTACATGAAGAAAAGCAAAATAACATTCATGAATCTAATTTTTTTACCTATTTTCATATTATCTGGATGTAGCAGCAAAACAGGCTCTTTGCCAACTGCAACAACCTATCAGTCAATAACTACCTCAGTTGACGATTACCAATACCTAATTGGCCCCGGAGATTCAGTATCAATCTTTGTCTGGCGGAACCCAGATATATCAGGTTCTTTTATTGTAAGGCCCGATGGCAAAGTGACTACATCGTTGGTGGAAGACGTTCAAGTTTCAGGTAAAACACCAACAATGTTAGCTCGAGAAATAGAGGAAAAACTGTCAAAATATATAAACAATCCTCGAGTTACCGTTAGTGTAAATAATTTTAATGGTCCGCTTAGCGAGCAGGTGAGAGTGATAGGGGAAGCTGCAAATCCACAAGCTATAAACTATGTTGAAAAAATGACCCTGCTTGACCTCATGATAGCAGTCGGTGGTTTAACTGAATTTGCTTCTGGTAACGGGGCCAAGTTGGTGAGAATTGTGGATGGAGTACAAAAGACTTTTACACTTAAAATCGATGACTTGATTACTGAAGGGGATATTGCACAAAACATAGATATTCTACCCGGCGATATTCTAATAATACCTGAAGCTTGGTTTTAGACATTAAGATGAGAAGTTAAATGCAAGATTTACAGCAATCGATAGATCTAATTTTCGATTACCTTAAAGGTGTTTGGATAAAAAAGCGTTATGTTTTGGCTTGTTCTTGGTTGATCTGCCCAGTTGGTTTTTTTTATGTCGCGTCTTTACCCGATGTATACAGCTCAGAAGCAAGAGTATTCGTTGACACTCGCTCAGTCTTACAACCGCTACTCCGTGGTTTAGCAATACAATCTAACCCAGACCAAGAAATTGAGATGATCGTAAAGACACTATTTAGCCGGTCTAACTTAGAAGCTATTGCTCGAGATTCCGATTTAGATATTACTACTAAAAATACTGCTGAATATGAAAGCTTGATAAAGTCGTTGGGAAAAGAAATACGATTGCAGACAGCTGGGAGAGATAATTTATACACTATATCGTATTCACACAAAAATCCTCAAATGGCAAAAACAGTAGTGCAAACTACCCTTGACTTATTTGTGGAAGATACCCTTGGCAATAGCAGACAAGATTCTGATTCTGCAAGCCAATTTCTTGACGAACAAATAAGTGAATACGAGACGCGCCTTAATGATGCAGACCAACGTTTGGCTGACTTTAAGAGAAAATATGCAGATATATTACCTAACCAAGGCTCGTTTTATCAAAATTATAATCAACTAGAGAAAAACTTAGAACAAACTAAACTCACCATACGTGAAACTGAACAACAAATGAAAACGTTAACTGATCAAATTAAAGGTTCGAAAACTCAATCTGATAGTTTTTCAGTAAGAGATCCTAACTCAAACACGTCTTTAACTACGCGATTTGATAGTAGAATTCAAACTTTAGAAAGTAAACTCGATGAATTAATGTTGAAGTACACTAAATTCCACCCTGATGTTATCGAAACTACTGACTTGTTAAACAATTTAAAAGAGCAAAGAAGCCAAGAATTGGAAGACTATTATGCCAATTTAGGAGATGGTGAAGGTACAGAACTTGTCGGTTCAATTTCCAGCGAATTACGCTTGGAGGCCAATAGACTTGAAAGCCTTATAGCCTCTTTGAAAGTTCGTCAAACCGACTACGAATCTAAGATTGAAGTACTGAAACAGAAAATTGATTTAGTCCCACAAATTGAAGCAGAAGCCACCGCATTAAACCGCAACTATGGTACAACAAAAACAAAATATGAAGAGTTACTTTCTAGAAGAGAATCAGCAGAGTTATCACAAAAAGCAGATGTATCATCAGACGATGTTAAATTTAAAGTGTTAACGCCACCTCTAGCTCCTACTAAGCCAAGCGGCCCAAACCGTTTGATAGGTTACACATTGGTGCTGATATTAGGGTTTGGATCAGGTTTAGGCATAGCGTTTTTAGTTAGCCAAATCAACCCAATTTTAACGAGAGGTAGTCAATTAACCTCAATGACCTCTTATCCTGTATTGGGAAATGTTAGCCATTTAAATCTGAGTCAAATAGAAAAAACAAATCGAAAGTTACTTGTTATTTTTGTTATTTCCTCAGGTTTCATTGTTGCGTTTTATTGCGCTTTAGTTGCTGCTGATGTTATGTCTATTAACTTATATACGAGGTTCATCGCATGAACTCAATTGAAAAAGCTCTTTTAAGACAGCAAGCAGATTCGAAAAAGGATAAATTGAAAAATATTGAAGCACAGGAATTGAATCCTATTGAAAAAGTGCAACCAGAAAGTAGCCAAACAACAATTCTGAATGAATCGCGTGAAATCAATAGTCCCTCTTTTATTCAGATTGACTTAGCAATACTTGAGGCAAAAGGCTTTGTAGCAAATAGTAGTACTAGTAGCCGCAAATTGATCAACGAAGAATATCGAGCGATCAAACGAAAAGTATTGAATAACGCTTTTGGTCCATTGTCTAAGTCGTTGAATAATAGCAATATTATTATGGTTACTAGCTCTAGACCAAGTGAAGGGAAAACCTTTACCGCTGTTAATCTAGCGTTAAGCATTGCATTAGAAAAAGATAAAACAGTACTACTAGTTGATGCTGACGTTCTAAAGCCAAACGTAATGCGTACCTTGGAACTAAAAAACCAAGAAGGTTTAATGGAATATCTATTGGGTGAAAAAACGGATATATCAGAGGTAATGTGCAACACCAATGTACCTAACTTAAGAATAATACCCGCAGGTAAATCCCATCATTTATCCACTGAATTATTGGCAAGTGAAAAGATGTCTCAAGCGGTAGAAGAATTTGCCAATCGTTACCCTGATCGAGTGGTTATTGTTGATACCCCTCCTCTTTTAGGAATAAATGAAACGGCTATTTTAGCTAATTTGGCAGGGCAAGCCATTGTTGTTACTGAAGAAAACAAGTCAAAATTGATTGATGTACAAAAAGCGGTTGCCCACTTAAGCCCCGATATGGCTATCGGCTTTGTAGTCAATAAAGCACAAAGCGTAAACAAAGATGGCACTGGTTATGGTTACTACTATGCCGGTAATAATTAGTGGTTTGTATCAAGCGATGTGCCAACATTTCAATGAATAAAATTTCTATAGCCAGTTTAATCATTTTTCCTTGTTCTGCGTTTTCAGGAGAATTGACAGTCTTACCTTCAATCAGTACTACGGGTTACTTGACACAAACTCAACTAGGCGAAGAAAGCAAAGACAATAATGTAGCTATTGCTTTTCAGCCCAAATTAGTGAGTGTTTATGATAGTAAAAAGGTTGATGTATCTTTTAGTCTCGAACAAACCTTAGTTCGGCAAAATGACGAGGGGGGAGATAAAAATTTCACCGACGCTAGCATAAATTCGATGGTCAATATAATCGATAAAACGCTATTGTTTAGTGTTGTTGGAAATCAATCTTATCGTGCTTTAAATCAAGGACAAGATCTATTTAGCGACAAGCTTTTGGCATCTGGAGATATGAGCAAAGTCAAAAATTATTCATCGAATTTAATGTTTACTTTACCCAACCCAAAATATTTTGGCTTGAATCTGACGACTGGTTATTCTGAAACGAGCTCTGAGCAATCATTAGACAGTAACAATGGACTCGATAGCAGTAATATTCTGGCGTCATCACGCTTATATAGCGGTAGAAGATTGCAAATAGTAACCTTTGATTTCAGTGCTAATTACAACAAAAGCGACAGAACTAACCTAAGTGAATTCGAATCAACATCATTGAATGGTAATGTTAAATTCAAGATTTTTGACAAGTTAAGATTTGTATTAACTGGTCGAGACGAGCAATACAATTTTGATGAAAACAGTCCAGTCTCACGCCCCAGTTTAGACACTACCAGTTATGGTGTAGGTTTGGGGTGGTATGCACGTGACGATCGTTTTTTTCAACTAACTTACAATACCCTCGAAGAAGGTGAAAATACCAATAACTTTGTAGGGTTCGATATGGACTGGGCCTTTAGTCAGCGTACATCTTTAAGTGCTAATTATGGCAAACGTTTTTACGGCGATGCTTATGCGCTGCAATTTGACTATAAAATGAAATATCTAAAAAGTAGTCTGCGTTACAGCGAAGATATTACAACCTTTGCCCGTTTAAGCCAGTCTACAAATTCATTAGGGCTTTTTGTTTGTGAATTAGGCGCTAGCGACTTTTCAACCTGCTTTCAACCACAAGAGTTGAATTATGAGTTACAACCTGGTGAACAGTTCATAACCTATAATGAGACTATTAGCGACATAACTGATGAAGTTATTTTATCAAAGTCTGCCAGATACGAACTCGCTTACGATAAACGTAAAATTAAAATATCCTTTAATCTTGGTTATCAACAAACTGAATATTTAGAGACTAACAGGCTACAAAAATATAAGACTGCCGGTGTCGTTTTTAATTATGATTTAAGCAGAAAAACCAATATATCTTTAAATACCCAGTTAATTAATAGAGAAACCACTGACACAGAACAAGGCGAAGATACTCACTCAATAACCTTGTCAGGTAAACACAGTTTAAGTCGCAATGCGGATGTTGACTTGTCCTTTCGCTGGTTGGATCGAAACTCAGAAAATGAACTCAGAGATGCCACAGACAAACGCCTCACACTCGGTTTTACCTACTCCTTCTAACTCACTATTATTTATTCTTTCCGTGTATTAGGCGATCACGTTTAAACAGGGTCGCCAGTTCTTCCCTGCCCTTTTTGCTGGTTTTTATTAACTCATCCATGTTCATTTTCTCATTGACGGTTTTGTCGAGTAAGGTCTTGTCATGCTCTGCAAATATAGACACCATCTCGTTCACTTGTTCGTTATTAAAGCCATATTCTTTGAGTAATATTCCAGCGGCTTCCAAGCCTCCTGCAAACAGTTCGCGCACGTAGAGCTTTACGCCAAGTTCACTTAAACGTTTTGCAGTAAAACGGTTTCGGGCGCGTGCAATAATGCTGACATGAGGAAAGTTTTGCTGAACTAGTTCAGCGATTTTCAGTGCGTCCTCTTCATTGTCTACTGCGATTAAGAGTATCTTCGCTTGCGCGATTCCTGCGGTATCTAACAAGTCTAACCGACTGGCATCGCCGTAAAACACTTTATTGCCAAACTGTTTCACAAACTCGATATGTTTTGCATCTTTGTCTAAGGCGGTAAAAGCAATGTTATTGGCGGCTAAAATCCTAGCACTCACTTGACCAAAGCGGCCAAAACCAGCAATGATAACTTGCGGCTCACTCTCGTCGCGGTGACTGTCGTAGACAGCAGGGCAATTTTTACTGGTAAACCACATACTATGAAGTATTACTAGTGGCGCAGTGAGGGCCATTGAGATACCCACGATCAAACTTACCTGAGCTGCGATATCAGGTGCGAGTATGCCACTCCCTGCTGCCTGAGTCATGACTACAAAAGCAAATTCTCCCCCTTGTGACAACATCAAGCCTATCCTCATGGCATCGGTGGTCAGTTGTTTATTGGCTTTTAGAATAAGAAAAATAATCAGCGTTTTAATCACGACCAACATGATACTGGCACTGATAATAAATAGCGGTTCTAAAACCAGTAGGCTTAAATCTAAATTCATACCTATAGCAATAAAAAATAAGCCCAAAAGTAACCCTTTAAAGGGTTCAATTTCGGTTTCCAATTGATGCCTAAAGCTGGAATTTGCAAGCAGAATACCTGCAATAAAAGCGCCCATTCCCATAGATAAACCAGCAGCTTCCATACCTAATGCCGTCGCGATAACAATTAGCAGGGCTGACGCCGTCATGACTTCTGCACTGCCATAAGATGAAATGAGTCGTAAAAAGGGGTTAACCAAAAAGCGGCCTATAATGAGCACGCCAACAACCGCTAGCACACTTATCCACCATTGCGGGCCTGATGTTGTATTAGCACTCGAGACACTTTCAACCAATAATAAAATAGGGATGACAGCCAAATCTTGCATTAATAAAATTGAAAAACCTTGCTGACCCGGCGGTGTTTTAAGAATTTTATGCTCGCTCATCAATTGCACTGCAAAGGCAGTAGACGATAAACCTAGCGACAAGCCAATAATGCTGGAGATAACAACACTGAAGCCCAATACGAAGTGTAAGATAGCACCAATTGCTAAGGCGCTGATAAGTAGCTGACCGCCCCCAGTAAACACGATTTGGGTTCGCATCTTCCAAAGCTTGTCGGGTGCAAGTTCAAGTCCTATTAAAAACAACAGTAAAACCACACCCAGCTCGGCCACATGTAAAATAGTCTGCGGATCGTTTACCCAATCGAACACTTGTGGGCCAATCACCAAGCCTGCGACCAAATAGCCCAAGATAGCGCCTAATTTTAATTTTTTAAAAATAGGGACAGCCACAACGGTGGCGACCAAAAAAATAAGTACGGTGGCTAAGCCTGTCATGCTTTTTACTCTGAGCGTTCTTGAATGAAATTAAGCATATCAGATTTAGTTAAAACCCATAACAAACCTTATATAGAACTAACTCATCTTTGCAATGACCTCAAGCTATCGCACACTAATGGCAGTCTCAATCAACGTGCTTTTACCGTGGAATACAGCGCTTTAATATTATTTACGATAGCCAGTAGCATCACCCCTGGCCCTAATAACTTGATGATCATGACATCAGGTGTCAATTATGGTTTTCGCCGCAGTTTGCCTCATTTATTAGGCATTGATATTGGCTTTGTCTTGATGATCATCGGCGTGGGGTTAGGTATCAGCCAGTTGTTTGCTCAAATACCTGAACTGTTAATTTGGCTCAAAATTGCGGGGATTATGTACCTTGGTTATTTAGCTTATCGAATTGCCACCAGCCCAACGACTCCTTTGGTGGCCGATGTTGTAGATGAGATGCAACGTAAACCTCTGAGTTTTTTACAAGCAGCGCTATTTCAGTGGGTTAATCCTAAAGCGTGGATAATGATTGTTGGTGCGATAGTCACTTATACCAATTCGAGTCTCGATTACACCTTACAAGTCGGTATTATCGCCTTATTTTTCCTCTGTTTAGGCACGCCTTGTACTTTTATGTGGTTGGGTTTTGGTACTGCATTAAAACGGTATTTAGCCAATTCCCGCCATCTAAAGATCTTCAATATTGTGATGGCCAGTTTATTAATGCTCTCGCTATTACCGGTGATCCTTGAATTGTTTACAATGGCGATTCCCTGAGCAGCTGTTTATTTATAGCAAACTAAAGGAATATTTAGTGCGATAAATACTTGCTGCATTACCGCCAATTTATGGGTTTTTACGATAGTCACTAACTCTTGCCATCTTGGGCTGTGTTGCTGACTTAAAAATGCTACAGCACTGTGTTGCTGCAAAAATACCTCAGGTTGAGAATAAGGGCGCAACACATTGTGAATATCGCTTATTTTGGGCGCTAAAACCCTGTTTATTCTGGGAGTGGTAAAACTTATTTCTAAACCTTTGGGGTCAAGATCTGGAAACATTATGACCTCAATATCCAGCGGTAATTGACTCAACAGATATTTCAGCCCTTTTGCAGTTGCTTGGTCGTGCCCACGGTAAACCACTAAACTGTGTTTGTTGTCTTGCATTGTAACGTGGTGCCATTTGTCAAACACATCTAAATTTTCTACCACAACAATACTAGAAAACTGACTCAAATCGATACGTTCAACCAGCAAACGAACACTTGTTCCAAGAGGTAGCATTAACCGATGCCCGTCGAGTTCAAACTTGGCTAGGCACTTTGCTAGCACATACTTATCGTTTGGCTTACTATCAGCCAACTTGTCATTATTGCTTTGTGCAATAATGGCCACTCGGTCTTGGTCACTGGCTAAACCGGCAAGTAGGTTCAATCTGGGATAACTGCGCTCTATTTCGCGGCGTAGCGTTTCTTTACTGACAGGGTTAAACACAAAGTGTTTGCCGTTGTGATACAAATCAAAATGCTGCTCTAACCACTGTTTTAACTTACCTTTGCTGGCCAGTAACAACTTATTCTCATCGCGAAAAAAGCGACTTAAGGTTGCAATTTCTGACTTGCCCAATTCCATTGTTATTATCTTAAACCCAGTTCAACATCACGAATAATGTAATTACCCGAATAAATGGGATGAGCTTCGCCATTGGTATCTAATGCAAAATAGCTTTGCTCTTCCATGGTCAAGCCTTGATATCCGCCAACCACTTGGTAAATCCACACTTCTGGATCAAACTCAAGAGCATGCTGTTGATGATAATCAAGTGCCGTTAAACGCTCACCGCTATCAATAACCTGACAAAAATAGGCTTCTACCGCTAACCTAAGTTTATCTTCAGCAAACTGCGCCGAACTTTGTTCTTCCACATTAATTTTTTGTGCCGCTCGCTCAGGTTGATGAGAGGTATTCGAACGATTAAAGGCTTTAATCGCGCCAACCAGTTGCTGTAAATCTTGCTCATGTTCAATGCGATGCACATCTACGGCTGCAGGTTTAATTAACGCAGCTGCTTGATTAAACAACATAGGCACTTGGCTTAACTGGCTGTAATTTACTGGGCTAAAATCTGGCTTTTGCTCCATGTGGAGTAAAAAGCCTTTCAGCAGCTGAGTACGGCCTTTAAATTCACGAAAACGGCCAATTAATTCCAGTAAACGAGCTTGAACAATTGAAAGCTCCTGAATCACTTTCGAGAAACTATGTTGTAGCGTGACGACAAGTAAATGGCGTAGCTCGCGGTTACTTCCAGCAAGCTCACTTAACTCATCAAAGCGAAACATCTCTAATTGTTTAAGCAATTCACTGACTTGGCTTTGCGCTAACTCGTTTTCACGAATTTTGGCATCAATTGATGCCACATAACCAAACTCATTATTAATACGACTAAACAGCACTCGCACACTATTCGCCAATGACTCAGTCAACGCATACACATGCTCAGTTAAATCGGACAAATGGGCGTCAGCTTCGGCGTAGCGGCTGTGATATAGGGCCTCTTTATAATGTTGGGCCAATGTTTTTAAGCTGGCTAAGGCCGAACCAATATTGGCATCGATTTGACGATTACGCTCATCATGCAAACTGCCTTCAAGCAAATTACGCACGGCACTTTTTAAACGCAGCTGAGTGTCAGACTCCGGTCGCCACAATATACCTAGCTGACATAAACTTTCGATCACTTTTGGGCTGTATTTACTTTCGTCTAAGGTCCCCGATAAATACACCTGCATGATTAAGTCCGCATGGCGGCTCAGCGCATTAAGAAGCCTAACGCCTGCCTGTTGTAAATGCTGGTTCATCGGCCAACACTCCAAAGCTTAGTTAAGGCCAAACTCATAGTAAACTACCTTGTTGCACCGCATTTTCAGCTTGTTCAGTTAACGATAAGGCTTCAGTTTCATCAATAAATTTGAGCACGTCATATAAATATTCAACTTTGCCAGTGGCAATAAATATTTGTTTTTCGACATTAGGTTTAAGTAAATAACCCAACTGAGTTAAGCGGTTAAATACCAATTTAAGTTGCCCATCTAACTGGGTACTCGTAGAGCCAAACAAACGATTACGGGATATTTTTTCCAATTGCTCAGCAAAGGCTGGTGTGTCTTCGATGGTGGTTTGCAACTCATTTAGACGAATTGCCGTACCTTGAGTCACAGGCACATCTGAGCCATTGGCTTGTTGCACTAACAATAGCCATTCAACTAAAGGCATTAATTGACTGGAGATTTCTTGAAACTGACCGCCTAATTGTTTGCGTTCGTTATCATACAAACTTTGATACGCTGCAAAAAACACATCCCCCTCAGCTGCGCTAGCTAAGGTACGATTGAGCACATTTAGTTGTGTTTCGATTTTGTCACTGTTGCCTGAGGTTTTAAGAAAGCGCCATGCCTCTTCATCACTAATTTGACAAATAAAAGCACCAGACAACAATAACTCTAGGATTCGACCTTGTTCAGTGATCATGCTTGTGCCTCCGTGTCGTTGTGCTGTGTTTGGCGTGCTTTAGCTTGCTTTAGGCGTTCGGTGATCGCGCTTATTTTGGGCTCCACTACCTGTAATTTGCGCGTGCCTTTGTCAATCAAATAGCGATTTTCGAATAAGGTCAGTACTTCTGACTCAGGGTTTGGAAAGGCCCCCACCACACAGATATCGTTGTTTTGACAGGCATCAAAAATCTTTTTCACGTTACTTTGATGCAATGTGCCCAGTTCATCAATTGGCCAATGGATGGTTGCGTTAGCACTGCCACGTAATAAACGGGTAAAGGCTAATAAAAACTTACACAAGATCAAATACGCCATACCGTGACTGGAAGACTCGTTTAACTGACGGTCGGTACGAATAACCAAATCACTGTTTCCCTCTCGCAAATGTAATTCAATGTCGAGTAACTTGCTGATACCACCGCTTAAGGCTGCACGGCCAAGAATGTCTAACACTTTTCGCATACTTTGCGCGTAATCATCGTCAGGTAGTTCATTGGCGCCCTCACTCATCCACTCATGATAGAGTTTTTGAAATTGCGCTAATTCAGGCCAAAATTCAAGCTCACTAATGCGTGACCGTATTTTCACTGCAGACTCAGACACCCCTTCTAAAAACAGCTCTTCGTCCACTTCTTTGCTGATCCGTTTACTTTGGCTAGCAATACGTTTGTCGATGTCTTCCAGTACGTTGTAATACTGCGTTAAATCAGCGCCGAAAATTCGTCCTTGCTCCCGTAGACCTTGCATTTTTTGCGGTACAATTTCATTTAACAAACGAGCGAGATGACTCACTAAACGGCGGTGGTCAACTCCACGAATACCTTTGTCATTAACATAGGCGCATTCTTCACGTGAACGCTCCCAGGTATCCGATAACCCCGTACCAGCTTGTGCAGCGATGAGTTGATCAAAATGCTCCACATACACTTTAATATCGCCCAGTAAGGTTTCACGATTTTGTAAAAGCCCCTGCCCCTCGGAAATACGCTGGGCAATATTTAAGGTTTCAGAGCTCCCTTGCTGCGCGGTGAATTCAGCCGCAGCCAAACTAATTTTAGCTAACAAGCGTTTGATATTTTGCACATCCAACTCTTGTTCCTTGGCCGTTTTTAAGTTGTGCTCAAACTCAGTTTGTTGTTGTTTTAACTGACTTATTAAGGCTTTAAAGTTGGCTTGCTCTTGGCTTAATTCGCGTTCAGCACTGCTCGCGACTTTTTTTGCTTTAGCCAACTGTTGTTGCCAACTTAACTTATGACCAGTGAAGATGGTTTTATACCAGTGCTCATAGTCTTTAACTTTATGCCTATGGGTTTCGGTATGCTGGATATCGTGTTTAAGCTGTTTGATCAGCTTTTGTAAGCTGCCTATTTCATCCACATCAACGCCACGATTGGCTAATTCATCAGCCAACCATTGTTCGGATTTTTTCTTATCAAGCGCGGCAGTTTGCCTGGCCTTTTGCATGTACTGCTCAACTTGACTGACTTGCTGTTGGGTATCACCTAATAATTGCTGCCAGTGAAATTGATGTTCAGTTTGCGCTTCACGTAATTGGTCTTGCAGGGCCTGTTTAGATTCAGCAAACAAGGCTTGTTCTTTTCCTTGCTGCGTTTCATTTTTCTTCAAGGCGTTTTTGTTATGCAGCTTACGCTCACTTAAGGCTTGGCTATACTCTTGTTGCAATAATTCTTTATCTTGCTGCACCCGTTTACGCTTAGCTTCAGCAGTACGGGTATCGCTTTCACATTTCGCACATTGCAGCTCTTTGTTACGCACGTCTTCACTGGCTTTCGCCAGCAATAACTCTGCTTCATTTTGCTCATCTAGCAAGGTCGCTAAGGTCGCCTGAGCTTCTTGTAAGCGCTGCTGCAATATTTGCTCAGATTGCGCATATTCAGGCACCGACACATTACTCAGTTCAAGTTGTAAACCAAACAGATTGTCATTGCTTGGGCTAAAACTTGGCTTTAAATCACTGCGTTTTAATAGTTCTGGGTGGATCACCTTACCCAGTTTTTGTTCCCAGCCCGGCTGCTCTTTGCGTAACACTTCTAATAAACTGTTGTGACCTGGATACAGCAGCGCTTCAACTTTATTGACCTGCTGTTGTTGCTGCAAATACTGTTTTCTAGCTTGCTCTAAGGCATCATTCGCTTTGCTACGTTGCTGCTGTGCGCCTTGATGGCCCTGCTGAGCCGCACGAAATTTATCGCGAGTTTCATCTTCAATGTGGCTTAGCTCTTTAATGCTCGCATCAAGTAAATCAATTTGGCTTTGCTCAAACTCACTAAAACCTGCATTTTTAATGCTGGCACTTAAGGTAGCATGTTGTATTTTAAGCTCACCAAAACGCTCCTGAAATTCACTGCTTAATTGACTTTGTTGCTCAGCAAAGTCTTGTTTAATTTCTTGCAGGTGCTGGTGTTCCTGCGACTTTTGTTCAGACAACTTATCTTGCAAGTTTTGTTTTTGCTCACCAAAGCCTTCAAGCTCTATGTTCAATTTTTCGGTTAACTCAGCAATTCGTTTGTTAAAAGCAGACTCAACATCTTGGTGTTTTTCAGTGAGTAGTTGATAGCGGGTATTAGCGGTATCTAATTCGCTGGTCCATTGCGGAAGCAATTGCAGGTTGGCTTGCAAGGTTTCGATATCTTGGTTTTGCCAATCATCAAATTCTTTTTCAACTTGCTCGAGATCTTTTTCAAGTTTACGGCTATCCGCCTTAGCTGCAGACAATTGCTGGTTTAGTCCATCACGCTTGTTCGCCCACTCGCCTTCTTGTTTTTTTACCTCCAGTAAGGTTTCATCAAACTGGCCTTGCAATTGAATAATACTGGCAGCTAATTTACTCAGGTCAAAATCAAATTGTAATTTCAATTCAGCCAATCGACCTTCTGTTTGGCTCAGTTCATGATCCGCGCGCTCCAACTTGGCAAACTCTGGGCGAATTTCATCGAACTCTTTGATCAAGTGACATTCGCGGATCCAATCTTCAACCCGATTCCGGCTCAAGCTGGATGTAGGTGGCTGTACACCATCTTCTTCTAAAATGGCGGCAATCATGGCTTTAATGGTTTCCATTTTGCCTTCTTTAGAATGCACCGCCTTCGCTAATTTTTCGATATGGCGTAAATGGTGGCTACCATCACACAAACTAAAAATGCGTGCATAACCCAGTAATTCTCGGCTATTGGCGGTGCCGTTTAACACGCCACGATCGTTTTGTAATATGGCGCGATAGTCTTTGGTATTGAGAAGGTTAGTGACCAATATGTTTGAGCGTTTCAAACTGCGCGCCAATTCATTCATCGAAACGCTGACATGCTCACCCGCATTGTTTTTATAGAGGTAGTCACTCAACTCAAATGGTTTACCTACAAAACGATAATTCACCCCATTACCACCAGAGGCTAGTACAACCTGACACAGATCGAGCTCGTTACGTTCATATTCGTAAATGATAAAACTGGATTCTCGGGGTAAATACCAACGTTCAAAACTGTCGCGAGTTGCGGGTACTACGCGGCTTGGATACTCGCCGTAAAATACCGGAATCAATCGCTGTAAGGTGGTTTTACCTGAGGCGTTTGTGCCACATATATTGGTGTGGCCTTTGAGCTTTAACTCAACCACTCCGGGCAAATGAGTATCAATAAGAATAATGCGATGTAAACCAGGCATAAATGACCTACTACTAGCTAAATTTGGCGCTTCCAGCCGCTGCAAAATAAGCACTGGCAAGCAAAAAGAATGGGGCGAATATTACCGAGTTTTAGTCCTTATTCATACCCTAGAATATGGGCTTTTCAGCTGAACTAGGGCGCTTATGCCTAAATACTAAGCGGGTTTAAAATCTTGGCTTTGAAGTGGCTAAATAATCCCCTAAATCCAATGTGAGACGAATATTTACCCATTGTAAAAATTAAGTAGATTATTTCGCCATCACACTTAACTTTCTGAATAAACTGCGTAATATCATCGTTATAGCCAGACGTTTGCTGCTTTCTCGATTTATGGGGTGCAATGGTGAATTTTACACTTTTTTAGCCTTTGAATAATTAAGATGAGAATCACTTTGCCTAGTTTATTTGCAGAAATTCGTCGCCGTAAAGTATTTCAAACCTTTGTGCCGTATTTAGGGTTTGTATGGCTGATATTGCAAATCGTCAGTGTTGTTACCCCCATGGTTAACCTCTCTCCTTTATTTAATACTCTAGTGGCTGTTACCTTGTTCGCTGGAATGCCAGTGATGCTGTATTTGTCATGGTATTTCGATTTCACCATGGACGGCTTGGTGGCTATTGCTGATAATGAAACAGGTAAAGTATCCCCTTTTGGTTTATCTCGCTGGACCATTCTACTACTTATCACTTTAGGCTCAGGTTTCGTGGCATACCGCTATTTTTCGAATGTTCAAATAGAGTTTGCCAAAGCGAGCGATGGCATCAAACAAACCTTCATCGCTGACTCCATAGCCGTTCTACCTTTTAAAGATGCCAGTGCCGACCAAGATCAAGCCTTTTTGGCGCAAGGCTTAGCCGAGGAAATCACCAGTTTATTAGGTCGCACCGATGGCCTTAAAGTCGCAGCATCTAGTTCAACGAGTGCATTGGCAGAAAAAGGCCTTGACCCTGTCACTATCGCGAGGCGTTTGCAGGTAGATACGGCGTTAACGGGCAGTGTCAGAGTCATAGGCGATCAGCTCAAAATACGAGTAGAGTTAGTAGACGCTGCCGATGCCAAGGTATTGTGGAGCGAAACCTTCGCCCGTAAATTCAGTGATATATTTATCGTCGAAAGTGAGATAGCCCGTTCTACGGTTAATATGCTGCAAGACACCTATATCGAAACGGGCTCGTTAACCAACAGCGCCTCCACCAAAAGCACTGATGCCTATGTGATTTATCTCAAAGGCCGTGAGCAATATCGCAAACAAACCCCAGAATCGATGAAAGCCGCACGTAAATTATTTGAACAAGCCATTGGCCTTGATCCTGAATATGCACAGGCTTATGTGGCGTTGGCTGATACGATTGCAATGCTGGCGAAAGGAACAAACGGCATCGGGCATGATGCTTTTTTTGGTGTGCTTGATGGTGATATTGCTCGTCAATTATCAGAACAAAATATCGAAAAGGCCTTGCTTAGAAATCCCGAGTTATCTGAAGCCTATGCTATTCGAGGACTAACTTTAGCTTATTTGAGTAAACAAAGTGACGAAGCATTATCCTTTCTTGATAAAGCGATTAAATTGAGTCCAAGCTCCGCAAAATCTTATATGTGGAAATTTGCGGTCTTAGACAAACTAGGGAGATATTCAGAAGCATGGCAGGCCTTAGAGAAAGCCTACTTACTTGATCCTATTTCCATAGCTAATCAATCTAATCGAGGGTTTTATTTATCTCAACAAGGCCTTATTCAAGAAGCTGAAAACCAATATAACTTACTCATTTCAGAATTTCCAAATTCACCGCTGGGTTATGCTGGAATGGCTAGTATTGAATATAACAGAGCAAATTACTCTGAGAGTATTCTTTATTGGAAACAAGCTCATTCAATATCGCCTGATAACGATCGATATGAAAAAAGTTATATCGGTTTGCTGCTCGAGCTCGGTTTGGTCAATGAAGCGCGAAAACTTACTTCAGACTCTTTTTATATTCCGACTTTTTTATTGATAGAGAAAAAACACTCAGAGTTAATCGATGAAATGAACACAAGAATATTAGCTAACCCAGATGACCCATGGGTACGATTTGAAACCGCCTTTTATCAGATGCTTATTGGTAACAATAGCGCCGCAGAAAAATTACTTGTTCCCTTGTTGACAGAGTTTTCCGATGGCGAGTTATACAATATGCCGCTATGCAGCCCCGCCATCGAAATAGCTTGGGCACTTGTTGAGCAGGATAACAACAAAGAATCGCAACCAATACTGAGAGAGTGCGAACGTCAACTAGACAATGCTCGGCAAGAAAATATTAAAGATGCATTTGCAGATTACCTAGGGGCTCGCTTAGCTGCCTTAAATAATAACGAAAAACTTGCATCACAAGAACTAAGCAACGCTTTTGAAAATGGCTGGCGACAATGGTGGACAAAATATGACCCCATTATCGCACCGCTGTTAGAAACCGATACTGGTAAAGACATAATGATAAAAATTGATGATCATCTGCAAAAAGAAAGAGAAGAAGTAAAGCAACTCAACATTTTTTAGTTAGCTTAGAAAAGTGCAATTATCAGACTGATGTGGCAGCCTTAATGTTTCCTTGGCCAATAAAACAACTATTTGGTTTGAACTTTTCTTCTAACAAGTAGGCAACATAGGGCTGTAAGTATGATAAGCACTATACTAGGCTCACTCACCACAACCATTCGATCTATGCCGCTTCTCACAAACGTATTACCTGATACACTGCCCAAGCGAGAGCATATTATGTTTTCTGGCTCACCAAAGCAGGCTTCATCATAAAATATTGCATCCGCCGCGTAAAACGTATAGCCAACCGGCGCAGTTTGAGTCACTGATACCTGAACCTGGTATTCTCCTGGCGCTAAATCTCTTGGCATTGCAGCATCTAAATAGAGTTGACGTCGCTGGCTTCTATCCCCCGTATTTTCAACTGATGAGAAGCGATTATCAAATTCAAAAAGAGGGGCATCTATGAAGGGGTCTGCATCACTTTCAAATATTCGCCAAGTAATGTTTTGAATGGCGAGTGAAAAAAATGAGACTGTCGATCCGATGACTTCAAGTCGCTCACCTTCATTGAATTGCCAGTAACAGGGATCATCTTCAAATGGCTGACCTGAGCCCAAGGAAACAAAACAGAAATCGGGTACCGCCATTGCCATAGGATAACCAGGCGGGACATACACGCTGTCGTAGGGAACAGCAGGATTGATGTTTGAATAATAATCCCAATTTAACAAGCCAAACTCATTAATCTCTGAGGTTGGCACTAGTAAATCAATGGTACCAAAACTCACTGTTATTCCACCTCTACCAGCACCTCGAATCAGTCCTGCATCTGCAATGAAGCTGATTAACAAACTGCTGAGAATAAGTCCTTTACATATTTTGTACATAGTACCTCCTTTCAATATTCCTTATTTGTAAAATCGCATTGAGACAGTAAATCAAGGGAATAATCATAATTGGTCAATTATTAACCAATCAAGTTTGGCACTGACACTTCGTTATTACAACGAAAGCGATTAATTAATTCAATGAATGCAAGCTAGAAGGTTTTCTACCTACCTAAAGTCGTGATGAGGGCTGAGATGGTCTTAAATACAAACAGGGACAAGTATTGTGCAAAGCTGTTACAATTTGAAAAAAAGCGCGCGGTTTGAGTGATCACATTACTTTTGCAAAGCGTACAAAATCGAAATTTTATTAAGGGATTATCCATGTTTTCTTTTTTCAAATCTGATCCAAGCAAAAAACTTCGAAAGACCTACGATCAACTGTCTACTGAAGCGATGCTCGCACAACGTAAAGGCGACATTCGAAAATATTCAGAGCTTACCGCTGAGGCTGAAAAGTTGTGGCAACAAATTTTAGACATTGAAACGAAAAAAAAGCCTTAGTTTTCCCTCACTGGCGAAAATTCACAACATACTCCACACTCTAACATTTACTGTTTGAAGGAGTCTTAAAGTGAGTACAGAGGCTTATAGAAAAGTATTTTTAAAGCACCAGCGCACCTTTGTTTCTGCACTTGCGATATTCTCACATCCGAATGATCAAAAACGTGATGCATTGCTAAGTGATGAAAACAAAGCCAGTTTACATGATGCCGTGACCAAAGCGGCTAAAGGTGAAATTGTCACACTTTTATTATCTGACCACAGCAGCAGCAACAAAGCACTCATACTCAATCAACTTGCCCACCTCGCTAACGCACCGGTTTATCGACTTGATGTTGCTGAACTGAGAAAAAAGTATATTGGCGAAACTGAGAAAAATGTGGCGCGCATCATTGCCGAAGCACAAAGCACCAAAGCCATCTTATTTTTTGATGAAGCAGAGGCTCTCTTTGGTTTGGACGACAACACTGACCATATCATCGGCAGCTATGCTAATCAGGAAGTCAGCTACGTATTTAAATTGTGCAGCCAGCAAGCGGGCTTGTATGTGTTAGCAAGTGATGAGCCGCGCTTGGGTGAATTATTATATAAACGAGTGAACTATCACATCCGCGCTAATCAAATCTAAGCCCTCTTTATGGCGACTATTATCGACTCAGCGTAGCCCCCAATGTTAGTCCTACATTTTCAATTTTTTCAAGGACATCATGGTTAGCAAGTGCCAACTGACACCCCTGCCCGACTAAGTTATGCTCGGCGGAACAATCCACCTGCCACTGGCGCAATACATAGGCTGCGATGGCAGCGCGTAAGTGCAAGATTAAATGTCCCTCTTCCATCGCATAATCCAGCTCTATAGCAAGACTGCTAGACAAGCTTGGATGAGGAATTAAGCGCAAAGTAACCATACCCTGCCATTGTTCGTCGTAGGCACTTGCCTCATGCACACGAATAGCGCTGGACATCACATCAACCTGAGTAAAACGGGTACAGACAAAGTCGCGAAATGTGTTGCTCTTGCGGTCATAAGCACGCACGTGCCAGCGATGACCATTATTTACAATTGAATGCGGCACAATTGCCCGCTCACTCTCGCCCGATGATACAGAAACGTAACGACATTTAATCGCTAATCGGTTATGAATGGCGCGCATGATACTGGCAATGATATTGGCATCGGGATGGATTAGCCGCACCGCATCAAAACACTGTTCGGATGGTTGTACCCCACTTGAAATACCATTTCCAAAACCTCGACTGAGAGAGGTTAAGATCACTTCGGGATTGTGCTTAAACAGGGGGTTAAAATGCTCACCACGATGGTAGCGTTTAGTTTGATGTATGAGGTGCAAGTTGTCCGGAGCCAGTTCTTTGTAGGTAGTAAAATCGCGCGTACTAGCCGCTAAACCGGTCTGAAATCGTTGAATAAGTTCTGTGCGTGCCACGTGGCCAAAATACTGCAAGCTAAAATCAATAAAAGCTAATCGGTCTTGTTGAGCATGGCTCAGAGCGGCAATTTGCTGCTGAATATCTAGAACGTGTTGAGACATTAACATAAACTCATTTTGATTACATGTAGTCAGATTACCCGCAATTTATTCAACAAGCAATCATTTTGATGACACCTTTTTGATTGCCTTACTCGGCAGGAACGGGCAATACCCCTTTGTGAATAAAATCATGCAAATTAAATGTCAAAGGCTGACCTTGGCCTGCTTGCGTGAAACTGACCTTATTACTCTGAGTTAAGCAGAGCCAATTTTGGCAAGACTCAGGCTCTTTAGACACAATGGCAGTGGGTTTGGCAATGGCGATATTCATACCATCCTGCGCCCTCGCTGATTGATAACGGATCACTTCAATCTGTTGGTTTATCTGCAAATACTCACCCACAGTTTGACAAAAATGATAATTATCAACACTGACTAACGCACTTTCAAACGAGTTGAAGTGCTGTAGGCTTAAGTCGGCACATAGATTACTGTTGACCTGCAAACTAAACATCATATGTTGTGAGTGAATGGGCTTTTCGTAAGGATCTTGCATGTGATGTAAAAACACAAAACGATAATAAGCCACTTCAGCTAGTACTGTTTTTTCGTTTTCGCTGGCGTAAAAAAAACTCGGTAATAAACGGCTACCGAAACGTGAGCCATATTTCAATGGAGGGTATCGAAAAGGGGTTTTAAGCAAATAATGCATGTGTTCTGTATTTGACCTGTAACGCGGTTTCACCTCATCCAACATTTGCTCTAATAAATATTGTTCGTCTAGGTCGTCTACCAATTTCATGGTCGCCGCTACTTCTTGCGTTTCAACTAAGCGTTTTACCCTACCCGAATATGAAATAGGACACGGACTTTGTTTATAGCACTCAGTAAAATTAGTTAGCGACATCATGGCCAGCTATATTTTGCCGCGCATTGCGTCAAGATAATCATTGGTTTGCATTAATCCCTGCACTGTTTGCACCAGTTCAGCTGGCTTGCCCCCTAAGGCGCTGTTAGGTGTTATGAACCAATGACGCATAAAACCTTGATCGCCGCCTGATATGGCAAATAAAGATCGATAAAGCCGAATAAAATGTAAAGATAATTCAGATGACTTTGATTCAGCCCCCAAGCCAATACCTTCTTTACGGGACAACGTTGAGCGGTTTACCCCGATAATTTTACCCGCGGTGGCTTTATTCACGCCTAACTCAGCACAGGCATTGTTGAATGCTTTTAGTAACACACTGGACCGGTCTTTTGACTCTTTGATATTAGCAAGCGCTGACATCGTTAACTCCTTTGTTAGGGACAAAACGGGTTAGATAAGAATCTGTGTATTCAAACCTATCCTAGCTCCAAAATACGCAAATGTCACATATTTATTGATTTTGATGCATATGCGACATATTTTTATTTTAATCAGTAAACAAAGGATGTTAAGTATGAGGGAAAAACATTGAATTTAGCGTATGTAAGCTCATTATAAAGCGACACCTCATCCCAAGAAAAAGTGAACCTAATGAAAGCCGTTGCTTATTTTTCCTCTTTGCCTATTAGTCAACCTGAGGCCTTAGTCGATGTTGAAATGGATAAACCCGTTCCAGCAGGACGAGACTTATTAGTCAAAATAGAGGCGATTTCTGTCAACCCCGTTGATTGTAAAATTCGCAAAAATGTAGACCCTCAAGGCCAGGCGAAAGTACTGGGTTGGGATGCCGTCGGTATTGTAGAAAGCATTGGCGCTGAGGTGAGTCTTTTTAAAGTAGGTGATGCTGTTTATTATGCCGGCGATATTACTCGCAGCGGCAGTAATGCCGAGTATCAGTTAATAGATGAACGCATCGTCGGCTTTAAACCAAATACCTTAACTAACGCCGAGGCAGCGGCTTTGCCCTTAACGTCGATTACCGCGTGGGAAATGCTGTTTGACCGCTTGGACATCAATAAACCTGCCCATAGCAAACCAGTATTGTTAGTTGTAGGCGGTTCTGGTGGTGTTGGTTCCATCCTAATTCAATTGGCCAAGCACCTTACTCAGGCAACAGTGATTGCAACAGCATCACGTCAGGAGAGTCAAGATTGGGTAAATCAACTTGGGGCTGATTATGTCGTCAATCACAGACAGCCACTTAAAGCTCAAATTGACGCTCTAGGCTTAGGAGAAGTCACTCATGTTGCCTGTACCACTCATGCCGACCAACACTTTGGTACCCTTATTGAAGTGTTAAAACCGCAAGGTAAATTGGGTATTATTGAGTTTGCCAATTCTTCTGTCGACCTTAACTTACTAAAAGATAAGAGTATTTCTTTACACTGGGAGTTTATGTTCACCCGCGCTAAATTTCATACCGAGGATATGATAAAACAACATCACTTGCTTAACCGCATAGGTGCTCTTATCGATGAAGGCACAATTCAAACAACGCTTGGCCATCATTTAGGACGGATCAATGCAACGAACTTGCGCTGTGCACATGAGCTTAGCGAGAGTAACAAAGCGATTGGGAAAATTGTATTAGAAGGTTTTTAAATTCAACAGAACCTGCAGCAACAATAAGCTTAGAAGCCCCTGTGTTGCTGTGATTTGTTGGATAGCGCTAGGGCTTAATTTTTCTCAGCTTTATCAATAAGATCTTGATCTTTACGGCTGCACCACTCGGCCGCGACTAAAAGCATCATTAACATTACGCCAACTGCAACTAAAACGGTAATCATCTTGTTTCCTTTTTGAAATAGAATCCTTTACTCAAAATTGAGCAATTCTTACCCCACCATACAGCAAATTATGTGCCAATCATATGGATATAAAAAATTTATAATATTTTCAGCGGCTTATGAAAAAATTGGGTTATTTAAATAATCAGCAAAAATAACTATTTCGGTGCATTGTGCACCTAATTACCGACTGTTATGAAAGTATTACATTGCAAAAATCAATTGCTTAATCGCTGTTTGAGGACAACAAACTACGCTAATATGTCAGTGCCTGTTCTACCTAAGGAGCTGATCCATGGCTGAGAAATTGAATGAAGACGCCTTAATGGCCTTAAAAATCGCCTTTAGCTACATGCCTAAAGCGATTGAAGTAAACAAATACGAATACGGTGAGCGTTACAAGCTGGTGCTAGAACATATTGACACGGTCCGCGAAGAACTCATTGCCAATGATGTGGATCCTGAAGAAGTGTACGGTGAAATTAATCCAGACAGTACACCTAACTCTTGTTACTAGGCTCTGTCGGCTTTTATTGCCCCTCGCGCTGACCTTCTGTCAATAACACAGCGATATCATTGATAAACGTTAAAAAGCCAAGAAACGAGATGGGCTCTAAATCATAGCTCTTCGGGCCGGTGTGAGCGCTGTTACAATCTAAATTGCCAATGGCTCCCTCAAGTGCAATACCGAGCCCTCTTCATCGTTTTTAATCACTGCCCCACTGACAGTCAAACCAATGGCGCCAATGCCTGGGGCAGAGCTTGATGACGCTTTGCTGGGGCTATTAGCGACACGTAAAGTATAAGTGCCCACAAAGTCATCGATGTTACCTGGGGCCATTTTGACATAGGACGTCACGCTGGATTCTATAGCAACAAAGAATCCCAACCAGGTTAATGTTACTTTTTTATTCATCTTGCCGCTCACAGTAACAACTCAATCGATGGTAAAAAGATAACAAACATATGTTCAGAAATTTTGAGGTTTATGTGGATAGTCAGTGCAGTTAAACAATCGCTTGCCAGAACGTAGTTGCCCTATGTGTTAAGTCTCAAATGACTTAAGTCACGACAAACTCGTTGTTCTTAATTAAGCTCGCTTCACTTCTTACAAGACTTAGGGAACAATACCTGCAGCCCGATATAGCTGTAAATGCACATTGACTAGGGCGCTTATGTCACGCTGATAACCGCCGCCGATAACGGCGGCAACTGGTAAACCCTTTTGTCGGCAGGTATCAAAAACCAACTTGTCACGTTGATACACCCCTTCGGTGGTAATGTGCAAATGCCCAAGGTCGTCATTAATATGCACATCCACACCCGCATCATAAATAACGGCATCTGGACCAAAAACAGTCAAAGCAAGACTTAGGGCTTCATCGACGGTGCTAAGATACTCATCATCTTGAGTGCCTTTAGCAAGGTTAAAATCAAGATCGGAAACTTGTTTACGTGTCGGAAAATTCTTTTCACCATGAATTGATACGGTGTAAATCATTGGGTTATGGGAGGCTAATTTTGCGGTGCCATCTCCTTGATGCACATCACAGTCAAAAATGAGTACTTTATCTATCCCTTTGGTCTGCAGCATGCTTATGGCGGCTAAGTACAAGTCGTTAAATAAACAAAAACCCGAACCATAGTTGGCAAACGCATGATGATAGCCTCCCGTTAGGTTTAATGCTTTACCGTGCTCAAGGGCTAATTTTGCCGTAAGCACAGTGCCGCCCACCGCTGTTAGCGAGCGCCTTATCAATTGTTCTGACCACGGAAAACCGATTCGGCGCATTGCCTGAGGGTCTAGGCTTCCACTCACGAGTTGCTGCACATAGAGCGGATTAAAAACTTGGCATAATTCAGATACTGACATAGCGTCTGGTTGGTAAAACTGACTATTAGGCACGCCTAATGAGGCTAAACAATCACGAATCCCCTGATACTTTTCGATAGGAAAACGATGTCGAAAAGGCAGGTCAAGCTGACTGTATATTGGATGAAACACTAATGGGCGCATTGTATAAGGCATTTCACAAACCATTTTTTAAACCATTTACAAACCATAAGATAAGAATTAGCGTACTAGCCACATCGATACGAAAAACAACAATAAATGGATACTACCCTACTGTGAAAAATCTAATATATTTAAATTCCTTGTTCTTAACGTTTTGGCTTGCCCCTAGCACCTATATCATGGCGAGTGCACAAACCACCTACCAAGATCAAACAAAATTGCATCAAATAGTGCAGTCCATATCGACACAAAATATCGAGCAAGATATTACCAAATTAGTGGGCTTTGGTACTCGTCACACCCTATCTGACACCCAGTCTGAGACCCGTGGAATTGGCGCGGCCAGACGTTGGATAAAAAGCGAGTTTGACGCGATTTCTAAACAATGCGGTGACTGCTTGGAAGTGTATTATCAAAGCCAAGTGATAGAAGGTGAAAAACGCATACCTAATGCTACCGAAGTTGTCAGTGTAATTGCCATTCAGCGCGGTGTTAGCGATCCGAATCGTTATGTGTTGATGTCAGGTGATATTGATTCACGGGTTTCTGACGTGATGGATTTTACCTCCAACTCACCCGGTGCGAATGATAACGCCACTGGCGTAGCAGGTACCTTAGAAGCGGCAAGAGTGCTAAGCCAATATAAGTTTAATGGCAGTATCGTTTATGCTGCGTTAGCAGGAGAAGAGCAAGGTTTATTCGGTGGTAAAATTCTCGCTGAAAATGCCCAAAAGGATGGATGGCGACTTAAAGCCGTATTGAACAACGATATGATTGGCAACATCGCTGGCATCAATGGCGTGATCAACAATAGTAGCGCTCGGGTATTTGCTGAAGGCACACGCGTAACTGAAACCGAAAAAGAAGCCACAACTCGCCGTTTTACTGGTGGCGAAGTCGATTCTCCGAGCCGCAACTTAGCACGTTACATTGATTGGATTGCCGACAGATATATTCCTAATTTAGATACGATGGTAATTTATCGACTAGACCGCTTTGGTCGTGGCGGTCATCACCGTCCATTCAATGACTTGGGTTATCCAGCGGTACGCATTATGGAAACTAACGAAAACTACAATCGCCAACATCAAGATTTACGCAGCGAGAATGGTATTGAATATGGCGATACGCTTGCCGGGGTTAATTTTCCTTATGTCGCAAAGTTAACCTCGCTTAACGCTGCATCTTTGGCCAGCATGGCGTGGGCGCCTTCACCACCCGCTAAAGTACAAATATCGGGCGCAGTACAAGCAAGCACTACCTTGGGTTGGCAAGCCTCAAACAAACAACAAAATCCGCAGTTAGCCGGATACAAAATCTATTGGCGCTACACCGACGCGCCGCAGTGGCAATACAGCAAATATGTGGGCGATGTCACCGAATACACTCTGGAGAATGTGGTCATCGATAACTATTTCTTCGGTGTGGCCAGTGTCAGTAAAGATGGCTTTGAAAGCCCTGTGGTATTTCCGGGTTCCGCTGGCTCATTTGGCGAATAAACCTTAACAAATAGAAAAAGTCAGGGGGCATTTTATTGCAGCTCAAACACCCTTGGCATTTCTATCAACCATAAAGAGCTTTGAGGTCAACGTGAGCACTAAAGATAATAAACCCGCCTTAGCCCTACCAAGTAGTCGGCTGAGTCGTTTTACAAAATTGGGCTCGTTGGCTACACGAGTAGCAGGGAATATGCTGGCCGATGGTGTTAGCGAATTTGCTCGAGGTAATCGTCCAAAATTCAAAGACTTGTTACTTACTCCGGGTAATGTAACTAGAGTCGCTGACCAACTCGCGCAAATGCGAGGTGCAGCAATGAAAGTGGGTCAATTATTGTCTATGGATGCTGGAGATTTACTGCCCCCAGAACTGAGTACCTTACTTGTCAAATTGCGTTCTGATGCCCATGCCATGCCAGAAAAAGAATTGGTAAAGTTACTCACCCAACAATGGGGAGTCGATTGGCGCAAACGATTTATACAGTTTCCGCTAAAGCCGATTGCCGCAGCATCCATTGGTCAGGTGCATAAAGTGATTGACGATGATCTGAATCTATTAGCCATTAAAATTCAGTATCCTGGGATAAAACAAAGCATCGACAGTGACGTAGACAACGTGGCGACGTTAATCAACATGACCGGCTTGCTACCCAAAAAATTGAATCTTACGCCCCTATTAATCGAGGCCAAAAAGCAACTCCATGACGAAGCCAACTATGTGCTTGAAGGCCAACGCCTTGCGCAGTATGCCCAAATTGTAGCCAATGATGATGCGTTTTTAATGCCCCGCTTAGCACCGGCGCTCAGTTCAGATGTGGTATTAGCCATGACGTATATCGAAGGTAAACCAATAGAAGACTTACAGACCGCCCCGCAAGTCCTTAAAGACAAAGTCATTACTGATTTAATGCGTTTGTTGTTTAAAGAACTATTTGAATTTAACTTAGTGCAAACCGACCCTAATTTTGCCAATTACCTGTTCAACCATGATGAACAAAAGATTGTATTATTGGATTTTGGCGCAACTCGAGAGTTTTCAGCTGGCTTTGCCCAAGCTTACCGCCGCCTGATGCAGGCAGCTATTGCAAAGGATAAGCCCACTATTCAACAGGCCACTATTGAGATTGGGTTAATGGGCTCTCATGTGCCCGACCATATCAAGCAAATCATAACTGACATTGCTTATATTGCCTGTGAACCTTTATATGCTCAGCAGCCTTACGATTTTGCTAACAGCGGTTTATCTGCGCGTTTGCAAAAACAAGGCATGCAAATAGGATTAGACAAAGATTATATCCATACGCCGCCCGCGGATGCGATATTTTTGCATAGAAAATTAGGTGGCTTATTTTTGCTGGCCATAAAACTCAAAGCCAAAGTTGATATGGCAGCCCTGTTTAAGCCCTACCAATGATGGGTGAGCGTACTGCTTACTATCCACTATCATGGAGTCATTAATTTGTAAGGAGAAGCTTGCAAGGCCTCATTAAACTTCTATGTTTACACTCTCGCACCTGCACTTTTGTACGGTCGCAAAAGACAAAGTGACATTTTTTGCATCCAGTTTGGCTTTTCGATCGTTTATCAAGGTAAGGTACCCACTATATTGCAATATAACTAGGTAATAACCATGGAACATGAAGAGCATCTTCGTTTGCTAGGCAAAATAGCAGCTGGTGATCAGCAGGCTTTCGCTCAGTTGTATGAAGCCACTAGTCCACAGCTGTACGCAATTTGCTTAAAAATGCTTAGGCGTAAAGAGTGGGCAGAGGACGCTGTGCAAGATGCCTATGTAAAAATTTGGCATAACGCCGGTGAATACCGCACGGGTTTAGGCACCGTATTAACGTGGATGGTGAGTATTGCTCGGTATCGCGCCTTAGATTTATTGCGTTTTTATAAAGTGCGTAATGAGCAAGATATTGATGATTCGATTATGTTGAATGACGATGACTTGCTTGATTTATCTGAACATGACAAAAAACAACTGAATTTTTGTTTAGACGAGTTGGAAGAAACGCAAAAACAAGCGATTCATTTAGCTTTTTATTGTGGCTTAAGTCATCAAGAAGTGACTACCCACATCGATGCACCATTGGGCTCTACCAAAAGTATGATCAGGCGGGGTTTACAGTTATTAAAGAGGTGTTTAGGAATATGAATTATTTAATCCAACCAAGGCGAGATGCATTAGCAGCAGAGTATGTATTGGGCACCTTAAGAGGTGCAGCTCGCTTACGTTTTCAACGCTTGATCTTGCAATACCCAGCCATCCGTTCATCGGTTGAACAATGGGAACAGCACATCAACGCATTGGGCGGGCAAATTCAACCAGTTGCTCCGGATCCCGCCGTATGGGAAAAGATTAAACAACGGCTCGCCTTTGCCGATGCTCAAGTGCCAGAGTCAAATGTAGTGGCCTTCCCCAGTAAAGTAGTATCACGCTGGAAAGCCTTGTCATTGCTAGCGAGCGCTGCAGCCGTTGTGCTAGCGGTATTGTTAGTGCAACTACAACCTATTGAACCTGAGCCTGCCCAACAATTCACGGTGATGCAAAATGAGGCTAAAGAATCTTTGTGGTTAATTGAAATAACCACCAAAACCATTGAGGCCTATGCAACTAAAAACGTCAGTCAGCGCCAACAAAATGATTACCAATTATGGATGATTGCCGAAGACGGTAGACCACCGATTTCTCTGGGTCTTTTACCACAATCTGGCTTAGTGTCTTTGTCAAAACACCCGCAGTTTGATCAGTTAGATATTGCGGCATTGGCAGTCAGTTTAGAGCCCTTAGGTGGCTCGCCAAACGGCTCCCCAACTGAAGTGCTGTATGTCGCCGAGCTTGCTTTACTGTAAGTACGAGTAAATTACTTTTGCGCCCAAGTTCAAACTTGGGCGCAAAAATGGTTTTTAGTAAGCACCGGCACTGTAAATCAACTCGTAACTGTGGCTATAAATTTCTAATATATTGCCAAAAGGGTCTTCCATATAAATCATACGGTAGGGCTTTTCTCCCGGATAATAGTAACGCGGTGCAGCCATACGTTTTTTGCCGCCTGCAGCCACTATTTTTTCTGCTAGGTCTTCAACGTTCGGATCTTGCACACAAAAATGAAAGATACCGGTTTTCCAGTATTCAAAATTATTGTCAGGCGCTTGCTGATGGGGGAATTGAAATAATTCAACACCAATTCGATCACCGGTAGATAAATGCGCAATGCGAAATTTACCCCATCCAGCGCCAAATACATCGGTGCACATCTCACCTATCGCACTTTGATCTTCGATAACATCGCTGGGTGGCATGATTTGATACCAACCCAGTACGTCGGTGTAAAATTTCACGGCTTGTTCTAAATCTGGTACAGAAATACCAATATGAGAAAAACTGCGGGGATAAGTAGTATTCATAAGTGTCCTTTAAAGATGGATAGCCTTCAGCTTACCTAGCAGATATCATTATGTGAAATTATCAATTTTTATTATTTTGAGTATATTTACTAATGATTAATCCCATTTGGTTACGCACCTTTTCTACGTTGGTTGCAGAAGGGCATTTCACGCGAACTGCTGAGCGGCTTCATATGACGCAATCGGGAGTAAGTCAGCATATCCACAAATTAGAGGAATTTTTTAATACCCCCTTATTAATTCGCGAAGGAAAACAATTTTATCTTAGCGATGCCGGCGAACGTTTGCATGGAGAGGCTAAGGCATTACTTGTTTCAATGGCAAAGATTGAGCAATTGGTGGCCGCAGATCCTGCATTTGAAGGTCTTGTTAGAATAAAATCACCGGGTAGTATTGGTTTAAAGTTGTATAAGCACTTATTAGCGCTGCAACAACAGCATCCTAAACTGGTGATTGATTATCGCTTTGCTCCTAACCGTGAAATAGAGCAATCACTTAGCACCAATACGATAGACTTGGGCTTTATGACGGCTTTACCCACCTCTGCTGAAGTGGTTTCGCAAGCCTTGACGAGCGAACCGCTGCTGTTGGTGACCCCTGCGGAAATAGAACAAGTCAGTTGGGCTGTTTTAGCAACATTAGGTTTTATTAATCATCCTGATGGCGCCCACCATGCCAATCAATTATTGAAAAATAATTTTGCTGAATTTAACCACATTGACGAAGTAAAACAGTCAGGCTTTTCTAATCAAATTAGTTTAATTCTAGAGCCTGTCAGTTTGGGGCTAGGTTTTACGGTATTGCCCGCTTATGCGGTTGATGCTTTTCATCAAGCACATTTAATCAAGTCTTTTCGTTTACCTAAACCTGCAAGCGAAACAATTTATTTGTGCAGTCCTCGGCGTAAAGTTATGCCTGAGCGAGTCAAAACCGTAAAGAATGCAGCACTGAGATGTCTATAACTGAGGGCTTTTTCGTGCAGCAAAAAATAAATGAAAAATAAATGCATTTATTTGCATCTACTTGGTGAGGTGGATCGTTTGGCTTGATGACAAAACAAAACAATAGAGGAATATGTCATGAACAAGTCTTCATCAACACTCGTACTGAGTATTTTAGCAAGCGCTATTATTGGCCAGTTTGCTCACGCATCTAGCCACAGAGAAGCGCCAAATATCACTCGTTTTCCCACCCTTGATTCAACTGATTTTTATGCATTCAACAGTTATGAGGAAGGTCGCGGGGATTACCTAACCATGATCGCAAACTACATCCCTTTGCAGGACGCCTACGGCGGTCCTAACTATTTTGCAATGGATCCGGCTGCAGTTTACAGCATCCACATTGATAACGACGGAGATGCCGTTGAAGATATGACTTTTCAATTGCGCTTCCAGTCGATGTTGGCAAACAATAATAGCGGCATTGCACTGACGGTTGGCCCTGAGGGAAATCAACGTACGGTCGGTGTGCCCTTGAAAAACATTGGTGGTGTTAGCGCCGCTGACCAAAGCGCAGCTAATTTTAGCGAGTCTTATTCCCTAACCTTGGTTAACGGCCCGCAATCTAGCGGTACGGCAACGGTTTTACAAAATGCCACTAGCGCAATGGATAGCTTTCAAAAACCATTAGATTTTATTGGAAACAAAACCTTTACTGATGCGGCCGGATACCAAGCTTATGCAGACAGTTTTGTCTATTCGTTCGCCCTACCCGGCTGTGACGCAATGGGTAAAGTGTTTGTAGGACAACGTAAAGACCCCTTCGTTGTTAACCTAGGTAACACCTTTGATTTAGTCAATTATGTGCCAGTTGAAGGTGACAGTGCACCGGGTGCAGGAGATGGCGGCGGATTCCCGGGCGGTATTACACAATCAGCCACTAACGATGATCTTATTGATAAAAACGTTACCTCGATTGCCATCGAAATTCCAAAAGTCTGTGCAACCGGCATGGGCAACGGCACCATTGGTGCTTGGACGACGGCGAGCTTACCTCAGGCACGTATTCTCAACCCTGACGCAAGCTTCGCTTCAACAGAAGTTAATGGTGGCGCCTTAACTCAAGTATCACGACTCGGTAATCCGCTAGTGAATGAACTGGTTATCGGTTTAGCCGATAAAGATAAATTTTCTAGCTCGCAACCTAAGGATGACACTCAGTTTGCAGATTTTGTGACTCACCCCACCCTACCAGAGTTATTAAATATTCTGTTTAAAGACGCGGTGAATACAACATTGGGCGCCAATATCGAAACCCTTGCTCCCACGAATTTTCCACGTACGGATTTGGTGACTGCGTTTTTAACAGGTTTTGAAGGAGTCAATCAGCTCTCAACAGTTACCCCGTCTGAGATGCTGCGTTTGAATACTGAAATTGCTGCAACCCCAGGTGCTATGCAATCTCCCTTTGGCGTAGCAGGTGACGATTTAGCTGGTTTCCCAAATGGACGTAGACCTGGCGATGATGTGGTAGATATTGCCCTACGAGTTGTTATGGGTCGCTTATGTTATCCCATCCCCGTTGGTGGTGTTGAAACTGACTTAGGATTATGTACACCTGATGATGCAAGTGTAGGCAATGTGTCCTTTACCGATGGCGCACCGGTGGATTCATCGATGATGATGAACACATTTCCTTACTTAGCCACCCCTAAATCTGGCTCAGAATAAGGAGTAAATGATGAAAGCAAATAACAGCAAAATCGCGTTAGCCTTGCTCTGCTCGATGGGATTGGCTGGGTGTAATTTTTCAGATGATGAGTCACCCAAGCAAAATAAACCACCCGTTGCAGTCGGCGCTGATTTGTTAACCCAAACAGATACACCCATCATGGACAACTTAGCAGCCAGCGATCCCGAGAATGACGCCTTGTACTTTAGTCTTGCAACAGAGCCGATGTCAGGCACTGTAACAGTGATGAACAATGGCGCATTTACTTACACACCTGCTGCTAATTTTGTTGGTTCAGACAGTTTTGCATTTAGCGTATCAGATGGCATTAACGCTGCTGACCAAGCGACGGTGAATATCACAATTGAAACCTTGCAGCTGAGCTTTTCTGACTATAGTCGTGCAGCTTACGCACAAGCATCGTCGGACTCACCTCTGCCGATAAACGGTAGAAGCTTTACGCAAGATGTGACTGACGCGGCGGCTTACGATGATTTAATCAACAACTAAGTTTCACCGATTAATCAGGATGATACGTACTTACTACTGCTGCCATGGATGGCTTTTTTACTGTTAATTTTACTACATTGGGAGATAGCGATATGCGCGGCCAAGAACGCAGCTTAATGGTGTTACTCATTTTGCTCCTTTTATTTATTACCTTAGGTGCGTTAGCGAGTCCTGTTAAACCAACAGATAGAAACGCGATTGTTGCTCGCTGGGATGCTGACTCTGCCAATAAAGAAACCACGCTTCCTTTGCAGCAGCGTTTAGAAAAAGCGGCATGGCATATCGAGCAAGGCCAATATGCTGGACAAGCCAATAAACATTACGGACGCGCCAGAGCCTTGTTATCGCCTTTGCTTACCTCACAACCATTCCAAAATGATGTGATAAAAAACCAGTTTACACACAGCTACCTACTGTATTTATGGGCGCGAGTATTACAACATCAACACCAATTTAGCCAAGCGATTGAGCACCTCGAACACAGCATCGCATTAAATCCAAATAACAGCGCCGCTATTTTACTCAAAGCGAATGTTTTGCTCACTCAAGGACAATTTGCTCAAAGTAAACAAACCTGCGCGCAATTGGTAGGTAAAGCTGACCTACTCTTAACCTCAGCCTGTGTTTTAGAGGTGGGGGCCAATCAAGATCAGTTGGCCACCAGCTATGCACGGCTAACGCAGTTGTTAAAGCCAAAAACCTTACACAGTAATCAACAAGCACAAGACTGGTTGCTTCAGCTCGTTGCTGAAATGGCCCTTAAATTAAATAAGGCAAGTGAAGCGCAAAGCTGGTTAGCGAAAGGCTTAAACCACCAGCAAGATTTAGCGCAAAAGCCTCTTAGTTTTATTGTACTGTGGGCCGATATTCAACTTAGCTTGGGTCATGAACAAAGGGTATTACAGCAACTTGCCAGCATTGTTGAACACGCGGGATTTAAAGATGACGCCTTATTGACCCGGCTCAGTTTAGCCGAAAAAACAACTGGCCAACTTGACTGGCAAAATTTGTTAGCCGAGCGCATGGCGCTGAGATTAGCGAGACAAGATACTTTTCATAGCGCTGACATTGCGCGTTTTTATCTAGATATTGCGCCAGACCCCGAGCAGGCACTGTATTGGGCCGAAGTAAATTGGCAACAAGCAAAACTGTTTGACGACAAACATCTTTTGCACAGAGCACTATTAATGCAAAATAACGCTGACTAGATCTGAATAATCACTGCTATCGCATCAGCACTGACATTAATCCTAACCTGTTTTGGAATATCCACCATGAAGTACTTGTTCGAACGTTGCCATGCTGGCCTAATTTGCTTGTGTTTGATGCTGTATTGGCCCGTCGCGAACGCTCATCAAATGAGTACCGCGTATTTGCAACTGTCGCAAAGTCCCTTGCACGTATCGCCTTTTGAAACTTCGGCTGAAGTGAGCGCTACAACGCCCCGTTTGTATGGTGAGCTGCAATTAAGATGGTTTGACTTAGAGTTAGTCATTGGCTTAGATGCAAATACGGATGGAGAGTTATCGTGGGCTGAAGTAGATGCTCGTTCAAGTGAAATCAAAGGCTTTGTAAAGCAACATTTAGCTATTTTAAGCGCGGGCAATAATTGTGATTTACTGTTAGAAAATGACATTCAGACCGACATGCATTTTGATGAAGGTTATCTGGTTTTATATTTTAGCAGCAATTGTGGCTTGAGCGTTGAAGATAGCCAAGTTGCAGCACTGACGGTGCAATACTCGGCTATTTTTACCCAAGACGCTGATCACAAGTTGTTAGTCAACGCGGACCTCTTTCAACGCAAATACTCCGGTGTCATCGATGCGCAAAATCAGCGCTATTTAATTGAGCCAGAAAGTAATCCGCTTTTGAGTATCATTTCCACTTACATCTATCAAGGCGTCTTACATATTTTTAAGGGCACCGATCACATCCTGTTTTTATGCGCCCTATTACTCACTTGTGTATTACAACGTGTTAACCATCAATGGCAAGCCAAGCCGCAAGTAAAGCGCGTTTTAAAAGATACCGCATGGATTATTACGGCGTTTACCGTTGCCCATTCGCTAACGCTTACGGCCACTGCCATGGATATTATTGTGCCGAGTAGCCGCTGGGTTGAATTTGGTATTGCCTTGTCGGTCATGTTAACCGCTCTCAATAATATTTGGCCTGTGGTTTTACGTCTTGGCTGGATCACCTTTGCTTTTGGCCTGTTACACGGTATGGGCTTTGCCGGCGTATTAGGTGAGTTAGGGATAGATAAAGACCAAAAACTGCTGTCGGTTATCGCCTTCAATTTGGGGGTTGAACTAGGCCAATTACTGATTTTGGCTGCGCTACTACCGATTTTACTATATGTCGGCAAACGTCATTGGTATCAAAAATATGGACTGCAAGCCAGTTCAGCGATTATTGCTTTAATCGCCCTACAGTGGTGTATAACACGGTTTTAAAGTGACTAGTTTTAGGCTGTAGTATTTTAGCCACCCTTACTTAAAACCAGTTATGATAGTAAAACCGCCAAGTTGTTTAAGGAAATTGTATGTTAATTCAGTTAACGCCGCTTCAAGCCCGAATTATTGGTGTATTACTTGAAAAAGAAAGCACCACGCCAGACCAATATCCCTTGTCGTTAAATGCGTTAACGTTGGGTTGTAATCAAAAAAGTAATCGTGAGCCGGTGATGAACCTCTCTGAACAAGATGTTCAACAAGGTTTAGATGAACTCAATGATAAAAAATGTATCTTTACTATCACCACCAGTGGTAGCCGCGTGGCTAAATACAAGCACCGTTTTTGTAATACCGAGTTTAGTTCCTTGCAATTTACTGAACAGCAACGCGCGCTTATCTGCGTGTTACTGCTTAGGGGGCCTCAAACACCCGGAGAATTGCGCACTCGCACGCAGCGTTTAGCTGATTTCACCAATGTGGATGCGGTTGAGCATTGTTTGTTTAGCTTGCAAGAGCTCAATGGGGAGCAGCTAGTGGCTAAACTGGAGAGGGAGCCGGGCAAACGGGAGTCACGTTATGCGCACCTGTTTTGCGGGGCTGAGGGCGTGCAACTACAAATTTCAGATTCACCTAATGACAAGCCCTTTCCTCCAAGCCGAGATGCGGAATTATCAACCAGAGTAGCTGAACTTGAAAATGAAGTAAGTGAAATGAAAAATGAGTTGCGTGAACTACGAGAACTTATCGAATTATTAAGCAACTAGTCAATTTGCGCAGGTACTACAGTGATTGCATTATCCACTGTTTTAGCTGCACCTCGCTTAACGCGCCAGAAATACGATTTACCTCTTTACCCTGTTTAAACATAATCAAAGTAGGAATGCTACGAATACCCGCTGTTGCTGAAATCTGCTGTGCAACTTCGGTATTCACTTTCGCAAACAAGAGACCAGGAGATTGGGCAGCCACTTGACTAAACACAGGTGCCATCACTTTACACGGACCACACCAACTCGCCCAAAAATCGACGACCACGGGCAAGTCATTGCGCTCTATGTATTTGTAAAAGTGAGCATCATTTAACTCTACTGGCTGAGCAGCGTAGACCAAAGACCGGCACTTTCCGCATTTTGCGTCTGTGTAGGTTTTATCTTGTGGGATGCGATTTATAGCAAAGCAATGACAACAAACTAGGTGCATAACAATACATTTTCTCTTCAATATTTAAAATCAATAGCACATACTAGGTGCCGATGAAAAACCATTACCACAGTATTATAAAACAATACGGTAAGATTAGTTTAACCACATTACCGGCTTAACTACTTAAATAGGGATCTTTATGTTATTTGAAAGTGAAATAATAGAACGAAACCACGTTCAGATTATCGGGCAGGGGGAGCAAACCTTAGTGTTGGCCCATGGATTTGGTTGCGACCAAAACATGTGGCGTTACTTAGTGCCCTTTCTCACTCAAGAATATAAGATCGTGTTGTTTGACTACGTTGGTTCTGGCAATTCTTTAAAATCAGCTTACGACGCGTCAAAATACAGTCTGTTAGAAGGTTTTGCCCAAGATATTATCTATATTTGTGAAACTTTAGCGTTGCAAAATATTACCCTAGTTGGCCACTCGGTAAGCAGTATTATCTCCTCTATCGCTGCGGTACAAAGGCCCGAACTTTTTACTAATATTGTGATGATTTGTCCCTCTCCTTGTTTTTTAAATGATCCACCTGATTATTTTGGCGGATTTGAAAAAGAGGATTTACAAGAGTTAATGAATTTAATGGACCAAAACTACCTTGGCTGGGCGAATCATTTAGCGCCACTGGTGATGGGTACAAATAATTCTGAAGTGTTGACCCAAGAACTTGCCGATAGCTTTTGTTCTACTGACCCCGTTATTGCCAAAAACTTTGCCAATGCCACCTTTTTCTCTGATTATCGCTCTCTACTACCTAAAATAAGCCTGCCAGTTTTATTACTACAAAGTCAGCAAGACACCCTAGCAAGTTTGGCCGTAGGTGAGTACATGCAAGAAAACATCGCCGATTGCCAGAAAATTGTTGTTGAGGCGTATGGGCACTGCTTACACATGACCCATCCCGCTATCGTGGCACAGCACATTGAGCATTATCTGCGAGACAATCATCTTGAATGACTTTGACTATAACCATTTCCCTGCGGGTCTGTTGATCACAGATGAAAATAAACACATTGTTTTTGCTAATGATTATTTTTCTGATGAGCTTCATTGGCAAAACGGTAGCTTAATCGGTAAAAAACTCGAAACCTTACTCACCAAGTCTTCAATGATTTTTTACGAAAGTTATGTGGTGCCGCTATTGATGGTTGAGAAACGCTTTCAAGAAATTCAATTAAGTGTGCTGACCGCAAGCGGTGAGAGAATGCCAGTTCTGGTTAATACGCGAGTTATTCAGCAACAAAGTGAGTTGGTTTACTGGAGCTTTTTTTCTGCCTCGAATCGCATTAAATTATACCAAGAGCTCATTGAAACCAGAAAAGATCTCTACGCACAAACAGAAACGCTGAAAAAATTAGCGATTACAGATGAGCTTACTGGGCTGTTTAATCGACGAGAGTTACAAACCCGAGCAAACCACAATATTGCCCGCAGCAAACGCTTTGTATCCCCCTTGGCCTTGCTCATTATTGACGTTGATCACTTTAAAAAAGTAAACGATAAATTAGGTCACGATCAAGGCGACTTAGTCTTAGTTGAATTATCAAAAACCTTAACATCTCTATCGCGCGAATTAGACACCGTCGCCCGTTTTGGCGGTGAAGAATTTGCTATTTTGGCTCCAGACACCAGCACTGAACAAGCCTTTATTTTTTCACAGCGAATCCACGAAGTAATCAGTACTAAAGTGATGGCTGAGCAGGTTATTACGGTAAGCATTGGGATCGCGGCCTTGGATGATACCCAAAACAAAACCTTTCATGAGCTTTTCGTCGCAGCAGACACCGCCTTATACCAAGCAAAAAGCGCTGGTCGAAACCAGTCAGTAATGTATACAAAAAACATCAATTAGATATAAGTGCTCATAGTTAAAGGCCTGCTAGTTTGCCAACATAGCAGCGAGCTTATGCAAGGTATTTAAGTTCCTCGCTGTGGTATCTATCCCTAAACATTTGTCTATTTTTGCCACCAATTTTGAGCGCCCAATACCTTGGGGAGCAAACAAATACAGTCCGTGAGAAGTCAGTTCATAGGCCTCAGTGGGTGATTTAAGCGGCGCCAACTTGCTTAAGTCAGCGCTCGTCAATGCTTCATCGACAAAGAAAAAATGCACTTGTTTGGCTTCTGTCATTAGGCTGGAATAAGGGTTACTGGCGACGATTTGGCTAAAGTCTTTTGCCAAAAACACCATCACCTTTGCATAAAAACCGCAGTGCTGTTGAATGAGAGCTGACAAATCAGCGGCAAGCTTGTCTCCCTCCGTAGCAATATGTTTAAAAATCACATTGCCACTTTGAATGTAGGTTTTTACGTCTTGGTAGCCTGCCTCCGTCATAATGTGACATAAGGTTTTCATCGCCACTAGGTTGTTGCCGCCAACATTAATACCACGTAACAAAGCCACCCACGTTTGCATCTTAATGTGCCCGCAAGTAACGTAAAGCTGCTTGCAGCATTTGCGGGTGTAACGGATTGGCCTTAGGAATAGAGCAAGCATCGCTTGGTTCAACGCCATTCATATCGTAATGCATATCAATGAGTTGCTGTTCACTGATAACAAGGTCGGCGTGACACACATTTTCCGTTTGCGGAATGTCGAAAAATTGATTATCACCTTGATTGTACGCCATCAGATCAGTGACCCCTCGAATTAAAGTGGTGGCGTCAGCTTGCGAGTGAGCAACAAAAAGCGGCAGGTTGAGGGGATGTTTAGCTTCTATCAGCTCACGCACTGACATGATGACATCCACTAACTGAAACGCAGCGAAGGTAGAGACCGAGGGATATTTAACAGGATTGCGCCCTTGGGTTAGGTAATCACCGTCTAATTTTTTAGCAATCCACCTCATGCCCCACACATCAGCCAACATTTCCGCCTTTGATTCTAATCGCAACGCGCCACTAAATAGCATTAATCCCTGCAATTTTTCTGGATGTAGCAGAGTATATTCAGTCGCGAGGGCTCCACCTGTAGAAAAACCACCAATAAAGGTGTTTTCAGCTAAGCCATCAGCAAGGGCAACCACGTCGGCGACATGTTTACGCCAGCGATTGGCTAATTCTGGATCTTCCATGATTTTATCTGCATCAAGTAAACCATGACCAGGGAGTAAGGCAACGACTACGTTATACCCCTCACCGTAGAATGCTTCTGCCACAGAGCGTAAAAAAAACGGTGAATCGCTCAAACCGTGAAACAAAACAATGACTTTTCCAGTGGGCTTGCCATGATGCAATATATACGGCGCATTGCCGTCATTTCTAAGGGCACTGGAACAGACTGAAAATCGCGTGCTAGAGGCTTGACTGCATCCTTGAGTACTGCCTAACTCGGTTTGGTAAAGTTGTTCAAAACGATTAAAAACGGGTTGTAATTCTTGAGCATGGGAGACAGTGGTAAAGCCACTTAGAAAAAGCATAAGGCTTACTAAAGAGAAAACTAATTTCATACTTGGTGTCTTAACAGATAAATATTGCCTTACTATAACGAGGCTTTACTGATTTCGCTATGGCTATCAATCGGCTTTTCCTTGTGCAAAAAAAAGGGCGCCTTATAAGGCGCCCTTTTTCATTGTTGATATAAACGATTAAGCGAAGTAAGCCGCTAAGTCGTCACTGCCGCCAATGTGTTTACCACCAATGAATACTTGTGGCCATGTTTCTTTACCTGATAACGCTTTTAATGAGGTAAAGGAGACTTCTTTACCCATAACAAGCTCTTCGTAGGGGTAACCTTTCTCATCTAGTAGGTTTTTTGCTTTTGCACAAAATGGACACCCAGGTTTTGACAAAATAGTCACCGGCAATTTCTTCACTGCATTTGGTGCAATGTAGTCAAGCATGGTGTCAGCGTCAGACACTTCAAAGGGGTCGCCAGGCTTGTTGGGTTCGACAAACATTTTTTCGACTACGCCATCTTTCACCAACATCGAATAGCGCCAGCTACGTTTACCGAAACCAAGATCTGCTTTATCAACTAATAAGCCCATACCTTCAGTAAATTCGCCGTTACCGTCTGGGATCAAAGTCACATTTTCAGCTTCTTGATCAGCAGCCCAGGCGTTCATTACAAACGTATCGTTTACCGACATACAAATAATGTCATCGACTCCGTTGGCTTTGAAGGTGCTTGCCAATTCGTTATAACGGGGAAGATGGGTTGAAGAACAAGTTGGGGTAAAAGCACCGGGTAATGAAAACACCACAACGGTTTTACCTTTAAATAACTCAGCTGAAGTACGTTTTACCCACTCATCATTCACGCGCATAGCAAAAGTGACTTCGGGTACAGCTTGACCAGCTTTATCTTGAAAATTTGGATTAGACATGGTTTTCCTCGTTTAGTTAGGTTAATCAGTATTTAACATTAAATCAGTGAGGCTAGAATAACGATTCAATGTGACAAAAGATAAGGGATAAAAACGATGCTTGTAATAGAAAAAATAGATTTAAAATAAAAAATTAATCAAATTTAATGAACAAATCTACTGAAAAAAGTCATCTCCTTTTTCCGCTAACATGGCCTCAATATCTTCTATATCGGGTAAAGCGATGGTCTCATGGTCTTTATTTCCCCCACTGGGTATCGCCTTTTCTTCATTAGCCCACTCGCCTAAATCGATGAGCTGGCATTGTTTTGAACAAAACGGCCTGAAAACACTCGCCGATGACCACTCGACTGCTTTCTTACACATTGGACACGCTACATTCATGATTTAACAACACGCTAATTGAAAAGGAACGGTGGCATCAACCCCACTACTCCCCTGAATCGTTGGGGTAAAAAGGGTAAATCGTATTGCATACCGATATTTGTTGCCGCTAAGCATAGGATAATAACCTTGGTCCGTGAAACTCACTACGCGAATTAATTCATTTTTGTCTTCAGCAAGGCCTTGATAAAAACCTTTCTCGGCATTGTGTTGCACAAAACGCCCTCGCTCACGCAAGAAGGATAGCGTTATTTCAATGGCTTCTTTAATCGGATTTAACTCTTGCATCCAAGTATTTACGTTTTTAAGTTTCTCAGCATTAGCTTGCTGCAACCAGTAGTGCAAATTTGGTAGGTCAAAACTACAGGTACCACCAGGGATGCTAAACCGCTGACGAATAGACGACAGAAAACGTTCTTCTTTTAAATCAGCCCCAATTTTTTTATTGCCTTTGAGGGATTCTCTCAAACGTAAGATCTTTTTCAGTGAGGCTTGCAGTGCATCATTATCAATATTGGGGTGCTGCGACCAAATCACTAAGTTTTTTTCATGTTGCTCAATATCTTTTAATACGTCGTTGCGCAAATCAAGGCGCTCTAGTAGGTCGAGCATGGTAAATAGTGAGCTAAAAAAATTGATAAATTGCCAATTTTCAGTGGCTACATTGGCATGTACAAGCTGCTTAAAAAGCTGCTCTAGGCGCAGATACGTTCTGACCTTTTCATTGAGCGGAAATTCGTATATCGCTTGTGACATAAAGACTCTTTAGTTGTTTTTATCGAAAATAAGTGGAATTTTATGGTCTCAGAGTCGAGACAAGCTAACATTGTAAAGAATTTTTAAGCAAATCAATAGGCCGATATAACGAATACCACGCCTATTCACTAACATTGTTGCCTATGCGGACTCGGCTAATGATAAATACAGTTGGTGTAGCTGTGCCACTTTTTCGATTAATTCTTGTTCAGAGCCTTCATTTTCTATCACATCATCGGCCACGGCTAAACGTTGTTCACGACTGGCTTGAGCCCGCATGATAGCAGATATCTGTTCAACATTGCTGTTATCTCTAAGCACGGTGCGCTGTAACTGAGTGGCTTCACTCACATCGACTATCAGTACCCTGTCCACCGTTTTATATCCCTGATTTTCGACCAATAAGGGCACACTCAAAATACAATAAGGCGAACTGGCCCCTTGGGTTTGTTTTTGCATTTGCTCTCGAATTAGCGGGTGGAGCAGCTGATTAAGCCATTCTTTCAGATCTGGCTGAGTGAAAACCAGCTGTCTTAGTAAAGCGCGATTGAGGTGGCCATGATTGTCTAAAATATCTTGACCCAATTTAGCCACAATCGCATTTAGACCAAGAGTTTGAGGCGCAACGACCTCTCGAGCTATCACATCGGCATCGATAATATCGATACCTAGTTCGGCGAATAGATTTGTAACGGTAGTTTTACCGCTGCCAATTCCTCCGCTCACCCCCACTACATAAGTGCTCATCGCACTATCCAGGCAAGGTATTGGCTTACAAACCAATCACCGTTAAGTAAGGTTAACCAGCCTGCAGCAGCTAAATAAGGCCCAAAGGGTATAGGCTGACTTTTGTCGCGGCCTTGAATTAAAATCAAACTGATACCGACAATGGCGCCAACTAAGGACGATAATAAAATCACCACAGGTAATTGTTGCCACCCTACAAAAGCGCCTAAAGCCGCTAACAGTTTAAAATCACCATAGCCCATGCCTTCTTTGCCAGTGAGCAACTTAAAAGCCCAATACAGCGACCATAAACACACATACCCCACGGCAGCGCCAATGATGGCATCTGCACTACCAACATACACACCACTGATACTGGCCAGTAAACCAATCCACAACAGACTTAGGGTTAATTGGTCGGGCAATAACATCTTGTCTAAGTCAATGAAACTCATCGCAATTAACAACCAAGTGGCAAGCACGGCCAGTAAAGCGGCTGGCCCAAAGCCGAAATGCCACGCAGCAACCGCGCTCAGAACAGCGCTAAGCAACTCAACGAAGGGATAACGAATAGAGATACTATTTTGGCACTGACTACATTTGCCTCTGAGCCATAACCAGCTTAATACGGGGATATTTTCCCAAGCTCTGATTTTGTGTTGGCAGCTGGGGCAAGTTGAATCGGGCTTGACCAGATTAAAAGCTTGAGTTTGGCTGGTATGAGAGGCTTGATCAGGGTGTAAATAACTTTCACATTCTTGGCGCCATGCGCGCTCCATCATAATAGGTAGGCGATATATCACCACATTCAGAAAACTACCTACCAACAAACTGACCACAAACACCGTGCCAATAAAATAGGCGGGTGATTCGCTCATGAGTTGTATCATTGCATTCATCGTTGAAAACTTATATCAGTGAGAGAAAAACGCCATAGCTTGCCAGAAATACTTGCCCCAAGCCATGGGTCGTTATTATTTGTATGTTGTTGAAGGCCCTACAGGGAGCGAATAAAAAAGTATTGCGGCTATATCGCGGCCCCTACTGAGTATGAACATAAGTGGCTCTGCACTTTTTATATTACATTGCCCATTTCAAATATTGGTAAATACATCGCAACAATTAAGCCTCCAATAACTACACCTAAAACAGCCATAATCATCGGCTCTAACAAGCTGGTTAAACCATCAACTAAGTCATCTACCTCTGCCTCATAGATAAAGGCAATTTTACTTAGCATTTCATCAACTGCCCCCGCCTCTTCACCGATGGCGATCATTTGCACCACCATTTCTGGAAAGACACCCGTTGAGCGCATAGCAACATTCATTTGAATACCGCCAGCCACTTCTTTTTTCACAAATAAAATGGCATCGCGAAAAATCGCATTACCCGCAGCACCTGCAGCAGAATCTAAGGCGCTGATTAGTGGAACACCCGCGGCAAAGGTGGTTGACAAAGTACGGGTAAATCGAGCCACGGAGGCTTTTTTGAGTATTTCGCCAATCACCGGAATTTTAAGCAGTTTCGCATCCACTGAATCACGTAATTTTTTTGATTTTTTATGGGCCCGTTTAAATAAATAGCCTGCTACAAATAGCCCCGCACCAACAAACAAACCGTTGTCTTGCATAAAACGGGAAATCACTAAAACAAATTGGGTAAAGGCAGGTAATTCAGCGCCAAAGCTACTGAAAATTTCTTCAAACTGTGGCACTACAAAAATAAGCAATATCGTAGTAACGATAAAAGCCACGGTAATAACCGCAATGGGGTAAAACATGGCTTTTTTAATTTTAGACTTTAAGGCTTCGGCCTTTTCTTTGTAAATGGCAATACGGTCGTAAATGGTTTCAAGGGCGCCAGACTGCTCACCGGTTTCAACTAAATCACAGTACAAATCATCAAATTGCTCAGGGTGTTTGCGTAATGAGTTAGATAAGGGGTTACCGGCTTTTACTTCGTTGCTGATCTCAGCCAACATTTTGCGCATTTTTACATTGTTATGACCTTGGGCGATCATATCAATGGATTGGATCAACGTCACACCCGCACTGAGCATGGTAGCTAACTGGCGCGATACCACGGCAATATCCATGGGCTTAATTTTTTCAGCCCCTTTACCAAATAAAGGTGTGCTGAGCTTTTTAACTTTTTTGGCAGAGATACCTTGCCGGCGCAATTGATTTTTGGCTTCTAATATCGAGGTAGCTGATATCTCACCTTTAACCGCCTGACCACGTTTATTAGCGCCTGAATATTCATACGTAATGGGAGCTGTAGCCATGATTTATTTCACTCACTAAATTAGTCATTAATAATCAAAAAAGCCCGGAGAATCCGGGCCTGTTTGCAATACAAAATCAGACTAACACAAGGTAGCTGGGTCACATACAGAAGCCCAAGTAAGGTTTCCGCTGGCAGTTAACGTTGGAGTCAAAGTATAAGTACCGTTACCAGTGATATTAGTTGCGTCAGTAGCTTTAGTGGCAGTGATAACACCATCAGCAGTAGTTACACCAACAATTCCAGCTCCAGCTGCGATAGTAGCGGGTACTCCATTTACACCAGCATCACAATCAGCTAGAGCTGCCCCCATCTGTTTACATATTTCAACAGCAGTTTTAGCTGCAGACGTCGCATTAGTCACTTCAGTGAAACGCGCTTTTTCAGTATAAGATTGATAAGCAGGCAATGCGATCATGGCCAAGATACCGATGATGGCAACAACAATCATTAATTCGATTAACGTGAAGCCGCCTTGTTTTTTTACGTTGTTCATTTGAGTCATGTTCATGGTGTTTTCTCCAACACTTTATTAGTGCATTAGGGTTTTACAAGTTTGTGCCAATCACAGTGCCCTGCTTAATGGCGTTCTTTAAATTCCTGTTCAGTATAGAACGACTTAACATTCTGACAAGTATGCAAAAATATACTCAAGTCTAAAGTATGAAAATGAACTCAATTTACTGCGATGCAATAACCCGCAACGATAAGTCAATAGCCGCCACGTTTTTAGTGAGCGCACCTGACGAAATATAATCTACCCCAGTGGCTGACAAGGCGTGTAAGCGTTCTTTAGTTACATTTCCAGATACTTCAAGTTTGCTGCGACCTTGATTAAAGTTAACCGCTTGTTTAATCAATTCGATACTGAAATTATCTAACATGACAATATCGGCCCCTGCATCAATGGCTTGAGTCAACTCATCTAAGTTTTCTACTTCCACCTCAACAGGTAGCTCAGCGTGTTGCAGTTTAGCCTGCGTCACCGCTTGCTTAATTGAGCCACAGGCCATTATGTGATTTTCTTTAATTAAAAATGCATCGTATAAACCGATACGATGATTAAAACCGCCACCGCACGTAACGGCATATTTTTGTGCGAGTCGCAGACCAGGTAAGGTTTTACGGGTGTCTAATAACTTCGTTTTCGAGCCCGCGAGTTCAGCTACGCAGGCCGCTACTTGTGTGGCAGTGGCGCTTAGGGTTTGTAAAAAGTTTAAGGCCGTTCGTTCTGCGGTCAAAATCGCCCGTGCGGCGCCACTGACTTGAAAGATGGCTTGATTAGGCTTGAGCTGCTCACCATCTTTGGCAAACCATGTCACCTTTATATTGGGGTCGACTTGCAAAAAGGTTTCGTTTACCCACTGCGCGCCAGCGAGCACGCAGGGCTCCCTTGTAATCACTTCGGCCTTTATCATTTGAGTACTTGGAATTAAGTTAGCGGTAATGTCACCCGTCTCAATTGACTTGCCACCTAAATCTTCGAATAAGGCAAAACTCACCGTTTGTTTAATATGATCTTGTAACATGTTTTCTCTTTTTAAATGTGGGACTCGTTACTACCTGCTCCTAACATCTGATGCTGGTAAATGAGGTGGTATCAAGCAATGACACGTTCTATGTTAACGCTTTTTAGCGGCTAAGGCCGCTTCTACAAAGAACGCAAAATTAACCACTGCCCTTTTTGGGTAAACTCTAGCTGCCGAAGTGCGCTCATGCCTAACAAAATCTCATCACTTTGATCCGATGGATTGATACTGGCTTTAACATCAAACAACTGAATATCACCGATAGCAAGCTGAGCGATAGACGTTTGGGCAACATTTATCACGCCATTAGCTGTTTGCACAGGATAAAAGGCCCCCGCCTTTAGTTGTAATCGATTGGCTAAGTGTTGAGGTACAGAGACATGGGTAGCACCGGTATCGAGTAAAAACACCACCGGCTCATGGTTAACTGTACCATTTGTCACGTAATGGCCACTGCGGTTTTGCTGCAGTTTAACTTCTATTACGCCTTTATCGTTAGCTGATATTGGTTGACGATTTGGATTAAACTGCGCTTCTAATTGCTCATCGAATACCAAGACCAGCAAGGCTAAACCAGATATCCAAGCAAAAACCATCATCCACTTTCCCATACTACTTTGTTGCTCAGACAAGGGGGCTCCTATGCAAAAATTGCGTGTCGCTTGACTTAAACTTCGTGCTGTTTGCTATGATAGCTGCCTGAAGATACTTTTAGAAGAAGCCAGCTTATCAATCATTCATCTCACTCGAATTTTTACCCCTCTGCTTTACAGTGCGTGACGAGTCATTATGATGACAGACCCGACCCTCAGGATGTCTCTTTGTTGGTTATTCATAATATTTCCTTGCCGCCTGAGCAATTTGGCGGCAAGGAAATCGAAGCGTTTTTTTGCGGAAAATTGGATAAAAGTCGACATCCGTATTTTGAACTTATTGCTGACATGCGAGTTTCTGCCCATTGTCTAATAAAACGCAGTGGCGAAGTTGTGCAGTTTGTGCCCTTTAACCATCGTGCTTGGCATGCAGGCAAGTCGAGTTTTCAGGGGCGCAGTATCTGTAATGATTATTCGATTGGTATTGAATTAGAAGGGGCTGATCATATTGCCTATACCAATGCGCAATATGCAAGTTTGCTTAAATTAAGCCACTACATAATGGCTCTTTTTCCTCATATAACCTTAGCCCGCATCGTCGGACATTGTGACATTGCCCCACTACGCAAAAGCGATCCAGGAGTTGCCTTTGATTGGCCTTTGTTTCGCCAAGGTCTTAGTGCCCTTTAATCAATGATAAGTGTTATATTGAAGCCCTTATTTAATTTGGAGAAAATGTCTTATGACAATAATCAGTTTGCTTTTGGTCTTACTGGTTGAGCGTGTAACAACAAAATCGCGTTATTGGCAATTTGAGTTCTATTTTAATCACTTGTTTTCGTCTTTAACGACAAAACAAAATGCCGATTCTACTAACACTTATGGCGGCTTAGCCTTAATACTCGTTCCGCCCATCGTTGTTTTTGTGTTGGTGCAATATCTGGCCGCAGGTCTCATAGCATTTATCATCAGTACAGCAATACTAATGGTTTGCGTAGGGTGTCCTGCTGTTCGTGCAACCTATAAATGTTTTTTACAAGCAGCAAATCGCGGCGACTTAGAAGCATGTAGCCTTTACGCCGAACAATTGAGCAATGACGACGAAGGCATGGAATCTTTTGGTCGTAACTTGGTGTGGCAAAACTACCTGCATTATGCCGCCGTTATTTTATGGTTTACTGCTCTTGGCGCTGCTGGCGCTCTACTTTATGTATTGGCAAGAGAAGTCAACAAACAACTTCAATCCACTCAACAGCCCGGTGCATCAGTGATCCAACAGGTAATGCATATTTTGGATTGGCTGCCAGTGAGGATCACGGCTTTAGGCTTTTTGTTAGTGGGCCATTTTTCTCGAGCATTTCCAACGTGGCTCAGTTATGTACTAAATCCTCATATCAGCGCTAAAAACTTACTACTTGATGTCGCAAGACAAGCCGAAGAAATTGAACTAGATGAAAATGATTGTACAGAAGAACCGTGTACCTTGGTTCGATTAGCCAAGCGAAACGTCAAGTTTATTTTAGTTGCGATTGCCCTTTTAACCTTAACGGGCTGGATAAATTAGCTGATCAGACCACTGCCAAACCTCAACTAAATTGGATATAAATCAAGGTGATGCAACTGAATATCAGCTAAACATCATCTAGATTTATAAACCACTATTTACTCGACTTAAAATGTCTAATAAGCTAGTGGGCTAAATGGTCTTACCAATTTACCAAGGTTACTACGTCAGCCTTTATACTGATAAAGGTAACCTCTAGGGTGGCAATGCGCAAAGTTCAATCAAGAAAATTATCCGACGATATTATGGAGCAGATTGAGTCCATGATACTCGAAGGTACGTTTTTGGCTGGGCAAAAACTCCCCCCTGAACGAGAACTTGCTGAGAAATTTGCGGTATCACGGCCCTCTGTGCGTGAGGCCATTCAAAAATTAGAAGCAAAAAATCTGGTTGAGCGTAAACAAGGTGGTGGCACATTTGTTAAACCCAAATTAAATGAGTTAATCACCGACCCGTTATTATTGCTGCTGTCTGACAGACCAGAGATGCAATTTGATTTATTAGAGTTTCGTCATGCTCTAGAGGGTATGGCAGCATATTATGCCGCTTTACGCGGACAACCTGACGATTACACGGCTCTGAAAAAAGCCTTAGTCGATTTGCCTCTCGGTGCTAACTCTGCGGACAAAAGTATTGAAGCAAAGGCACTTGTTAGTTTTTATCTGACAATGGCCGGGGCAGCGCATAACCTTGTTTTATTGCACGTTATGCGCAGCTTACAAACAATGTTGCAAGACAACATTCAACGAAACTTAGAGGTACTATCTGCTCATTCTGATGCACAACTGATGATCAATCGACAACGAGAGAAAATTGTTCAGGCAATTTTGTCTGGTGATCCAGAGCAAGCTCGTCAGGCTAGTAATGAACATTTAGCTTTTATAGAAGAAACCTTGTTGAACATTAATCGACAAGATATGCGTATGCAACGTGCTTTGCGTCGTATAGAAGTGAAGTAAAGGTACGAATACTAAACAACTTATTGAAAATAGATGCCAATATAGGAAATTAAACTATCCTTGTAGGCTTTAATAAGTTCACCATTAACAAACTAAAATAGGAAAGCACCATGGCTGATATGATGCATTCGGATGTGGATCCACAAGAAACCCAAGAGTGGTTAGACTCGCTAGAAACTGTATTAGAAGAAGAAGGCGTTGAACGTGCGCATTTTCTCCTAGAGAGTTTGATTGAAAAAGCGCGTCGCAATGGAGCACATTTACCTTACGATGCAACAACTGCTTATTTGAACACTATCCCTGCAGGTCAAGAACCGACTATGCCTGGTGACCAGACTATCGAAACCAAGATCCGTAACGCGATCCGGTGGAATGCGATGATGATGGTAGTTCGCGGCTCCAAAAAAGACCTTGACCTTGGTGGCCACATTTCTAGTTTTGCTTCTTCTGCCATGTTGTATGATGTTGGTTTCAACCACTTTTTCCGCGCACCAAACGAAAAAGATGGCGGCGACTTTTTGTTTGTTCAAGGCCATGTATCTCCTGGTATTTATTCGCGAGCCTTTATTGAAGGCCGTTTAAGCGCAGACCAACTTGATGGCTTTAGACAAGAAGTCGACGGTAAAGGTTTATCAAGCTACCCCCACCCTAAATTAATGCCTGATTTTTGGCAGTTCCCGACCGTATCAATGGGCTTGGGACCAATGCAAGCTATCTACTTAGCGCGCTTCTTAAAATACTTAACTAACCGTGGTTTAAAAGACTGTTCTGAACAGCGCGTGTGGTGTTTTATGGGTGACGGTGAAGTTGATGAGCCAGAAAGCTTGGGCGCTATCGGCCTTGCAACTCGCGAAGGTTTAGACAACTTAACGTTTGTGGTTAACTGTAATTTACAGCGTTTAGATGGCCCAGTGCGTGGTAACGGTAAAATTATCCAAGAACTCGAAGGTACCTTCCGCGGCGCTGGCTGGGAAGTATTTAAAGTCATTTGGGGTCGCTATTGGGATCCGTTATTGGCCCGTGATACCTCCGGTAAACTACTTGATATTATGAACAACACCGTAGACGGTGAGTATCAAAACTACAAAGCCAAAGGCGGCGCCTATACCCGTGAGCATTTCTTTGGCAAATACCCTGAAACCAAAGACATGGTAGCTAACATGTCTGACGATGACATTTGGCGTTTAAATCGTGGTGGCCATGATCCAGTTAAAGTTTATGCCGCTTATAAACGCGCAACTGAAACCAAGGGCCGTCCACAAGTTATTCTTGCCAAAACGGTTAAAGGTTACGGCATGGGCTCTGCAGGCGAAGGTAAAAACATTGCACATAACGTGAAGAAAATGGATATGGAAGCGATACAACACATTCGCGATCGTTTTAATATTCCATTAAATAACGAAGAGTTGTCAGAATTTCCTTATTACAAGTTTGACGAAGACAGCGCAGAAATGAAGTATATGCGCAGTCGTCGTGAAGCCTTGCATGGCTATATGCCACGTCGTTTAGCAAAAAGCGCTGAAAACCTTCCAGCTCCACCATTGTCTGCCTTTGATGCCATTACCAAAGGCTCAGGTGATCGTGAAATTTCTACGACCATGGCCTTTGTACGTGTACTTACTGTGATGTTGAAAGACAAAAAAGTTGGGTCACGAGTTGTACCTATTATCCCTGACGAAGCTCGTACATTTGGTATGGAAGGTCTATTCCGTCAGGTGGGTATTTACGCTAACCAAGGGCAAAAATACGTGCCACAAGATGCTGACCAAGTTGCTTATTATCGTGAAGATACTAAGGGTCAAGTATTACAAGAAGGCATCAACGAGCTCGGTGCTATGGCATCTTGGGTGGCTGCAGGTACATCCTATTCAACCAATGATTTACCCATGATACCGGTGTATATCTACTACTCAATGTTTGGTTTCCAACGAGTCGGCGATATGGCATGGGCCGCTGGTGACAGCCAAACCAGAGGTTTTTTAATTGGTGGTACTGCAGGGCGAACCACACTCAATGGTGAAGGTCTTCAGCACCAAGATGGTCAGTCACATACTCAAGCATCGCTCATTCCTAATTGCATTACATATGATCCAACGTATGGGTATGAGGTGGCGGTTATTGTGCAAGACGGTATGCGCCGTATGTTTGAAGAGCAAGAAAACGTCTTTTATTACCTTACAGTCATGAATGAAAACTACGTACAACCTGCTATGCCTGAAGGCTCAGCAGAGGGTATCGTTAAAGGTATTTATCTACTGGATTCAGTGGGCAATAGCAAAAATAAACTGTCTGTCAAACTCTTGGGTTCTGGCACCATTTTGCAACAAGTACGCGCTGCGGCGACTTTACTTGACGAGAAATTTGGTATTAGTTCTGAAGTTTACAGCGTGACCTCGTTCAACGAATTAGGCCGTGACGGCTTAGATTGTGAGCATTACAACATGCTGAATCCAGAAGGGACAGAGCGCGTTCCTTACGTGACACAAGTATTGAACAAAGGCAGTAAAGGTCCAACGATTGCGGCGACTGATTATGTAAAAGCTTACACCGATCAGATTAGAGCATTTGTACCAGGCCAATATAAAGTGTTAGGTACTGACGGTTACGGCCGTTCGGACAGTCGCGAAAACTTGCGTCGTCACTTTGAAGTGGATCCTGCCTTCATTGCTATCGCATCAATACGTGAGCTTGTGAAAGCCGGTGACCTCGACAAAAAAGTCTTGGTTGACGCTTTGAAAGAATTTGCCATTGACGGCAACAAGATTAACCCGCTTTACGCATAACCGAATTGGAGACGATCAAAATGTCAGAGTTAAGAGATGTATTGGTACCAGATGTCGGTGGCGATGAAGTTGAAGTAATAGAAATATGTGTCGCTGTTGGTGACGACGTAGACGCAGAAGCATCACTTATCACCGTTGAAAGTGACAAAGCCAGCATGGATATCCCTGCTCCTTTTGGTGGCAAGATAAGTGATATCTTGGTGAAAGTGGGAGACAAAGTCAGTCAGGATTCATTGATCATGAAGATGACTGCTGCGGCTGCACAAGCCAGCTCTCAAAAATCAGAACCTGCCCCGACGAAAGATGCGGTTGAACCAAGCAAAAGTGAAGCTAAGGAAGAGCCTGCTAGTGCTCCCGCTTCGCAAGGTTCTGCTGAGGCTGAAGTTATTGAAGTAACCGTACCAGACATTGGTGGCGACACCGACGTGGACGTAATTGAAGTACTGGTTTCTGTCGGTGACAAAATCGATGCAGAAACAGGTTTAATTACCCTTGAAACCGATAAAGCAACCATGGATGTGCCTGCGCCAAAAGCTGGTGTGGTTAAAGAACTTAAAATTAAGGTTGGCGACAAGGTGTCTCAAGGCAGCTTAGTGCTTTTGCTTGAAGTAGCAGGCAGTGCACCGGCCACACCCGCAGCTGAGGCCGAAGCGCCAAAAGCAGAAGCAGCTCCGGCACAAACAAGTTCAGCGAATGAAGTCATCGAAGTTAGCGTTCCTGATATCGGTGGTGACACAGACGTCGATGTTATCGAAGTATTGGTGAAAGCTGGCGACAAAATTGACGCTGAAACAGGCTTAATTACCTTAGAAACCGACAAAGCAACCATGGACGTACCTGCGCCTAAAGCGGGTACGGTCAAAGAAGTGAAAGTGAAAGTGGGCGACAAAGTATCGCAGGGCAGCTTAGTATTATTGCTAGAGGTTGCAGGTAGTAGTCCTGCTCCGGCCCCTGCGGCTAAGGCTGATGCGGCCCCAGCTAAACCTGCTGTTGCTCCTGCATCATCTGCGCCGAAAGCGCCCCCTGTACCTCACCATCCTTCTGCTGGTGATATGGGTAAAGGCGGTAAAGTGCATGCATCACCATCAGTGCGTCGTTTAGCGCGTGAGTTTGGCGTAGATTTAATTCAGGTTAGCGGTACCGGCCCTAAAAAGCGGGTTCTTAAAGAAGACGTTCAATCCTTTGTTAAATATGAATTATCTCGTCCCAAAGCAACCAATAACTCAGTGTCTGCCGGCGGTTCAGGCGGTTTACAAGTTCTTGCAGCGCCTAAAGTTGACTTTAGTAAGTTTGGGGAAATCGAAGAAGTACCATTAACCCGCATTCAGAAGATTTCTGGTCCTAATTTACACAGAAACTGGGTCACGATCCCTCACGTTACTCAGTTTGATGAGGCAGATATCACAGCACTTGAAGACTTCCGTAAAGAGCAAAATGCCGTCGCTGAGAAACGTAAGTTAGGGGTAAAAATAACGCCTTTGGTGTTTATGATGAAAGCCGTAGCCGATGCAATGAAAGCCTACCCTGTATTTAATACGTCTTTATCCGAATCAGGTGAAAGCTTAATTCAGAAAAAGTATTACCATATTGGTATTGCGGTAGAAACGCCCGGCGGATTAGTGGTTCCAGTGGTGCGCGATGTTGATAAAAAAGGCATCTATGAGTTATCTCGTGAGTTAACTGAAATCAGTATTAAAGCGCGAGACGGAAAACTCAAAGCCGCTGATATGCAAGGCAGTTGTTTTACGATTTCAAGTTTAGGTGGAATTGGTGGTACGGCATTTACTCCAATTGTGAATGCGCCAGATGTTGCCATTTTAGGAGTATCTAAGAGTGAGATGAAACCTAAGTGGAATGGTAAGGACTTCGAACCACGTTTGATGCTGCCTTTATCATTGTCTTATGACCATCGCGTTATTGATGGTGCCGTTGGCGCAAGATTTGTCGTTCACTTGAGCAATGTGCTGGGTGATATTCGTCAAATGTTGTTATAACAAATATAAAAGAAATGGCGTGTTTTCACGCCTTTTCTTTGCTAACTCACGGGCGACTAGGTAGAATTTCGTCGCCCATACAAAGCAAATAAAAAATTTTAAAGAGATTGAGGTCACAATGAGCGAAATTAAAACCCAGTTAGTAGTATTAGGCGCAGGTCCTGGTGGATATTCTGCGGCATTTCGTGCTGCTGATTTAGGAATTGAAGCTGTAATCGTCGACGCCCGAGAGACACTAGGTGGTGTTTGTTTAAACGTAGGTTGTATCCCTTCAAAAGCCCTACTTCACGTAGCAAAAGTTATCGACGATGCCAAAGAAATGGCCTCCCACGGTGTAGTATTTGGTGAGCCAAAAATCGATTTAGATAAAGTACGCGGTTGGAAAGACAGCGTAGTAAGCCAGTTGACCAAAGGTCTATCTGGTATGTCAAAAATGCGCAAAGTGAAACACGTGCAAGGTTATGGAAAGTTTACTGGTAGTAATACTTTAGAAGTAGAAGGTAAAGACGGTAAAACAGTCATTACGTTTGACAACGCCATCATTGCAGCAGGTTCTGAACCGGTTAGCTTACCGTTTATCCCTAAAGATGATCCTCGCGTAATTGACTCGACCGGCGCCCTTGAAATGGCTGACATCCCTGAAAAAATGTTAGTGTTGGGTGGTGGTATCATTGGTTTAGAAATGGGTACGGTATACCGTGCTTTGGGTTCTCAAATTGATGTTGTTGAATTTTTAGATCAACTTGTACCTGCCGCAGATAAAGACGTCGTTAAGGTTTACCAAAAATTTGTTAAAGACAAATTCAATGTCATGTTAGAAACCAAGGTCACGGGTGTAGAAGCCAAAGATGATGGTTTATATGTGAGCTTTGAAGGTAAGCAGGCCCCTAGCGAAGCAGTACGCTACGACAAAGTATTGGTTGCTGTTGGTCGTCGTCCAAATGGTAAATTACTGGATGCCGATAAAGCCGGCGTTGCTGTTGACGACCGCGGTTTTATTAGTGTAGACAAGCAGTTACGTACTAACGTAAACCATATTTTTGCAATTGGTGATTTAATTGGTCAGCCAATGCTTGCTCACAAAGCGGTGCATGAAGGTCATGTTGCTGCTGAAGTTATTTCAGGCCTCAAGCATTACTTTGATCCTAAATGCATTCCTTCAGTTGCTTACACCGATCCTGAAATGGCATGGGTAGGTGTCACTGAAAAAGAAGCCAAAGAGCAAGGTTTAAAGGTTGAAAGTGCGACCTTCCCTTGGGCTGCTTCTGGCCGAGCAATTGCTTCTGGCCGCACTGAAGGCATGACTAAGCTTATTTTCGATAAAGATACTCACCGTATCGTTGGTGGTGCCATTGTTGGTATTAACGCGGGTGAGATGTTAGGTGAAATAGGTTTAGCGATCGAAATGGGCGCTGATGCAGAAGATATCGCATTAACCATTCATGCTCACCCTACTCTAAACGAATCTATCGGTTTAGCGGCAGAAATGTACGAAGGTAGCATTACTGATTTACCTAATCCGAAAGCGAAGAAAAAATAAACTTTTTCTAAGCACTCAATCACAAAGGGCCTGATTTCAGGCCCTTTTTTTTGCATAACTCAATTTACATCCCCCTCTTGTCCCATTCTATCAAGGTGTTTGTTAACCAACACTTGTAACAATTATTCACACTTTAAATACACAACATTTTGCAAGCTAAAGTCGCAAGCAGTAGACTCACTGCGATTTTTACTCTCACAATAATAAGAGCAAGAAGGTGTAATCCCCTATAACTTGCTCCCATGAAGGAAGACAGATGAACAAATTTAGTATGCTTGCTATTAGTGTATCAGTGGCCCTAGGTTTAGCCGCTTGTAGCCCAGCATCGAAAACAGAACCTCAGCAACCTCAAGCCGTAGAACAAAAAGTACCTTTGGTTTCGGGTATTGATTTGACTGCAGTTGATCAAACCGTTGCTGCACAGAATGATTTATTTCGCCATGTGAATGGCCACTGGTTAAATACCACTGACATTCCTGCTGATAAAAGTCGTTATGGCGTGTTTAATGTCTTGTATGACAATACTCAAGAAAATCTAAAATCTCTGATCCAAGAAGCCGCCAATACACAGGCCCAAAGTGGTTCAAATACACAGAAGCTGGGTGACATGTACAACAGCTACATGAACCTTGATAAAGCAAATGAATTAGGTTTAAGCCCACTGCAGTCATATATTGATGCCATTGCAGCAATCAAAACGCCAACTGAACTGGCTCAAAAAATGGGCGAACTTTATGTGCTTGGCGTGGGCGGTCCGTTCAACTACTACACCTCACCAGATGCCAAAGATCCAAATATAACGACCATGTATTTGTATCAAGCAGGTCTGACTTTACCTGACAGAGATTATTACAGCAAAGACGATCAGAAGTACCTTGATTTTCGTATTGCCGCTGAAAAATATATGGCTGAATTACTTGCTAAGGCTGGCACAGCAAATCCAGAAGACGCAGCCTCACGCATTATGGCCTTGGAAAAAGATATTGCCGCAAAACACATTTCTCGAGTAGAGAGTCGTGATGCCGAAAAAAATTATAACAATCGCAGTAAAGACGAAGTTAAAGTGCTATTTACTGGATTTGATTGGCAGGCCTACGCGGACGCAAGTGGCATCGGTTCAGTAGAAAAAATGGTGGTGCGAAACATGCCCTATTTTGAGCATATTAGCGACATTATGACTAAACACGACTTACAAACGTGGAAAGACTACTTAACCTTTAATTTGGTCGACGCGTACGCCAGCCGTTTGAGCCAAGACTTTGTCGATTTGCACTTTGCTTTTCACTCAACCACGTTAAACGGTATTCCTGAGCAACAACCACGTTGGAAGCGCGCAGTAAACGCCACAAGCGGTGTTTTAGGTGAAGTGCTTGGTCAACAATATGTTGAACGTTACTTTACACCTGAAGCCAAGGCAAAAATGGACGAGCTCGTTCAAAATTTAATTAAAGCCTACGGTGAAAGCATTCAACAACTTGATTGGATGAGTGAAGAAACAAAAGTAAAAGCCCTTGAAAAACTGGCGTCTTTTACGCCTAAAATTGGTTATCCAAGTAAATGGCGCGATTATTCAGGCTTAGAAATAAAAGCAGATGACTTGGTCGGAAACTACTTACGTTACGCTGAATTTGACCACATGGAAGACGTTAAAAAAATTGGCAAACCTGTCGATAAAGAAGACTGGGGCATGACCCCACAAACCATCAACGCCTATTACAGCCCTGTCAGAAATGAAATTGTATTTCCAGCAGGTATTTTACAACCGCCATTTTTTGATATGAACGCTGAAGATGCGGTTAACTACGGTGCAATCGGCGCTGTGATTGGTCATGAAATTGGTCATGGTTTTGATGATCAGGGTTCTAAATACGATGGACAAGGTAATCTTCGTAGTTGGTGGACTGATGCAGATCGTGAAGCCTTTGATGCGCTTGGTAAAAAGTTAGTAGCGCAGTACGACGCTTTTGAGCCTATTGAAGGTCAGAATGTGAATGGTAGTTTGACCTTAGGTGAAAATATCGGTGATCTAGCCGGCGTAACCATTGGTTATAAAGCGTATCAAATGTCATTAAATGGTGAGGAAGCAAAGGTTATCGATAACTTAACTGGCGCCCAACGTTTCTTTATGGGTTATGCCCAAGTGTGGCGCAGCAAATCACGTGAAGATGCGTTGCGAGCACAACTGTTAAGCGACCCCCACTCACCGGGCGAATTTCGGGTAAATGGTATCGCGCCAAACGTTGACGCTTTTTATCAAGCCTTCGACGTAAAAGAAGGTGATGGCATGTACCTTAAACCAGAAGATCGTGTAAAAATCTGGTAATTTACCTTTTGCTTAACATGCCCATTCAAGCCCTGCCTTGTTTGGGCTTTTTACATTTAAAAGCGTTGACGATGATACTACCCAGGCCCAAAACTGCTCAAAGACAACCGCAGTTAGCGTATATTTAGGGTGTTGAATAACATCAGCCTAGTTAGCTTATCCGTTTATAAACCCCAAATTTAGGATGCCGCCGATCACCGCATGGTATCAAAGCAACACAGTAAAAAATCAAAACGACCAACGCTACGTTTAGAACTAGAGCTAACTCTTTGCTATTTACTATCTCGCAGTACCTATCTACTATCTAATCAGGATATTCCCCGGCGTTTTATCTGTTGAGGTGTGGTTTGAAACAGATTGAAATTTTTGAAATAACCAGTCCTTGTATAGGCGTTTGCCAATCTGGCCCGAAGGGTTATTGCTTGGGTTGCTTTCGCTCGCGAGATGAGAGATTACATTGGACTAAACTAGAAGAGAATGTGCAAAGTGCAATTATTAAAGCCTGTGCCTTACGCAAAAAACGCGCTAATCAGGCAAAGTCTAAACAAGCGCAAAGTAAAGAAGAGCAAAAGCAAACTGACTTATTTGAATAATGAAGCCTCGTTTGGGATAAACCCATGACAAGCGATTCAGTTTGCGCTCTTTGCTAGTTCAACTATTTCATTAATAACATCAAGTGCGACTTCAACAGGGATAGTGTGGCCCATTCCAGGATAAATTTTAAGTTTGGCTTGTGGAATTGCGTTCGCAGTAGCGACGCCACATTCAACCGGTACCAAAGGGTCCATATCGCCATGTATCACTAATGTTGGCTTAGTTAATTGACGCAAGGCAGATGTCCGATCCGCTGCACTTAAAATAGCGGCAAATTGGCGACTTATTCCGTCAGGATTAAATCCCCTCTCCCTAGAGCAACGTAATAAATGAGTGATTCTTTCTTGCTCAAAGGGGTAATGAGAACCGTGCAGGATTCGCCAAACCTTTGTGGCTTGCTTAAGATAAACTGTTTTTTCTTTGACGGGTGTTGCCAAAAGTTGTAAAGCAGTTGTATTGCTCGCTCTGGGTAAAGACCGATCTCCAGTCGTAGACATAATAGACGTAAGACTTAGCACCCTTTGCGGTGCCTCAATTGCAATTAGTTGTGCAATCATGCCACCCATCGATGCCCCAACGATGTGTGCCTTTTCAATTTCTAGTGCATCCATTAAACCCACAGTATCTTGGGCTAAATCAGTGAGTTGGTAACTTGCTTTTAACTTTTTAGCAAATAGTACATTCATTAAAAATGCCCATGACTTAGGAATTTTATCCTTGTTTAGCCAGCTACTTTTACCAATATCTCGATTATCAAAACGCACAACCCAAAAACCCTGACTGGCTAAAGCTCGGCAAAACGCTTCATCCCAAAAAATCATTTGTGTAGCCAAGCCCATAATTAAGACGACAGCAGGATTGCTGCGCTCACCAAAGCTGTCGAAATTAATCAGTAGGCCGTTGGCATGAACCTGTTTTTCATTACTGTGCTGTACATCTAGATTACTTGTCTTCACAATTTTCAGTCAAAAAATTTTTTTATAGTTAGAAACTAGCTTACTCATTTACTCAGTAAAAGTCAGTCTCATAATATCAATATCTGTCCAAACTAAAGACAATTGCAAAGCAGAAAAATAAAATTTTTCCGTGGTGCAAGTTCATAAATATTAAGCATTATTGACAAAGTAACTCTCAATTAATGCGCTAACTGTTTATAATAAGGCCAACCGTGGAAAGACGTAATGTGCCAATGCTGACAATAAACCCCAAAGATGTAGCTAAAATTGCAAGCCAGTCCTTCGTGTTGCCTGATATTTGCATACGAATTCGCGCGATGCTGGATAATGACAATAGCAGTTTAGAGGAGATAGGAGAGCTTATTGCCTTAGATCCTTCGCTATCCTCTAAGTTATTAAAATTAGCTAATTCATCTTTATTCCGTTTTGAATCACAAGTAGATACCCTCACAAAAGCAATTAGCGTGATTGGTGGTGAAGCTTTATATAATTTAGTTATGGCCGAAACCGCCAGCTCGGCCTTCGAACATTTCAGTAGTGACGTGATTGATTTGAAACGGTTTTGGCTACAAAGCGTTTATGCTGGCTTAGTTGCCAAACATTTAGCAAAAATTGCCCGAATTAGAGGAAGTGAGCGCTTTTTTGTACTGGGTTTGTTGCATAATATTGGGGAGCTTTTAGTTGCCGTACAAGCGCCTGAATTAGTAATAAAATGCAATCAATACGATGCTAAAATCTGTCCTTGGCACAAACAACAAGAATTAATGGGCTTTGACTTTGCGAAATGCAGTGCAGAATTAATGCAAGTGTGGCGCTTACCTTCTCAGTTGTATTTACCTATTGAACATATTCATGATGAAATGAAGGCCCTAAAAGATAAAGAGATCGCAGTCATTTTTTGTGCTGCTAGGGCAGGTATTGCGTTGGCGAATCAACATCTTTATACACCTCATCAGCTTGTGCCCCCTACCGTGATTAGCGCATTAAATTTAGAAAATTACGATCTTAATGCGGCTGTTAAATATGCGCTAATGGAAGCGGATAATATAATTACCTTAATGCAACCAAAGGCAAAGTAGAATTAAAAAACAAGGTAAATAAAGTGTAATTACCGAATTTTATTGAGTATTAACTTTGCACAATGCTGCATTAGTTTTATACAATGTCTCCTGCTTTTTAATTGGCAGTTAAATTTGTATTTTTAATGAAAAAACTCCTCCTATTACTGACTTTTTGCGCGTGGCACAGTCATGCTCAGCTAAATATAATGCGCTCATTATATATGGCTGAGAAGCCAAGCTACGCCATTGGCGAAGATAGCGAAATGTCGATGATAGGCGAGTTTGGCTTAGTCGAAGCTTCCGGCAATACCAGTACCTCGTCCGTCACCGCAAAAATCAATGCCAGTCAAGAACTTACCCATTGGAGTTACCAGATCATCAGTGATTTTTTGTATAAGCGCAGTGCTACAGAAATTGATGGTGAGAATGTATCAGCCACTTCGGCACAAAAACTTTTTCTATCAAGCCAAATTGACTATAAATTACTCGACCCCAACAATCGGGTATTTATATATGGAGAATATGAAGACAATCGTTTTAGTGGCTTTGATTATCAAACGGCGGTTGCCGCAGGTTGGACATCCCGTTTATGGCGAGATGATATCAGCGAATTGAAATATAGCATTGGTCCTGGTTACTCAGTATCTAAGTATGAATCCAATAAAAACTTAGCCGATGATCAAGGAATTATTGTTAGGGCGGCCTTTGAGTACAAACATAAATTCAATAAACAAGCGACATTTAGGCAATTTGTCAGCGCCGAAGCAGCGAGTGATTCGACAAAAACTAAATCAGAAACGTCTTTATCAACTAAAATAAATGGCTCATTGGCCATGAAACTGACGTTTGTGGTGAATCACGATACGGGTGTCAGTCAAGAAACGGAAGAATTAGACACAGAAACAGCCGTTACTCTGGTTTATCAGTTTTTCTGAGCCATTTATTAGCGTAAAATATTTCCATATTTACCTCTTCAACTATTCAATTTTTGGATTTAATTATATTAAGGATATTTTCCATGCAAAAAACACTGCTAGTTTTAAGCCTTCTCGCCTCTTATGGCACTTTCGCTGCCGACGAAGTGAAACCCTTGTCGATGGATGGCGAATTTGGTTTTATCTCTACCACGGGTAATACAGAGACTACGTCTTTCAAAGGTAAGCTAGCTGCGCATCAAGAGTTAGAGATGTGGAGTAATGACTTTGTAGTTGAAGGTCTTTACAAAAAAGATGACGTTGCGGGTGAATCGCAAACGACTGCGCAAAAATACTTTATGTCCGCTCAGGGTAACTATAAGTTAGAAAATCCTGATCACCGTTTGTTTGGTTTCGCTTCGTATGCTGATGACAAGTTCAGCAGTTACGACTATCAAGCCACACTTGCAGTGGGTTGGCAACAAAAGCTATGGGATGACCCTTCAAGCAGATTTAGCTACAGTATCGGTCCTGGTTATTCATTTGCAAAAACCTCTGAAGGCGAATCTGAAAACGGCTTAATTGTGCGTGGTGCACTAGACTATCAATGGAAAGTGTCAGATAACGCGACTTTCAAACAAATACTATCTACGGAAGTAGGTAGTAATAATACTAAATCTAAATCAGAGACCTCTTTATCTGCCAAGATTAATGATTCGCTGTCTTTGAAAGTATCGTTATTAATGGATCACAACACTGATGTGGCTGAGGGTAAAGAGAACCTAGATACCCAAACTGCGGTCACCGTGGTTTACACTTTCTTTTAAGAAATAAATTCATCAAAAACGCCGGCTAATTTAGCCGGCGTTTTTGTATCTATAGACTTCGGATCCCATCAGTACTCAACAAGCGCCAACATCTATTGCTGTAGACAACAGTAAGCTGATGTAAAAGACTACGTACTGGTCAGAACGCTGCGGATGGCATATTGGTCTATCCTTACTTGCGAGTTAGCATTTGGACTAAAGCGCCACTAGCACTAGCACCTTTCCATTACTATCCTTTGGCTTCCCAAAAAATAGCATCTTCTCTCTGAACTTAGTAATGATTCAGAGCCGGCTGTAAGGTATCTAGTGGTCTTAATAACTCGCTAGTGTCGTCATTGGAAATGTATTTTTCTTAGCAAACCTTGTTCAGTGAAGACGATTCTGTGTTGCCACATAAAGAGCTGATATCCCCCATTTGGACAAAAAGCGTATTAATTTTCTTCTATTCAGCAAGATTCGCTAATACACTCTTGGCTTCGATGACCTGTTGCTCACTGCCATTTTCAATGATGTCTTGTAATAGTTCTACAGCAGAGTCGTGTTCGCCAATTTCAATATAGGCATGAGCAAGATCTAACTTAGCGCCAAAACCACTGTCATCGTCAACATCAACCCCTTCGCCCTCTGTAGGATCACCAAAGAATGAAGCCAGAGGTGCTGACAAGTCTAAATCCTTAGCTGCCAAAGAATCCTCTTCTTCATCGAAGCTATCGTTTAACAATGCTTCAACGTCTAAAAAGTCATCTTCGTCGGTATTATTGAGCAATTCGTTTGACACAACTTCGTCTTCTGCAGTGGGCTCAGATAACAGAGCTGAAATATCCAAGCCATCGTTTTCGTCATCGTTGCTGATGTCAATAGCATCTAATAATTCATCAAAATTAGCTTCTTCAATTTCATCAAGTACAGATTCATCCTCAGCATTACTCTGTAATTGCTTGTCTTTTTTATCCTTTGGATCTAATTCTTTGTCTTGAGATAACCAGTCACCCAATCCTGGAAATTCATCTAAGGCACTTTCATCCTGTACTTCGCTAAGATTTTCTGCCTCGGCATCAAGGTCAGCTAATGCTTGCTCAAGTAAAGAATCATCGGTTTCATCTTGATTAGGGCTCGGATCCTGCGCTTTGTGTTGAAAATAGTCATCAGCGATAGCGCCAAACTCTAATTCATCTAAGGAGTCTAAGCCGCCTTTTTGATCTGAGGTCAAATCTTTCAGAACCTCATCGAGTTCCTGATGCTCGAGATCTTCTAAGGCTTTTTCTAACTCATCTTCATCTAAGCCATGCTCATCCAGATTATGCTCAGCAAACTCGTCAGTTTCTTCAATATCTGCTGTCTCTTCGATGTCAGCTGTTGTTTCGGTGTCAGATGACTCTTCGACTTCGGCCATTTCTTCGACTTCAGCCTGTTCTTCGATTTCAGCCGTTTCTTCGATTTCAGCTGTTTCTTCGATTTCAGCCGTTTCTTCGATGTCAGCTGTTTCTTCGATTTCAGCTGTTGCTTCGGTGTCAGATGACTCTTCGACTTCGGCCATTTCTTCGATTTCAGCCTGTTCTTCGATGTCAGCTGTTTCTTCGATGTCAGCCTGTTCCTCGATGTCAGCTATTTCTTCGA
>NZ_JBGQOM010000011.1:0-159555 GCF_052119645.1 Flavobacterium sp. W21_SRS_FM6
CCCATCGTCTAGAGGCCTAGGACACCGCCCTTTCACGGCGGTAACAGGGGTTCGAATCCCCTTGGGGACGCCATATATCAAAACCGCATAAGCAATTATGCGGTTTTTTTATGTCTGAAAAAGGCTTGAACCCCAAGGGGAAGTCTGGTTGAGGTAAAATAGCTTGCGTCTCGGACTTTTTGCACACAGAAAAGTTTACCTATGCTCATCCATTGCAATTAGCTTCAGCGCGTTTCTTATTGTCAATTCAATTTGATGTTTGCCTGTTACAGAAAATTCTTTAGAAATAGCGGCAAAGGGGCGATTTTGCATTAAGGTTGCGACCACGAGGGCGAGATGTTGTTTATCTAATTTTTTGAACACCCGTATATGCTTTAAGTAATAGGCTCTGAGTGAGCGAAGGCATACGTTCAAAGGTCTGGTGCCATCGATAAACTGTTTGATTATTTCAAGATTGATAGGCTCAAGGGGAGCGCCTGAATGCACAGAAGCTAAGGCGTGATGCAACAACAGAGGCTCAAGATCACTAAATGCTTTATCACTTTGAAAACACAACTCTAGTAAAAATACATTTTTTAAGTAGTGCTCAATATTTTTTACCTGTTCAGTCACAGGATAGATTAATTGAGCACTATGCTGGGCGCTTGAAATCTCGGGCTTTTTACTCAAATTGACTAGTGTAAAACCTGCGCGTTGCCAAAATTTCAGGAGTCGCACGCTGGCGCCAAATGAGGTGGTCATAAAAGTAATATCTCGAGTTTGAGCGTGTTGGATAATATGATCGATAAGCTGCTGACCTAAACCACGTGATTGATATGCCGAGGCGATTGCAATTCGGCTAATTCGCCATTGTTTGTGCTGACAAAATTCAGCATAGGCATAATTAAAAGCAATGTTTTGCGCAACTAAATGCCCTTTTACTCGTCTTTTTCCGGCCGCGATGTCTTGGTGCAAAGGAGCTAGACGCTCGCCCCCTTCTTCGATCACCAGTGCCACTCCTACTAGCTCATTGCCTTTTACTAAAACAAAGCAACGTTGCTCTGGGCTATCGAATAACCTGATTAGATCATCTGGACTGGTTTGATAGTGGGCTTCGATAAGCAATTGAAATAAGTTGTGACTAAGTTGAGTATCTTGAACTAACTCAACTTGCGATACAAAACGGCATGATATTTCAGTTTCAGGGGAATAGGGCAGGGCGCAGGGAGTATTGTGCATACATAAGGCGTTAAACCAAAATGACTCAAGACAATCGCCTTTGTACCAACGCATAGGGCAAGTTAAGTGTAAATTACGCCACTGTGGCTTATTCACATTAAGGTATTCTTTTACTCTTAAATCAAAACCTCGGCCGCTGCCCTCATAGCCATGCAGTGTGGTACTAAATACAATGCGAGAAAATCGGTCAATTAACTTATAAAGTAAATGAGTAGGCAATGCAGCAGCTTCATCAATAAGTAAAAGCTCAAAATTGCTTGTCTGAGCAAGTATCGCGTCAGGTGCAATGTACTGCATGTAGCCCTCATTAAAACTGAGCTTATTTTTGCTGTGCTGTGCCTCAGGTAGGTAGTGTTTGGCATGAGAAAAGACGTGTTGCACCGTGCTAGGTGAGGGCGCAACTAAAGCAATCTTTTTACCTTTGGTCAGCATCAGTTTCGCTGCGGCAATACCCAGGGCCGCAGATTTACCTCTACCACGATCAGCACTGAGAACTAAAGGACGGTTTCGATGCCCTGTTGCCACTTTTATGATGTTTTCAACCGCCAATTCTTGTTGCTGTAAAGCGATAGCTGGTAATGCATTTTCAGTCAGTGCTTCTTTAGGGGCTAGCGGTAGGGCTGCTTGGAAGCCTTCTTTGGTGAGTAAGGCAACATTTTCATCTTGCTTGATGGTTTTAATAAATTTATCAATAAAATGACTTCGTACCAAGGCATCTTGAAAACCGTAAGATACACGGTTTGCCCAATCGGGATCCGGATAACGTGGCCAACTGTCTAACTCAGGGCAAATTAAAATCATCAAACCGTTTTTTGTAACGATGCCACTTAAGGCAATAGCTGCATTGGCTCTAAAGCCTGTGTAAGCATTGAATACAAGTGTATTGTATTCTTGTCCTAAAAAGTTCTGATATTGTTGAGGGGATATTTCGCTACAGGCACCTTCACTATTTCCGAGCCACAAGTCATCATTGGTTGCACAGAGCTTAATTGCTTGCTCAATTGCCCAGGGTTCGTCACCACTAATAACGAGTAATTGTCGGTGAACGACATTTTTAGCGCGGCTAGTCAGCCATGATTCAATTTGATTGTACAATTTCACTTTTATGGGTTCTTTGGATGTATAATAGCGCCGCTAGTTTATGCAAACTTTACAAGGAATACGAATGCGCTTTTTATCTCGCCGGTTAGTGATGCCAAATGATCTCAATTATGCTAATTCATTGTTTGGTGGCCGAGCCTTGGAGTGGATTGATGAAGAAGCGGCTATCTATGCTATTTGTCAGTTAGAAACCAATGTGCTGGTGACCAAGCATATTGGCGAAATTAGTTTTGAATCGCCAGCGATGGTTGGCGATGTCGTTGAGTTTGGACTAACCACCAAAAAAGTGGGTAAAACATCTATTACCGTCAGTTGTTTGGTAAGAAACAAGATAACCAAAAAAACTATCTGTTTTGCTGACGATATTGTGTTTGTAAAACTCGATCCAGAAACGCGTTTGCCAGCAGAGCATGGTAAAACACTAGAGCAATTAGAGATTCAAACTAAAGAAGAGATTAGTCGTTTAATTTAGGCTAGTGATGGTTAGTGTCGTAATGGGGAGTATGCATGTGGAAAATAAAAGGATAATGATGAAGGCTATTTTTATTGCAAGCTTTATGTTGCTGACCGCGTGTGGCTCAATAGCAAGTGACAAACTTGGTTATACCGTTGAAACAGAATTTAACTTAGCGGGCGATTTGGCCGAAACCTCCGGTTTATATTGTCCCGCATCTGACACTATTTTTACCATTAACGATTCAGGTAATTCGCCGACTATTTATCAATTAAATACCTCAGGTGAAATAGTTAGAAGGCAAGATCTTGATAAAAAAAATCAAGACTGGGAGGCGATCACAGGTGATAACGATAATTTTTATGTGGGTGATATCGGCAATAATAATGGTAAAAGGGCAATTGTAGAGATACTCGTCATCAATAAACAAAACCAAGTGCCGGCGATTACCAAGGTCTTAAAGCTAAGTTATGCTAATAACAACATTGAGAACAATGAATATTTGAAACATGATTTTGACGCAGAAGCCTTAGTTAGCGCTGATGATGAATTGCTACTTTTTTCAAAGAGTTGGCAGTCCACCGTCTCTCATGTTTATAAAATAGAGCCATCCCTAGCGGAGCAAGTTGTATCGCCGATCGCCTCAATTGATGGTTTGCCAGGAGTTGTGACGGGAATTGATTTTAACAAATCAAGCAAGCAATTCACTGTGGTAGGTTACAGTGTGAGCGGCTTCGGGAAGTTTTCACCTTTTATCGCTTTGCTAGACAGACGTTTCAACGTGGTCGCCACCTATCCTCTTGACGGCTTTAATCAGGTTGAAGGCGTTTGTGTGAGTCCAAACGGGGAAGTGTGGATCAGTCAAGAAAGTTCGTTTTTTTCAACTCACAAATTAGCTAAACTAAAATTTCGTTAATCGCTTAAGATTATGAATTAGTTATATTTAATTTTGATATTCACTTGCGCGGTACACTAAGACTGATAGACTGCGCACGCTATTTTCTTAGAGAGAAGTAGTAAGCCAAGGGGTGCCGCAAGGCTGAGATGTGTTATTAAAACACGAACCCTTACACCTGATCCGGATAATACCGGCGTAGGAATGGTAAGAGACACTATCCCCATTTACCTGCCGTAAAGCCGGATCTTTTCAAACTGAATTGAAGAGATCCTCATGATAAATTCAAAAATACGTAACATAAGTTTAGCCGTTTCTTCGTTGCTGATTGGAGCGAGTCATGTTGCATTTGCAAATGAATCTGAAGACGTTGAAAGGGTGCTTGTTTATGGCGCACTGACTACCACACCATTATCAGAACTAGCGACAAGTATTGATGTGATATCCGCTTTGGATATTGAACAGCGCCATGCCCAACATCTGGATGAACTTTTTAATCGCTCGGCTAATGTCAACTTTGCGACAGGAGCGAGCCGTGGTCGTTTTGTGCAAATTCGCGGTATTGGCGAGCGTAGTCAGTTTGTGGATCCTATTAACCCATCTGTTGGTTACTTAGTGGATGGGATTAATTATTCGGGATTACTGGCCGGAGCAAGTACTTTTGATGTGGCACAGGTAGAGATTTTTAAAGGCCCGAATAGTGCGAGGTTTGGTGCCGATGGTTTGGCCGGCATGATCAACGTGATTTCTGCACCCACCAGTGATGTGACCACTATGGATTTTCAAGCGGGCTATGCCAATTACCATAGTTGGAACTTAGGCGCTGCGGTGGGCGGCGCATTAACCAATACCGCCAATTGCCGAGTATCACTGCATCAAAATACCAGTGATGGGTTCATTTCAAACACTTATTTAAATCGTGAAGACACTAACAATCAGGATGAGTTTACTTTTAGAGGCAAGGTTGATTGGCAAATCACCGCTGATTTAAAACTCAATACCACAGTACATCTTATCGATGTTGATAACGGTTACGATGCTTTTTCTTTAGACCGAAACCGCACTACATTGTCAGATGAGCCAGGTGTTGATACGCAAAAAAGTGATGCTGTCGCCCTAACGGCGGATTATCAGGGTTTTAGTTGGGCTGATGTGCAAGTACAAACCTCTTTGCTCGATGCGGATTTAAGTTATGGCTATGATGAAGACTGGAGTTATGTTGGTATTGCACCTGGATGGGAGTATTCATCCACTGACTACTATTATCGGACCCGCAACGATAAAACGGTGCAAGCAAAATTTAGCAGCAAAAATAACGTGGATACCCCTTGGTTAATCGGTTTTTATTATGCCGATAAAGATGAAAACCTTGATCGTGACTATACCTACAGTGCGCCGTTTTCAAGTGAAGTGGCAAGGGAAGATATAGCGCTATTTGGTCAATACAAATTTGATCTGAGCGACAAGCAATGGCTTACCGCCAGTTTACGTTTAGCATCACAAAAAATGGATTATCGAGATAGCCAAGCCATTAAGCAGAGCATTGACCATGATGATTGGGGGGCAGAGCTAAGCTACCATCAACAAACTAGTGCGAATACCATGTTGTATTTTAGTGTGTTGCGCAGCTACAAGATGGGTGGGGTCAACGGTCAAGCGTTAAGTAAAGCGAATGACGAAGGCCTAGAGGTTTTTAAAGATGTACTGCTAAGTAATGCCACCTTTGGCGCGGAGTCTTTAGTGGGCACAGAATTTGGTGTAAAAGGCGCGAACCAAGATGGGAGTTTGAGGGTGGATTTTACGCTGTTTTATCAGTGGCGTGATGACATTCAATATAAGAACTCGTTTGTTCAAGACCAGTCATTTGTCGATTTTTACGACAATGCTGCGAGCGGCACCAATTATGGTATCGAGACCAGTATTCAGGCTGCAGTGACCGATAACCTTGATATGTTTTTAAACCTGGGATGGTTAAAAACCAATATCGAAGGTATTACACGCTTAGTCGATGATGAATTTGAAACGCTGGATAAGCGTGATCAAGCTCATGCGCCTGATTACCAAATTAATGCTGGCATAAACTGGCAATTAAGTGAAAAGGTGAGTTGGTTACTTGAGTTGGATGTAAAAGACGATTTTTATTATTCCTTTGGGCATGATCAAATCTCTGACAAACAGTTTGTGGTGCACACTAGCCTTGATTATGACTTTGGTGATTGGAGAATTAGTTTGTATGCGCGTAATTTATTTGACCGAGCTTATGCCAACCGTGGCTTTTATTTTGGCAATGATCCTAGAGATGAATATGCCCCCCAAACATGGGAGCAGTTTGGTGAGCCGCGCCGTATCGGTGTGAATCTAAACTATCACTTTTAAATGAAACACCGTGGGCTGATTCATTCAATTAGCCCACCTTTTTCACTTTACACAGGTTACCAAAATGAAATTAGTTGCTGAAATCTCGCTATACCCTCTAAACCTTGATTATATTCCACCGATCCAAACGTTTATTGATAGATTAAATGACTATGCAGAACTGAAGGTTGTCACTTCAATGACCAATACCATCGTCAGTGGGGAATATTTACCTACCATGCAAATTCTCGCTGAAGAAATGCAACGCAGTCATCAAGAAATTGGCCAGGCCATCTTTGTTTGTAAGTTTCTTAATGGCGACAAGATGAGTCAGCAAGACTGATGAGTGAATTCGCAAGTCAGTTACTGCAACAGCTAAGTGCTCAGTCTGGGTTAGAGGCTTTAGCTGTTGTATTAGCTTTGGCCTATGTGTGGTTAGCCGCTAAGCAGAATATTTGGTGTTGGCCTTGTGCGCTTCTTAGTACTGCCATCTACACCTTTGTGTTTTGGGAAGTCACGTTGCCATTTCATGCTTTACTCAATGTATACTACATGTTGATGGCGGTATACGGTTGGTTACAGTGGCAAAAGGACAGCGATAAAGCCCTAGATATTACAAGCTGGACGGTAAAACAACACATCGCTGCCGTCTTAATTCTTGTTTTGATAAGTGTATTATTAAGTGTTCTTGGGGCGTCTATCTTTGATTCGACCTATTTGTATCTTGATGCATTCATTACGGTTTTCAGCGTATTTACTACTGTTTTAGTTGCGAAGAAGGTGAGAGAAAATTGGTTATACTGGATTGTTATTGACGCAGTGGCGGTGTACCTCTACCTCGCCAAAGGCCTGTTACTTACCGGATTGTTGTTTGTTATCTACAGTGTATTTGCTATTTATGGTTACCTGCAATGGAGTAAAAGCAAGGAGAAGAAACAAACATTGCATGCTGTTACCGAGCGCTAAGTGGTGCAGGTTATCCAAGCAGAGGTGGTGGAAGAATTGACCGGCTTTTTGGGGGAAGAAATTGTCATTAACCCCATCCAAGGCGGCGCCATCAACCTCAGCTTTTCGGTCGACCAAGGTGAACGACGTTATTTTTTGAAGTTATTTGATGTCAGTACCATTGATTTACTCGACCGTGCTAGATTGTTTAAGCAGCAGCGTATACTCGCAGCGAAAGGGATGGCTCCAAAGCCTATTTACTTATCAGCTCGAGGTAACTTTCAATTGGAGGAGTGGATTGAACAAAGCAATCTTACTCAAAGCGAATTAAGTTCAAAACAGAAATGCCTGCGTTTAGCGAAAGCGCTCAATGATATACACCAGCTTTGTGTGCGTTTTCCCCCTCTGGATTTGTCCTCTGACTGGCAGAACTATATGCGTCTGAGTGGGGCGACATTTAGTCGCTCACAACTACAAGCACAACAACAATTACTTAGTTTGTGGCGGCTAGAATGTGAGGAGTACAGTGTGCTTTGTCACAATGATTTGTCTTTTTCACACGTTCCAGAAAGTGATAGCGGGGTTATTTTTGATTGGGAGTATGCCGCATTTAACAGTCCGTATTTTGATATCGCTTCCTGCTGCATTATTAATCAGTTTGATGAAGTAGAAATACACATTGTAATTGAAGAGTATGCGAGGCTAGCTGTCTTGGATAACAATATTGTTTCGGGAAAAGTGCACAGCATGCTAGCGGTGGTCAATAAAACCTACGAGTTATGGGCCCTTGCTTGTACTAACATACCTAATTAACCTCGGTTTTGCATAAAAAATCAGCGTTTGAAAGCGGGTTTGCAAAAAGTGCGTTAAAAGCGCTTTACCTTTAATGTCGCATCAGTATAATTCAGCGGCTCAGCAGGGGTGTAGTTCCAATGGTAGAACAGCGGTCTCCAAAACCGATGGCTGGGGGTTCGAATCCCTCCACCCCTGCCAATTTTCCTCGATGTATCTTCGACTTTTCTCCTCTCGCGTTCATGTTATGCTTAAGCATTATTAAGAATCTTTGTATGGAGCCTTGTGATTAGCATGTTATCTGATTATCAGCGTGCCGTTTTAACTGAGCTTGGCGTGATGTGTTGGCAAACTCAGGACGCAGCGCAAAATAAGCGTAGTCAACACGCGCCAAAGTTAAGTGATGTAGCCGGCACAGCACCTAAACACCTACAGTCTAATTCACAAGTTACTAAGGCCAATGCCTTAGAAAAACTAAATCAGCTCAAGCAAGTTCAAGAACGGGTTTCGTATAAAGATAAGATTATTTTTCAATGTGAAAAAATTGAACCGGCACCAGCGGTATTAAACGATATTCTGCTAGCCCTTGAGATGGATAACCATGCTGTTGTTTATTTAACGGCTGAGCAAACCAAGTTAGCCAAAGACTACGCTTTACTTTGGTCAATGCAGCACAACGCAATTGAGTTTTCCAGCAACACACTTTCCACACCACCAATTAACGAATTACGCGATCCTGTCTTTAAAAAAACGTTGTGGCAATTGCTACAAAAGGTTGCTGAGAAAAAAAGCTGATTAGGCGGTGCCATGTTTGAACCCTTAACCCCTCAAAACGCCTTAGCCTGCTATGCAATTCATGCAGAGGTGCAATACAAGCCTTGGTCTAAGGCGGTCTTTATGGATTGCCTTAGTCCACCTTATTTTGCCTTTCAGTATTTAAAATCTCAACAACTACAAGGTTATTACGTGGCCATGCAGGTTCTCGATGAGGTAACGTTGATGGATATCGCGGTATCACCAAGGCTTCAAGGGCTGGGAATTGGTCGGCATATCTTAACGAGCTTTATTGAGCAATGTCATGTGCGTCAAGCCGCTGATATTTGGTTAGAAGTAAGAGAGTCTAATGCTGCAGCAAAACAGTTGTACACGAGTGCCGGTTTTACAGTGATAGAAAAGCGTAAAGCGTATTATCAAACAGATTCAGGCAACGAAGCAGCCATAATTATGAAGTTAAACTTGAGTGATAACCTCAACTAATTTCGTATGTTTTAGGATTGATAGAACAGAGGATTTAACGGAGTATCGTATTTCTTAACACTCCGTTTAAGCAATAAGCAAAACCTAGCGCCTTGCTGCGCCAATATTTAATGGCTCTGCGCTGTCTTGTCTATCGAGTGCAAGTTTTACAAATTTAGATGAGTTGACGTTGCAACCGACGCACATCGCAATAAATTGATTCATGCTGGGGCTGCCTACATTCTTTTCCCAGTTTTCATAAGTTTTACGTGTTTTTACATTCGCTAGTTTAGCCATTTTTACCGTGGTTAAACCGGCATCTAAACGCATTTTTCTCAAATCACTACCAGTAATATACATGTTTTATCCTTTTTATTAGTGAAACAACAACAGAGTTATGTGTGTGACATGTTGAGTGTCACTCTGTTTTCTTTTTCGACTGTAGTGTAGAGCAACAAATGTGGATTGAATTCCACATGGTAAATAAAGTCGCCTGAATCCGATAAGTATCTGAAAAATATGGGTAAATATTTTTCTTGGCAGGGTGGGGAAGTAAAATATGCAATGCCCCATAACTATGAGACATTTGTCATATTAGCTGTTAATCGTTAATAGCTTGTTTGAGTAGTTGTTATCAAGTTTATGCTAGCAACATAGGTGGCTTTTGCTGACCTTTGCTCATGGCAAGCGTTACAGGTGGTTTTTGCTGACCTTTGCTCATGGCAAGCATTACAGGTGGCTTTTGCTGACCTTTGCTCATGGCAAGCATTACAGGTGGCTTTTGCTGACCTTTACTCATGGCAAGCGTTACAGGTGGCTTTTGCTGACCTTTGCTCATGGCAAGCATTACAGGTGGCTTTTGCTGACCTTTGCTCATGGCAAGCATTGCTGGTGGCTTTTGCTGACCTTTGCTCATGGCAAGCAGTACTGGCGGCTTTTGCTGACCTTTACTCATGGCAAGCATTGCTGGTGGCTTTTGCTGACCTTTGCTCATGGCAAGCATTACTGGTGGCTTTTGCTGACCTTTACTCATAACTAACTCTGCATCTGAATGAGTGAGCGGTGAGATCACGCTAGTGTTTAATGATAGGGCTGCAGAGATAAGTACGGTGGTGAATAAATGTTTCATAAAATGTCCTCTTTAATGGTTGATTTTGGGCGAATTTTTTCGCCCAAACCATTATGTACATTTTATGCTCAGTTGTAGAGTGTTAAGCTTTCAATAAACGAGGAAGAAGTTGTTTATAGCTTTCATTAAATGTGGCCCAAATCGCAAACATGCCTATTGCGTGCATTAAATAAGGGTATGAATAGTAAATGATTAGCACATTAGAATACCCCAATAGGTGCCTCATTAAATATTCGATAAGTACGGCGCACTGTATGATAATGGTGGTACCCATTAAACGGTAAATTATCCAGTCTAAATTGGTTGACCGTCCTCTGCCTGGGAATAACCTATCAACGATGTCCAATCTTGAAAAGACCAGATATCGACTAAATAAATTAATCATCATTAGTGCTACATGCCAATAAATTTCTGGGGCAATATAGTCAGCCATATACCAATAAAACTCAGCACCAATTACGAACACTAAGGTAAGGCCAACAAATTTAGCAAAGGGGTCAAAACGCAGATAAATGGCAAGTGCTAGAGCCAAGCAATATAGGAATTCTTTTATTACAAAGGCGTTGCTTAAGCTAAACCATGCGAATTCTTCGATACACCGCTGGAGTAAAATTATGGCCAGTACGCTGACGATATTGATATTGCGGTAACACACAGCAGCGGTGAAAATAATAATTCCGATGAACAATCGGTCAAAAATATAAGCATTACCAAAGCTTAACATGCCACAAGCGACAAAAATTCCGCCAAACAGGGCCGTTAATAACTGAGGTAAATAAACACGGGCTAACATTAGCTGAGGTTGAAGCCGAAGTAATCCATCACTGTTGAAAAGAACGACTCTCTGGTTTGCTGTGAGGCTTTTTGCCTACAAATAGACCACCACTTACTGATGACCTCAACACCGATATTATTCATCGTTTCTGGCTTTTCGTTTTCTATGGCCGAAACGGTTTCTCGGCTGATACCAATTCGTAAAGCAAGCTCGCCTTGGGTATACCCAGCTTCTTTACGTAAGGCTTTTAACTGAGCGCCACTGAATTTCTTTTTACGTGACATAGTGATGATTCCATACTGTGATAATCGAAAGCATAGTTAAGGTAAAAATATTACCTCTTTGAAATATAAATTAAACCTGGATATGAGTAAACAAAAAACTGTAGAAAGTCGCATAATATGTGGCCTCTGTAGCACTGCAGTATGATTTTTAATCGATAAATTATTTTCAACAGCAAAAATTTTCAATTAATCAGTCATTAGTTAATATTGCTTTAACCTCGGGGGAGGCTAAGTACCTAAAATCGTGTATAATCCGCGCCCAATTAGATTTGAACCGTTATTTTTGAGTTTGTAGCCCAATGTCATATTTGCAGGAAGTTAATAAACGCCGCACCTTTGCGATCATTTCGCACCCGGATGCAGGTAAAACCACTATCACTGAAAAAGTACTTTTATACGGAAACGCGCTACAAAAAGCGGGTACGGTAAAAGGCAAAAAGTCAGGGCAACATGCCAAATCTGACTGGATGGATATGGAAAAAGAGCGGGGGATTTCGATCACCACTTCTGTTATGCAATTTCCCTACAAAGATAATCTAATCAATTTACTTGATACCCCGGGGCACGAAGACTTCTCAGAAGACACTTACCGCACCCTGACCGCGGTTGACTCTTGTTTGATGGTGATTGATGCCGCGAAAGGGGTAGAAGCACGTACCATTAAATTGATGGAGGTCACTCGTTTACGGGATACACCAATTATTACCTTTATGAACAAGATGGATCGCGATACCCGTGATGCCATCGATTTACTCGATGAAGTGGAAGATGTTCTTAAAATAAAGTGCGCCCCCATCACATGGCCCATCGGTATGGGCAAAGAATTTAAGGGGGTTTACCACATATTGCGTGACGAGACTTTTTTATACAAAAGCGGTCAAGGTCACACCATTCAAGAAGTGCGGGCGATAAAAGGCATTGATAACCCAGAACTGGACAAAGCGATTGGAAATTACGCCCAAGAGCTGCGTGATATGTTAGAACTGGTACAAGGTGCGTCCCATGAATTTAATCACGAAGAATTTATTGCTGGTGAATTAACCCCAGTGTTCTTTGGTACCGCAATGGGGAACTTTGGTGTTGACCATATGCTTGATGGTTTAGCCGAATGGGCACCTTTGCCTCAAGGGCGCAAAACCAGTGAGCGCGATGTGGTTGCCAGTGAGGAAAAATTTTCAGGTTTTGTCTTTAAAATTCAAGCCAACATGGATCCCAAACACCGCGACCGGATTGCCTTTTGCCGGATAGTGTCGGGCAAGTACCAAAAAGGTATGAAGATGTTTCAAAGTCGTATTGGTAAAGACGTTAGAATATCCGATGCTTTGACATTTTTAGCCGGTGATAGAGAACTCTTAGAAGAAGCGTATGCAGGCGATATTATTGGTTTGCATAATCATGGGTCGATTCAAATTGGTGATACGTTTACCGAGGGCGAAAAATTTCGCTTTGCGGGGATACCTAATTTTGCTCCTGAGTTATTTAAGCGCATTCGTTTGCGCGATCCTCTAAAACAAAAGCAACTATTAAAAGGCCTTATTCAATTATCAGAAGAGGGGGCTGTTCAGGTATTTCGCCCATTACAAAATAACGATCTTATCGTTGGTGCGGTAGGTGTGTTGCAGTTTGATGTTGTAGTTGCAAGGTTAAAGGGTGAATACAACGTTGATGCTATGTATGAACATGTCAATGTATCAACAGCAGTGTGGGTGACCTGCAAAGACGAGCGCAAACTAGAAGAGTTTCGCAATAAAGCTGAGGCAAATTTAGCCTTGGATGGTGGAGACAACTTGGCTTATATAGCGCCCACTATGGTGAATTTATCCCTTGCCAAAGAACGCTATCCAGATGTTGAGTTCCATACCACCAGAGAGCATTAATCTCATTCAATTATAGTGAATAGCAAAGCATGAATTTACAGCGTTTTTTATTGGAAAAATTTAAACAAGCAGTGGCAAAAATAGGCGCACCTGCTGATAGTCCTTTACCTTTAAGCCGCAGCACCCGCGCTGAATTTGGTCAATATCAATTTAACGGGGCAATGGCCTTAGCAAAACGTATGAAGTTGCCCCCCAGAGAGGTGGCGCAAAAAATTATTGATGCACTGGACTTATCAGGCGAAGTTGACAAGCTAGAAATTGCTGGCCCTGGCTTTATTAATATTTATTTAAACGATCAATGGTTGGCCTCTCTGCTAAATACGGCCAGTGATAGTCAGCGTCTTGATATCGAACCAAACACCTCACAAACCGTGGTAGTTGACTATTCAGCCCCTAATTTAGCCAAAGAAATGCATGTGGGTCACCTGCGTAGCACAATCATTGGTGATGCCGTAACTAAGACCCTAGAATTTATGGGAAGTACCGTAATACGTCAAAATCATATGGGTGATTGGGGCACGCAGTTTGGTATGTTATTGGCGCACCTAAACGATAAGTTGGCTGCCAACCTAGTCGCTGAAACCGCTCTTTCAGATTTAGAAGATTTTTACCGTCAAGCTAAAGTACGCTTTGACAACGAAGATGGTTTTGCCGATAGAGCCCGCGATTATGTTGTTAAATTACAAAGTGGTGATGCTCAATGTTTACAACTTTGGCAAAATTTTATCGACGTATCGATTGCTCACAGCGAAGATGTATATCAAAAACTCAATGTAAGCTTAACCCGACAAGATGTAATGGGCGAAAGCGCCTATAACGATGATTTGGCCTCGGTTGTCGCGGATTTGAAAGCCTCTGGTATCGCTGTAGAAGACCAAGGTGCTCAAGTCGTATTTTTACATGAACTTGCAGACAAAGAAGGTACGCCAGCGGTTTATATTATTCAAAAATCAGGCGGTGGCTATTTGTATGCAACCACCGATTTAGCTGCGATCCGCTATCGAAACAAGGTACTTGGCGCAGACAGAACATTAATTTTTACCGATGCAAGGCAAGCACTACACTTTAAACAAACTGAAATTGTCGCACGTAAAGCAGGCTTTATTTTGCCTGAACAAAGTTATGAACATTGCCCCTTTGGCATGATGTTAGGCAACGATGGCAAACCGTTTAAAACACGTACAGGCGGTACCGTTAAGTTAGCTGAATTGCTTGATGAAGCGATTGAGCGAGCAGAAGCACTGCTCAACAAACGTGATTCAGCATTAAGTGCGGAAGAGATTAAAGACATCGCGCAAAAAATTGGTATTGGTGCGGTTAAATATGCGGATCTCAGTAAAAACCGTACGACAGATTATATTTTTAATTGGGATTCAATGCTTAGTTTTGAAGGCAATACTGCGCCTTATTTACAATACGCTTATACTCGTGTGCAGAGTATATTCCGTAAAGCAGAAGCTTTTTTGCATTCTAATCCTGCAACGATCACTTTGCTTGAACCACAGGAAAAAGCATTGGGTATCAAATTATTGCAGTGTTCTGAAGCGTTAAATCAGGTCAGTCAGGAAGCGACACCTCATGTGTTATGCACCTATCTGTATGAACTCGCTAGTTTGTTTATGAGTTTTTACGAAGCATGCCCTATTTTAAAAGAAGGCATCAATGATGAGGTAAAAGGCAGCCGTCTATTATTGGCTAAACTTACCGCGAATACCTTGCAGTTAGGTTTAGATTTATTAGGCATAGAAACCATGGATAAAATGTAAAAGCGCATTCGCTTATCCGACGCGCTTTACTACCGTTTAGTTGCGAAAGCCAGATCAAACAGTCATTTAGGCAATAGTGAACTGTTTGATTTTGGTTTGTAAGTTTACTGAAACGTTTTTACAGCGAACAAGTAGACGCCGCTTCATCGGCGGCGCTGGAGGTTTGGTGGTTCATATTAGTAACATTGCAATTGATATCCTCCGTTACTTGCTTTATTCCTCAGCGGCTGCGGCAATTTGCCCCGTGAGTTCGCTCATTTCCCCAACAAACGGATTGATTTGCTTCAGCGCAACTGACGCATCAATAGATGACGCCAAAGAGTCACTGGCAATGCCGCTGGCTTTCTTCATTGAATTTACAACTAGTGTAGTGCCAGTTTGCAATCGCTCTATTAGCCTTTGAATTGAGATGGTTGTTTGTTCTGTGCGTTTGGCTAATGCCTTAACTTTGTCGGCTACCACGGCAAAACATCTGACTTATTCCCTCGAAACAAAATTTTATATTGAGTAAAATCATCACTAGGCGTGTATAAATTTGTTATAGCAGTAGTGCTGGCAATAACGAACACTCAAACCATTAAACAAAGACTGAGGCTAACTTTTTACCTATAGTTAACTTTGTAATCATCTTTGCGTCCTAATTAAGAAGATGGATGAGTAAAATCTAGTGTAGATTTAAACGTAGTTCACAGTAGAAATACTGCTACAAATAAAAGGAGATGAGCCATGATTAGAATATTGGCCTTTGCAGGCAGTGCACGTAAAGATTCATTTAATAAAATCATCTTAAAAGTCGCAGCTCAAGGTGCAACAGAAGCGGGTGCTAAAGTTACGCTTATTGATCTCGCTGATTTTGCAATGCCTTTGATGGACGAAGATCTTGAAAAAAAGTTAGGTATACCCGCTAACGCGCTAAAATTTAAGCAACTTTTAAACGAACATGATGGTTTGTTGATTGCCTCTCCAGAGCACAATAGTGCTTACAGCGCCTTGTTAAAAAATACCATTGATTGGGCATCACGACGGGCTGACGGTGAAAAACCGATGGAAAGCTTCAAAGGAAAGGTGGCCGGTATTATGGCTGCAAGCCCGGGAGCTTTGGGCGGTTTGAGAGGCTTGGTACCACTGCGTATGTTATTAGAAAATATAGGGGTTATGGTACTGCCCAATCAAAAGGCGGTGGCTAAAATAACGGCATTGCTAGATGAAGAAAATAAGATTGATGACGAGCAAACACAAGTCGGGCTGAAACGCATTGGTAAGGAATTGGCGGAAACCTTAGCTAAACTTCAGCGCTGAGCGCAATTTTTGCTCCTGTGTTTTGATCATTGACAACACAGGCGCCTGTTATATCTTAATTCGTTTTGCCTCTGTCAAAAAGCCGTAAAATCCGCTAATATTCGCGCCCTTAAACCATAATCAACTACGTAACTCATCTATCAATTTTATGTTTGAAATCAATCCAATAATAAATACCTTAAGTGATGTTAGGCTTCGTGCTGAGTCACTTCGGGGGTATCTTTGACTATGACCTCAAAAAAGAGCGTTTAGAAGAAGTTAACAGAGAATTAGAAAGCGCCGACGTTTGGAACAACCCTGAGCGAGCACAAAATCTTGGTAAAGAAAAAGTTGCCCTAGAGTTAGTGGTTGAAACCATTGACAATTTAACGCAAGGTTCTGACGACGTTGAAGGTTTAGTTGAGTTAGCCCAAGAAGCCGAAGACCAAGAAACCTTCGATGATGCGGTAAAAGAACTTGATGATCTTGTTGTTCAGTTAGAAAAACTTGAATTCAGACGTATGTTCTCCGGGCCAAACGATATTAACGATGCCTATTTAGATATTCAGTCTGGCTCGGGTGGTACCGAGGCGCAAGATTGGGCCAATATGATCTTGCGTATGTATTTACGCTGGGGCGAGGCCCATGGCTTTAAGCCTGAGTTAATGGAAGTGTCTGATGGCGATGTTGCTGGTATCAAAGGCGCAACGATTAAATTTAGTGGTGAATATGCCTTTGGCTGGTTACGTACTGAAACGGGTGTTCACCGTCTTGTCCGCAAGTCGCCTTTTGATTCTGGAAACAGACGACATACCTCATTTGCTTCTGTATTTGTTTATCCTGAAATCGATGATGATATTGAAATAGAGATAAATCCAGCAGATCTTCGCATTGATACTTATCGCGCCTCAGGAGCGGGTGGTCAGCACGTTAACCGGACCGATTCTGCGGTACGTATTACCCATTTACCCACCAATATTGTGGTGCAATGTCAAAGTGATCGTTCGCAACACAAAAACAAAGATCAGGCCTTTAAGCAGTTAAAAGCCAAGTTGTACGAACATGAAATGCACAAACAAAATGTTGAAAAACAAGCGATGGAAGACAGTAAGTCCGACATCGGTTGGGGTAGCCAAATTCGCTCATACGTATTAGACGATTCACGTATTAAAGATTTACGTACTGGCGTAGAAACCCGCAATACACAAGCCGTTTTAGACGGTGATCTTGATAAATTTATTCAGGCCAGTTTAAAGTCTGGTTTGTAAACAATTAGCTAATTACATCTTAGGAAAGTCGATGACTGAACACCAACAAGACGAAAATAAACTGATCGCAGAACGCCGAGCTAAATTGGCTCATCTTCGCGAAACGTGCAAATCAAAAGGATTTCCCAATGATTTCAGACGGGAATTTTACAGTGCTGATTTGCAAGCCGAGTTTGGTGAACACGATAAAGCGCAACTTGAATCATTAGGAAAAGTGGTCAGTATTGCAGGTAGAATTTTAGCCAAACGTGGCCCCTTTTTATTGTTGCAAGACATGTTAGGCCGCATTCAAGCCTATGCATCGAAAGAGACTCAGGCTGATATTAAGACGCGTTACGGCAGTTTAGATATAGGCGATATTGTTGGCGTTAAAGGTGAATTACATAAGTCTGGCAAGGGCGATTTATACGTTAATATGAGTGAGTATCAATTACTGACTAAATCACTGCGTCCTTTACCTGAAAAATTCCATGGTTTGGCTGACCAAGAAACCAAATACCGCCAACGTTATGTGGATTTAATTACTAATCAACATACCCGTGACACGTTTCTGATCCGCAGTAAGATTGTCAGTGGAATTCGTCAATTTTTGACTGAGCGCAATTTTATGGAAGTTGAAACGCCCATGCTGCAGGTGATCCCTGGCGGCGCAACAGCTAAACCTTTTGTCACTCATCACAATGCACTCGATATCGATATGTATCTTCGTGTTGCCCCTGAATTGTATTTAAAACGCTTAGTAGTGGGCGGGTTTGAACGAGTATTTGAGATCAACCGCAACTTTAGAAATGAAGGCCTGTCGACCCGTCATAATCCTGAATTTACGATGCTTGAGTTTTATCAATCGTATGCTGACTATCATGATCTGATGGACCTAACTGAAGAAATGTTACGTACCTTAGCCAACAATGTACTTGGTAGTAGCATTGTGAAAAATACGGTTAAAGACAAAGAAGGTAAGGTTGTAAAAGAGATTAACTACGACTTTGGTCAGCCATTTGCTCGTTTAACTATGAATGAAGCCATTTTGAAATATTGGCCCCAAGCAAATGTTGCGGCGATCAACGATCCTGAAAACCATCTTGCTGAACTTAAAGCCATGGCAAAACAGCTGCATATTAAAGAGCCAGTAGTTGATGGTATTTGGGGAGCGGGTAAATATTTGTGTGAAATATTTGAAGCAACCGCAGAAGAAAAACTTGATCAACCTACCTTTATTACTGCTTATCCATGGGAAGTGTCTCCCTTGGCTAGACGTAATGATGACAATGGTTTTGTGACCGACCGTTTCGAGTTTTTTGTAGGCGGGCGTGAATTAGCCAACGGATTTTCTGAGTTAAATGATTCTGAAGATCAGGCAGAGCGTTTCCGTAAACAAGTGGCTGAAAAAGACGCTGGTGATGATGAAGCGATGCATTTCGACGAAGATTACATTCGTGCCTTAGAATATGGCCTACCGCCGACGGCAGGTGAGGGGATTGGTATTGACCGTCTTGTGATGTTATTTACTGACAGCCCGACAATCAAAGATGTGATTTTATTCCCGCACATGAAGCCAGAAGCCAGCGAGTAACAGTACGAATATCAGCCACCTTACACCTCACAATGTAGGGTGGTTGAACGTGTTACTCTCTAAACTTAGTATTGCTGTTCTATTCGTTTTATCTCATTTACTAAGCGATTGTTTTCTGGACACGGTATGCCAAATTGCGCGGCCCTATCGACCACATAGCCATTAATATAGTCAATCTCAGTTTTACGTTTAGCCATTACATCACGATTCATTGATGAGTAGTTGTTAGCAGTCTGCTCAACAACTTGCATGACCCTATCATATAAAATACAAGACTCGTTGGTATACTTTAGCGCTTGCATCACTGCGCTTATTTCCTCACATATATGTTTAATTTGTCGCTGATAACCAGCCTTGATTAAGTCGCCGTTTTTTACCTGATCGATTGCCGTTAATGGGTTGATGGCGGCATTCACAGCGAGTTTATGCCACAGAGGTAATCGAATATCCTTATGCCATGTAGCGGGTGGTAGCAAAGAAGATAACAGTAACTCAACAGCGCTTTTATCACAGTGTAGATGCTTTACCCAACCTAACTGACTGTCACCAATACCTTTGATACTCAGTGAATCGTCACTGGGCTTAAATGCGCCGTAGGTGGTGGTGGCTGCAACGATATTGACCTGTGGTAGTTGCTGTTGAACCCGCTCAATTGTGCCCATACCATTGTGCAGTAAAACAAGCGTGTGGTTTGCTGAAAAGTAGTGTTGGGCTTGTTCAATAAAAGTCATCACCTGATAGGCTTTAATGGGAAGTATAATGAGCGTAGATTGCTCAATCGCTTTAACGGGCACCAACGGTAAGGAAAACGTGTAATCTTGCAAATGCGCATCACTGACCCGCAACGCGATGTTGTGGCTCTTACGAGTGATAACGCCATAGTTTATGTTTAGATGTTTGCAGCGAGTGGCTAATACGTTACCGATCGCACCATTACCTACAATGATCAAGTTTTTGTCTTGTTGGTTTAGTTCTGTCATAAGGTGGGTTTAAGCGCTGTGCTTAACCTTTGGCCAGTTAAGAGTCCACGGCAAGGCAAGTGAGGAAATAAAGGATTGAGTGTTTACTGAGATAAATACACCGCCTTCTTTAGGCGGGCAAAGTAGTTCAATATTTTGCTGTTGATATTCAAATTTCAAACCATAAGCATGCAAATAGGTGCGATCTGATGCTTCGCCTTTATACAGGCTATCGCCCAGAATTGGGCTACCTAAACTTTTCATCATTACTCGTATTTGATGAGTTTTGCCACTTAAGGGTTTGACCACAAATAAGCGCATATTAGGCATAAGCGAAAAGCTAAAAAACTGAGTAGTGGCACGTTGATTGAAACTCTCGTCAAGCATCCATAAGCCGTCACGCACTTTTTTCATGCCGCCACTCACAGTACCTTGCTTCTTTTTAGGCCTTTTAGGTGCAAGGGCAAGATAAAATTTTTGGATAAGATGAGCCTCAAACTGACGGCCAAATTCCGCTGCAGCCTTTTCTGACTTAGCCAAAATGAGTAGGCCTGAAGTGACTTTATCTAATCGATGCACCAGCCATAAGCGTTCTAAACCAAGCTGAGCACAGGCAATTGGAATGATTCCTTGGCGGTGCTCTTCGTCTTGAACTGCGATGCCACAAGGTTTGTTTAAAACAACAAAATCTTGATGATCAAATATAATATCGATGAGCAAAATAGTTTAACCAATAATTCTTATGGCAGTTTGATAGTCAAAGTCTGCTATCGCGGTTTTTAGTTTTAATGCTTGCTCTTCACTCAAGGGAAGCTCGCTTAAGTAGGTAGTTAGCTTACTTTGGGTGATAAATTCGTTTCGATTTAGCGAATCAAGCAGGCTTTGTTTCAGATCTTTGCTTTTATTTTCTGAGTTAGAGGGAAAGGATGATGCTGTTGACCCACCTTCAGTGATCAAACGTTTAACTTCACTTAAGGTTTGCTGAAGTACGCTAAGGTAATGCTGTAAGTTCTGTGTGTCAGTCGAACTTTCTATGTGACCTTCATATTCTCGGCTGGCTAAATGCAGAGCTGTCATGCCTAAGTTGCCGCTCACACCTTTGATTGTGTGCACCTGTAACTTCAGACTTGTAAAGTCTTGTTCGGCCAATTGTGCGCGCAAAAGCTCGTCAATCGATTCGTATTGTTCAACAAACTTACCTAACATTTTTAATAGTAAAGCGCTGTTGCCACTGAATTGTTTCAGAGCAAACGTATGGTCGACTAAAGGGACTTTATTTTCCATTAACTCAAGTTCTCTCATAATGACTTTCGATTAGTTTAACAGACAAAAATTTCAGTTCTACAAGCAAATTTCACCGTATGTGCAATAAATAAGGTCTAGATGACTTGATATTAAGCAAAGGAGCATCATAGTAGACGAGCAACAACAAACATACTTAGAGTAAGTGTTAAACAACAAATTTTGGTCTTAGGAATTTGTGCGATAAGATAACGATACGCTTGCGCCTTTTATGGCTTTTACTTTAATGATTCAGCTCCGGCTTTGTATTGATCTTACAGAGCTAAAACAATTGGAATAGCACTTTGCAAACACATTCAACCACTTTTGCCCAGCGACTCGCCTTACTGCAACAGGATGCAATCAAAGCTACGCTTCCTGATATAAAACATGGAGTTGAACGTGAAACCCTTAGAGTTAATCCAAATGGCGGCTTAGCACAAACCCCGCATGCAAAATCATTGGGTTCCGCATTAACCCATGACTTTATTACCACAGACTTTTCAGAATCTTTACTCGAATTTATTACGCCACCAGAAACCAGTGCAGATTTGACTATTGCTCAGTTACAAGATGTGCACAAATATACGCTGTCTAAAATTGGCCAAGAGATGTTATGGCCCATGAGCATGCCGTGTTTTATTACCAGTGAAGACGAAATACCACTTGCTCAATATGGCACATCGAATATTGGTAAGATGAAAACGCTATATCGTCAGGGGCTTAAGAACCGTTATGGCAGTATGATGCAGGCTATTTCTGGAGTGCATTTTAACTTTTCATTGCCTGATTCATTTTGGCAAGAATGGATCCCAAAATGCATTGGTGAAGTTGCAAACAAAGACACTATTTCTGCCGCGTACTTTGCGTTGATTAGAAACTATCGTCGGTTTTGCTGGTTACTACCTTATTTGTACGGCGCTTCTCCTGCGCTGTGTAGTTCATTTATAAAAAATAAAGCAACGACCTTGCCTTTTAATACTCTGGGTAAGGGCACCTATTATTTGCCTTATGCAACATCACTACGTATGAGTGACTTGGGGTATACCAATAGCGCCCAGTCTGGTTTGGCAGTTTGTTATAATGACGTATCGACTTACATAAATTCACTTCGCTGCGCCATTAATAAACCATCGGCGACATATGAAAAATTTGATTCTAAAAAAGACGGTCAGTATCAGCAGTTAAATGCAAATGTGCTGCAAATAGAAAATGAACTGTACTCACCAATTAGACCAAAACAACCCACTAAACGTTTAGAAAAGCCCACAGACGCGCTGGATGCAAGAGGGGTGAATTATGTTGAAGTGAGGGTGTTAGATGTCAACCCTTTCAGTGATATTGGCATAGAGCGTAACCAATTTTTCTTTTTAGATGTCTTTTTGGTTTATTGTGCCATTAGCCCAAGCGATTTTATGCAAACTGAGCAATATCAAGAAACTGAAAAGAACTTAAAAGCGGTTGTCAAAGAGGGGCGTGACCCTCAGTTGCGTTTGTTAAACAAAGGTGAGCCGACAAGCATACCTCAATGGGCGGAAAGTCTGTTTTCTGAAATGAAAGAGGTTGCCATTTTATTAGATAATGTAAACAACACAACGGACTATACTCAAGCAGTCGCTTTAGAGTGGGACAAGGTGCTTCATCCTGAATTGACACCCTCAGCTAAAATACTCGACATGTTGTTATCGAACTCACAAGACAATAGTGAGTTAGGACTTAAGTTTGCCAACAGTTATAAAGCCAGCTTACTCGCTAAAGAATATCAGACCCTTTCTGAGACTGAGCTTCGAGAACAGGCTACTTTGTCTTTGAGTAAACAGCAGGAAATAGAAGCATCGGATACGGAATCCTTTGATGACTTTTTAGTTAATTATTTTTCTTCAGATCAGAAAGTATTAGCTGAATGCTAGGCAAAAAAAAAGCCTGATATGAATCAGGCTTCAAAGCTACTACCAGGGAAAACACACACAAAACTAGAACACGCTAATTCAGAGTGGCCAATGCACAAAAAGTTCACAAAAAAGAGTAAAAAAATTAAAATTATTTTAGTTTCTTTGCTCAGTAGTACATTTTTAATGGCCTGTAGTGTCACCCCGCCTAAAATAACCAGTGATGTGTGTGAAATATTTTTTGAAAAACGTGACTGGTATGATGCTGCCAAAGACGCCAGTGAAAAGTGGGGGGTGCCTATCCATGTCCCTATGTCGATGATGTACCAAGAAAGTTCATTTAAAGCCAAAGCAAGACCTCCCAAAGATTATTATTTTTTTGGTCTCATTCCTTGGGGGCATATCAGCACGGCTTATGGTTACTCACAAGCTAAAACCCCTACGTGGGATGATTATGTTCGCGAAACAAATAACGCTTGGGCAGACCGGACTGATTTTGATGATGCTATTGATTTTATGGGATGGTTCATTTCAAAAACGCACAAAATAAATGGCGTTTCAAAATGGGACGCTGAAAAGCAATATCTTAATTACCATGAGGGGTGGGGTGGATATAAAAAAGGGTCATACCATAAAAAAGCTTGGTTGAAGAAAGTCGCTAAAACGGTGCAAGCTCGCGCAATGACTTATGCTGGACAGCTGAAAAAATGCGAAGAAGAGCTCTCAGAGGGTTGGTTTTGGCGACTGTTTAGTTAACAACTACTTTGCCAAACTGACTGCTCACACTTGTTTTCTATAAGTATTGTGCCATTGTATTTGTGAAACCTAGACGAGCTAACGCGCTAATACAACACGTAAAAATATGCCTCTAGGCTTAGCACAAAATCCGAGGAACGAGTATGAAAGGCGTTGTTTTTGTTAAGTTTAACGAATTTATCGAACATTTATGGGGAGATGAATTTTGGGACGAATTATTATTTGAAGCCAAGTTGCCAAGTGAAGGGGTTTATACCACAGTTGGTCTGTATGATGACCAAGAGTTGTTTACCCTAATTGGACTTGTTGTTGCTAAGAAAAACATATCGGCGAAAGACGCACAAATCGCGTTTGGTAAATGGGTATTCAAAGAACTCTACGCGGCAGCACCACCTCAAGCCCACGATTTTAAAGACGCCTTTGAATTTTTACATGGTGTGCAAAGCGTTATTCACATCGAAGTTAAAAAGTTTAATCCTGATGCTATTTTGCCTGAGTTTACTTTTTTGGACGAATCACCAACGACCTTAACCTTTCACTATCAGTCCCCCCGCAAACTGTGTTTTTTTTGTGAGGGTATGGTATATGGTTTAGCTGAGCACACACACCAAGATGTGCTGGTTAGCCATAAAGAATGTGAGCATAATGGGGATAGTCGATGTGTTCTTGAGGTTGAAAAAATTTGACGACACCCTCTGCAGATTTAGCGCGTCGGATCGCGGTTTTAGAGCGTAAGATTGAGAGGGAAAAAAAAGCTCGGCAAATGGCTGAGCAACAATTAGAACAATACTCCCGAGATATCTATCAAACCAACCAGTCTTTACAAACGTCTCTTGCTTATTCAAACAAAAAGCAGGCTGAATTAGAGTTTTTGGCTAAGGAGTCTGTGCTTGTTGGCTCAGAGTCATCTTTTCAAGATTTAGTATCAAATACTATTGAATTAAGCTCTATGTTTCTGAAGGCGAAGTATAGTTTTTCGCTAATAAGTAAAAACGGCACACCGGTCAATTTAGACAAAAATAAAGTATGGGGGCAAGAATTAGGCTGGCATAGTGCCCCTGAGTTTTTAGATCAAGCTATACAATATCTGCCTCTAAATCATGAAGGTGCGCTTGATACTTGGCTGGTTTCTCCTATCGATAGCAACTTCGGCCCCGAAGTCGCAGAGCTGCAATGGCTTGTGTACGTAAATTTTGCGCTGACGAATGGCAGCATAATATGGCTGGCATTTTTTAACGATACCGAATACGTGGACGAAGAGTCACTATATGTCTTTGAGACGGTAAGAGGACAATTGCAAAGTGGTATTAGACGTCGCATGACAGACATGCGTATCTTAAAACGTACCGTTCAATTGCAAAATACAGTGAACAGTTTAGAACAGGCCAAAAGACAACTTATCCAGTCGGAAAAAATGGCTTCGTTAGGGCAATTAGCGGCTGGTGTGGCACACGAAATTAATAATCCTATCGGTTTTATTCGTTCTAATTTAGAAATGCTCAAACTCTACTTGAAAGATTACAGACAACTTCATTTTGAGATAGATCAGTTAATCCAACAGCAAGATAGTATTGATGCTCTAAGTTATCAGCAGTTATATAAAAAGTTAGATATGGCCTATATAGAGTCCGATAGTGAGGAATTGATTATTGCCAATATAGAAGGCTTGGATCGGGTCAGTGATATTGTTGATAATTTAAAAACGTTCTCGCACAATAGTAATGGTGAACTGCAGCCTGTTTCTTTATATGAAAGTATTGTTGGTGCATTGAAAATATCGGCAAATAGTCTGAAGTACGAACATACGGTAGATAATCAACTACCAGCGGTTTCACCAATGGTGATGGGGAATTCGGGGCAATTACAGCAGGTTTTTGTTAACTTATTCGTCAACGCCGCTTATGCGATGGCCAACGGGGGCACGTTAAGCATTTCAGCGCAGCAGTCAAATAAGTTGGTTACAATCAAAATAGCTGACACTGGCTGCGGTATGGATGATAAAACCTTAAAAAAATTGTTTACCCCATTTTTTACCACCAAACCTGTTGGGGTGGGGACTGGCTTGGGTTTATCAGTGTCTTATGCAATTTTAGAAGCGCATAATGTTGAGCTGCACGTCGAATCCCAAGTCAATGTTGGCACCACCTTTGAACTGATCTTTCCTATCGTTTCAATTTAGCCTAACGCTCACCTAGGCGTCATTATTCTATTGTAATACTCAACCGTCCTCTTTGGCTCGACTGAAATTTAACCAGCTTTTCAATGGTAGCCGCTGTGAACACATGACCTTCTGGTAAAATCAAAATATGAGACTCTGTTAGTAATTGATACTTCAGTACCATGCCTGGTTTTAGTGCGTGGACGGGGATGGTATCTTCAATATGTTTAGTCGGAATAATATCTTTATGTTCTAACAATACTTCTAAGACTGTTGGGTTGAAACGCGTTCCCTTGAACTTATTTAGCTCAGAAAGTGCTTCTCGCATATCCATTTTATGCCCCGTGATCCGGCCTAAACTAAAGCGCCAAAAATCTCTAGCAATGGCTAGCACTTGAGCGCCGATTGGTATCTGCTGCCCAGCTAATTTGTTGTGGCCGGTACCATTAAAATACTCGAATTGATTAGTGATGATCTCAACTACTCCGTGCAAATGACTTGCTGGGCTTAGAATTAACTCAGCCATTTTAGTTTGGTCGATGAACTCCTGTTGTTGATTGAAATTTAACTCAGAGAAAGGACGACTATAGACCGCGGTATCAAGACCTAGTAGGCCGATTTCACACAACAAACCAGCGAGTTTAATATCGGTAATTTGTTCTTGGCTGAGCTTCAGCTCTAAGGCAACCTTAGTCGCTAATTCGCTAACACAGTGGGCAAAACCACCATCGAGATGGGGATTAATACCAATAAGGTTGTATAACACTTTATGTGTTTCAAAGGTGTTCTTTTCTATTCGTTTCAGGGCTATTCGAATTTGTTTTGTGCGCAACTGGACCTTTTCGTCCAAACTTTGGTTCAATAACTTTAGTTGTTTGTTCTGCTTGCTAATGAGGTGGGTTAAACGGTGATTTTCTTCTTTCAAACTCACTAGGTTTAAGCCTTCATCTATCGAGGCGATTAATTCGTCATTGTCCCATGGCTTTTGTAAATAGCGATGGATTTTACCTTTGTTAACGGCTTCTATAACCGATGCCATATCAGCAAAGCCAGTTAATAGAATGCGATAACAGTCGGGCATTGCTGATGCTATTTTTTCAAGTAGCTGAGCGCCAGACATAGCGGGCATTTTCATATCAGAAATAATCAGATGAATTTTTTCTGTTTTTATTAATTCAATCGCTTTTGCGCCACTATCCGCTAGCAGTACCTTGTAGGGTTGCTTGTGTAAAAGTCGTTTCATTGAGCTGAGGATATTAGCTTCATCATCAACACATAACACCGTCATGTTCGCTTTGGAGGGTTGTAATACGTCGGCCATTTCTAACTCCCAATACATCTAAAAAGGTTGAACTGCTTTATTTTCTTAGTTTAGTCCATGCTTGATAAGGGGAGATGCAAAGAGAAGCAACTGCCTTCTCCTTCCGTACTCTCAACCGCTATCATCCCACCATGTTCTTTGGCAATATCATAAGAAATGGATAAACCCAAACCGGTTCCTTTGTCTTCAGGCTTGGTGGTAAAAAAAGGATTAAAAATGCTACTTAAATGTTCTGTTTTGATGCCCTTGCCGGTATCACACACAGTAACGATTACCGTATTGTCGAGTATTTGGCTACTCACGCGGATGGTGCCTTTATCTTCAATCGCGTGACTCGCATTGACTAATAAATTAGTTAACACCTGAGTAATTTTTCCTACATTCATTTGCATAAGAGGCAGCTCAGTAAGGGCTAATTCAACTTCACAGTGATATTTCAATTCATTGTTAAGCATTCTTAACGAAGTGCGAATACACTTGTTGATGTCAAAAAGCTGCTTGGTTTCACTGTCAATCCGAGCAAACTGGCTCAATCCTTTGACGATATCATTTACCCTTTGTAGTCCCTCTGATGACTCAGACAGTAAATTGAGCACATCACTGTTAATAAACTCAAAATCATTGTCTTGAATTAAGGATGTTAATGTTGAAGCTATGTGAGCATCAACATTTGGGTTTTGTCCGAGCCAACTTAAGACATACTGAGATAAGGTAATATAACTGGTAACGTATTCTTCAAGGGTATTAATGTTACTGATAACAAAGCCAATAGGGTTATTGATCTCGTGTGCCACGCCGGCTGCTAGTTGTCCTATTGACGCCATCTTTTCGGCATGAAGCAATTGCTGTTGAGCACTTTTTAGTAATTTATTGCTTTCTTCTAATTGTTCATTTTTTTCACTTAAGCGCTCTGTACGACGTTTGATTTTAGTTTCAAGCTGAGCGTTCAAATCTACTAATTCGCGTTGATAGTGCTCTCTTTTAAGATACTCTGTTTGCAAGGTAAGGATCAGCTGATTGAAGGCTTTATTAACGTCGTTAATTTCATCTTTGGTGCTTGGGTTTACTTCAATCAACTTAAATTTACCATCAACGGCACTTTTAGAAATAGCGGTAGCTGATTGTCGCAGTTTATTGAGTTGGCGCGTTAAATAGCTGCCGAGAATGTATGAAAACAGTGCCACCAGAATGATCTCAACAATCGCCAAACTGGTTGTCAACTGCGTTACTTTATCGATGGAACGCTGAATGCTGTTGACACTAATACCAATTTCGACTCTACCATAAATTTCCCCATTGACACTTATCTCTGCGTAGGTATCAAATATGTCGTCATCTACGTCTGAAACTTGGGTATCTTCTTTAAAGGGCCGCCCTAAATGTTGGTTATCTCCATCTTCAGCAAATAATACCCCCTTAACCCCTAATACTCTGGCGTATTTAATATCTGGATTTTCGAGGACTTCGTCTACAAAATCATAAATAGACGCTATATCATAAGACAGCACTGCGTTTTTGCTAAGTGTGGCAAATAAAGTCGCCGTGGTGATAGCTCTTTTAACTAAGTTGTCGTTTGCTGTGGTGTGCATAAAATGTACAACGGTAATCACTATGATGATAAGTAGCACTGCTTCAATTGCTGCAATACCCAAGATGGTTTTATTGCGTATTGAGATCCTCATGGTCTGAGTTTATCCATCTGCTTTATTGCATCACTGATGGCTTAACAAGTTTAGCTCAAGGGCTTTTACATCATTCCATGAATCATTACTTGCTGATTGAAAACCGGTAATATTAAGTGCTGACAATAAACGTCTGCCTTCTGGATCCTGATCTAGTTCAAACAGTGCTTGTTGAAGTTTGGTTCGTATCGTTTCTGTTACTCTTGGGTGTGTTGCAATGGCATGGGGAGTATACGTGTCCGTATGCCACAAAATAGTGAGTTGCTCTCTAATTTCCTTTGGTGTGTTGTTCAAAGTGGTTTCAACCCCACCGCCTGCAGGAAACAAGCCCTTTGCTACCCCTAGGTAAACAGAATCGTGAGATGAAACATATCTAGCCGTATACAAAACATTGGCTTTTTTTAATTCAGCTCTAGGTAATAAGGTTGCGGCAAATGCAGCTGGGGCTGGAAATGCAATAGTTTGTCCGGCCAACTGACTTAATGAATTAATTAATGAGTCTTTTCGTGTAACGATTACACCGGTAATCCCTCTATCTTTTTGATGAGCCAGTGCTTGAAAACCTAATGTCTGATTGAAATGAACGAAATGGTAAGGGTTCATGTAGGCGATATCATAATCACCTGACGCTAAACGTTGCTCAAATAGGGGGATATTGGGCGCGGTAACAAATTGGAGGTTTATCCCCGTTTTACTACTTAATAACTGCAGTATAGGGCTCCAACCGGCTACCAGTCTCTCGGCAGATTGTTGCGGTACTATAGCGAATAAAAGCGTGTCTGATTCTTCAGTGCTTAATGCATAAGCCAAGGTACATAACCATAACTGGGTAACGAGAAAAATTGTTTTCATTTTAGTCCCCTGTGTCTTGCCCAGTGATCAATCCTCGTGAGCTAAAAGTGTCGTGATACTGTCGAGCAGCTCTGCATGACTAAAGGGCTTAGATAGCACGGCATCAGCTCCCATTTGCAGGGCCTTACCAAGACTTTCTTGATTTAAAGCAGAGATGACCAATATTTTGGTATGCGCAATACTGCTTTCTTGCTTTGTAAATTGGATCACATCAAAGCCATCTAATCCTGGCATACTCAGATCAAGAGTCATTAGAGCGGGCTTGTGCAGTGCCAGCATGGTACCTGCTTGAAAACCACCGCAGGCTACTATTACATCGTAACCTGCTCGCGTGGTTACACGTTTTATTGCTTTGGCGACTTCAGGTTCGTCATCAATAATAAGTATCTTAGTTTTGCTTGGTGCTAACTCATCAGGAATGGGTAAATTGTTGCTATGTAAAAAATCAATAAAATCTTCCATTTTTACCCTGTTGTTACCACCACCAGGTAATTTATAGCCTTTCAAACTCCCTTTGTCTATCCAACGGATGACGGTGCGAAGATTTACATCGCAATAGATAGCTATCTCGCCCGTAGTCAAAAATTTAGTGTTTTTCACTGTTTATCCTCTTTTATCACAGCCGAATCCTAACATTGAAGCTTTGTTGTGACAAGCGTGACAAGTATGACTTTTGTGGCTTGGTGCTGCAGTTCTGCAATTACACAGGAGCTCAAGGTATTTAATGTGGTAAATAAGGTATAGCGTTTTTATCAATCTATGAGAGGGGAATCGAGAAATTGAGGAAAAAGAGTTAGTTTTTATCGAATTCAGAAGGAACGTCTAGAAGCACTAGTAAGGCAGACTTACCGCCCCATTCTTTTGGTGCTTGATGAAACGCCAGTACGTTAGGATGCTGTATTAACCAGTTGGGCACACTTTTTTTCAAGATGTGTTTACCGATACCGTGCATAATATTGACGCAATTAGCCTGTTGCTTCTGCGCGGTAAATAAAAGAGCCGCTATTTCTAATTTTGCCTCTTCTTGCTTTAAACCGTGTAAGTCAAGCAGGTATTCTGGCGCGTAGTCACCTCTTGCCAAACGCTTAATTGCTTGAGTATCGGAGCCTGGTTTTACATACTTAATTTTTTCATCGGGATTAAAATAAGCTTCAAAACCATCAGAAAAAACAAAACTGGCTGAGGCTTGTTTTATTTGTTTGCTGTTAGCAGTATTTTTTCTTTTACCTTCCCAAATGTTCTTGCCCGAACGGCGTTGAGGCGGTACTTTGTCCTGAATTATAGGTACAATATCCCCAAACTCCTGATTAAATAGCTCTTTGTCAGCAGAGGGTAATAAAGCACTTTGTTTTAGTATTTTATCTTTCATCAAAATTATGTATTGGCAATTTATCTAAAATGAAATTCGTGAAAGCGCAGTTTGACACATAGGCATAAGCCAATCCAAACATTAAACAAGTAAACATTACAAAATGAATCATCAAATTAATATCGAACAAACCGTCAGTGAATTAGACACCATTCTTGACGTGGTGCGCTGGTCAGTAAGTCGCTTCAATGAAGCGGGCCTTTATTATGGTCATGGTACAGATAATCCTTGGGATGAAGCAGTCAGCTTGGTTTTGCAGCTTTTACATTTACCACAGAATTTGCCGCTCCAAACAGGAGATCAATTGTTTCATAGTCGCCTAACGTCAGTTGAAAAAATTAACGTAATTGCGATGATATTGCGACGAGTAAATGAAAGAATACCGGCCGCCTATTTAACCAACCAAGCGTGGTTTTGTGGTCTGCCTTTCTTCGTCGATGAACGGGTTTTAATTCCACGTTCTCCCTTTGCTGAGTTGATAAAAAATAAGTTTGATGCCTGGTTAACGTATGAACCCGTCACCATTTTAGATTTGTGCACTGGTGGGGGTTGTATTGCAATCGCTTTGGCCTATGCCTTTGAAAACTCGCAAGTTGATGCGGTAGATATTAGCTCTGAAGCACTTGATGTTGCCGAAATAAACATTAATGAACACGGTTTAGCTGAAAGAGTCTTTCCAATTCAATCTGATTTGATGACGGCTTTAAAAGGTCAAAGTTACGATCTTATCGTCTGTAATCCTCCCTATGTTGATGCAGAAGATATGGATGATTTACCCGACGAGTATCATCACGAGCCAGAACTTGCACTAGCTGCTGGTGAAGATGGATTGGACTTGGTTGACAATATACTTCGTCAAGCGCCTGAATTTTTAGCAGAGGGTGGCTGGTTATTTGTGGAAGTAGGAAATAGTGAAGTGCATATGCCAATTAAATACCCTGATTTACCCCTTACTTGGGTAGAATTTGAAAATGGTGGCAGTGGTATTTTTGCTATTAACAAAACCGATTTAGTGGAATATTGGCATTCAGTGCAACATTGAAACCAATGAATAAATTTTACAAGTCGTAAAGCCAGTCAAGATGCATTGGCCAGATATAAATTTAAAGTGAAAGAATAGGAAATAGATAATGGCGGGTAATACTTTCGGCAAACTGTTTACAGTTACTACCTTTGGCGAAAGTCATGGGATTGCAATTGGTGGGATCATAGATGGTTGCCCTCCAGGTTTAGAGATTAACGAAAGTGACTTACAAGTTGACTTAGATCGACGAAAGCCAGGTACGTCACGGTACACTACAGCCAGACGCGAAGAGGATGAGGTGCAAATTTTATCTGGTGTGTTTGAGGGAAAAACAACTGGCACCAGCATTGGCTTACTGATAAAAAATACTGATCAACGCAGTAACGACTATTCAAAGATCAAAGACACTTTCAGACCGGGACACGCTGATTATACTTACCAACAAAAATATGGTTTACGAGATTACCGTGGCGGTGGCCGTTCGTCTGCGCGCGAAACTGCCATTCGTGTTGCTGCTGGTGGCGTGGCTAAAAAATACCTGAAAGAGAAATTAGGAATTGAAGTACTGGGCTATTTATCTCAACTTGGCCCCATAAAAATAGACACCGTTGATCATGGTACAACTAATACTAATGCTTTCTTTTGTCCTGATGCCAGCAAACTTGAGGCTTTAGATGAATACATGCGTACCCTTAAAAAAGAAGGTGATTCAATAGGCGCTAAAATCTCAGTTATTGCGACCAATATGCCTGTTGGTTTAGGTGAACCTATTTTTGACCGTCTTGATGCTGACTTAGCTCATGCCATGATGGGGATAAATGCGGTTAAAGGGGTAGAAATTGGCGATGGTTTTGCTGTAGTTGAGCAAAAAGGCAGTGAACATCGCGATGTTATGTCACCTCAAGGTTTCAAATCAAATCGCTCAGGTGGCGTGCTTGGTGGGATCTCAAGTGGACAAGATTTGGTGGTGCATATGGCACTTAAGCCAACATCTAGCATTAGTGTTCCTGGCGAAACGATCGATATTCATGGGCAAAGTGCTGAAGTTATCACCAAAGGGCGTCATGATCCATGTGTAGGAATTCGCGCCGTACCTATCGCTGAAGCCATGATGGCGTTAGTGATCATGGATCATTTGCTACGTCATCGGGGACAAAATGCTGACGTGATTAATACAACCCCTATTATTCCTGGACAGGCTATTTAGCCTGTCACAATCGATTTTGTCACATCGCGCTTTTTCGCATACAAACCTATTTCTGCTTGCCTTTACTTACTTTTGTTATTTTGGGCACGTAGGAGCAATCGTTCCCTACTTAGGGGTGTTTTTGGATTCTAGGGGTTTTTCATCAGTTGAAATTGGTCAACTGTCTGCCTTGATAACACTTACCCGTATTGTTGGACCACATCTATGGTCGTCATTTACTGATAGATCTGGCAAAAATCTTAGGATGCTGCAACTCGGTTGCTTTCTCAGTTTATGCTGTTTTAGTTTAGTACTTTGGTCAGAGAGCTTTTGGGCTTTGAGCATTGCGATTGGTTTGATGATGATGTTTGTAACCGCCATTTTGCCGCAAATAGAAGTGGTCACGTTATCGTGTGTAAAGGGGCAGGGGAATCGTTATGGGCGGATTAGACTATGGGGCAGTATCGGTTACATTCTTTTAACCGTGGCCACAGGGGCCATGATTGATCGCTACTCTACTGAAGCGCCTGTCTATATCACATTGTTGATTTTATTAACGTTATTTCTAAGCACTTTCTTACTGACAGAGCCTCAGTCAAGTGGAAAGGCAAAGAAGCTTACACAGACTGTGTGGCCATTATTGAAAACTCCCACCTTTATTGGCTTCATCTTATCGGGCATTTTATTGCAAATGAGCTTTGGGCCTTATTACAGTTTTTTTGCATTGTATGCGAAAGACTTGGGCTACAGTGGTCAAGCTACAGGGTGGTTAATTGCAACAGGGGTTATGGTCGAAGTTGGGATCTTTGTAATCGCTGGCGGTCTAATTAAACGATTTGGAGCTAAACGTTTATTAATCATAAGTATGTTACTTACCTCGGTAAGATGGGGACTTTTAGCGTTTTTTGCTGAGCACCTTTATTGGTTGTTATTTAGCCAGATGTTACATGCATTTAGCTTTGGTATGGCTCATGCGGCCTCAATTTATTTTATTCATCATTATTTTGGCAAAAAATTTCAAAGTCGTGGACAAGCAATTTACATGAGCTTGGCTTTCGGAGTTGGCGGCGCCGTTGGAGGTTATGCTGCAGGTGAATTTTGGCATCAGGGTAGTGGAGCTGAGCTCACTTTTTTATTGGCTGCTATTGCTGCATTTTTCGCTATGATTTGTCTGCTACCAATCAATCGCAAGCGTATGGATGGTGCGCTTTAGCGCCATTTGTTTGCACCTTAAAATAGCGTTTGTTGGCTATTTTTTTGAGGTACGTTTGTAAAAAAAATCTTTAAAATCAAATAACTATTTAGGTATTCTGCGCTTGTCGTGCAAAGCCTTATCTCACTCGTCTTTCACTGATTATAATGGTAGATAGTTGGGGAAAATTAGCCTTGTTAGACCAGTTTACCTAATAATAGTAGTTGACCTCTGTGGTAGGAGGGCTATACTAGCCAGGCTTGAAAGTAAGTTTGATATTTATGCACATTGTTTCGATGTTCCATAGCAGTACCTCGTCTTGTAGATCATAAGTAATTGCAACACGCTTCAGCACCAAAATCGCCTCATTTTGAGGCAAAATTACTTTTTATTTATAGGAAAAATTATGTCTACTACTACTGGTACAGTTAAATGGTTCAACGAGTCTAAAGGTTTCGGTTTCATTCAACAAGAGAATGGTCCTGACGTTTTCGCTCATTTCCGTGCTATAACTGGAACTGGCTTCAAAACTTTGACTGAAGGTCAAAAAGTTGAGTTCACTGTAACTCAAGGCCAAAAAGGTCCTCAAGCAGAGAATATCGTAGTTCTTTAATTTTTAACGAAATTAAAGTATTGCCAAAAAAAGCAAACTTCGGTTTGCTTTTTTTATGTCTGAAATTAAGTGCAAAGATAACTCGCAGAACCGCCGTTAAAAAATAAACTAAGGGTTGTTTTGGCTATAAACGAACACCTTAGCGCCCTTGTTTTTTGTTGAGCATTATTTTGATAACTCCCCCCGCAAATTTTCAATTAATAAACGTTTAATCTCATTGATAGGTAAATTCTTACTTAATAAGTAATGCAGCTTAGCTAAGGCCGCTTCTGGTGTCATATCGGTACCTGACACGACGCCAATTTCTTTAAGAGCATGTCCATTAGCATAGCCCCCCATATCAACCTTGCCGCGTATACATTGCGTGCAATTTAAAACGATAATCTTTTGGGTATCAGCGTTTTTTATTTGATCAAGCAACGCTTTATTTTTAGGGGCATTGCCGACCCCGAAACTTAATAATATTAAGGCTTTGACTGGTTGTTGTAGGGTATTACGCAACACATCAGCACTGATACCCGGGTAAAGCGTAACAACACCAATAGGCTGAGAGCGCATTGGACTGACACGTAAGGTCTTTTCAGGTTTTAGTCCTATAAGTTGTTCGTCTACATCAATACTGATGCCTGCCTTAAGGAGTGCTGGAAAATTGGGTGAATCAAAGGCATTGAATCCATTCGCATCAACTTTTCGACTTCGGTTTCCGCGAAATAATTGATTATTGAAAAATAAAGTCACTTCAGGAATAGGGAAGTTAGCAGCAATGTACAGAGCGTTAAGTAAATTAACTTGTCCATCTGAGCGCAGTTCTGCCAAAGGTATTTGTGAGCCCGTTACAATAACCGGCTTACCTAAATCCTCTAACATAAATGATAGGGCTGAAGCAGTATAAGCCATGGTATCGGTGCCATGTAATATGATGAAACCATCATATAAATGGTAGTTCTGCGCTATATCATCGGCAATCTGCTGCCAGTCAGTTGGATCCATATCTGAGGAGTCGATAAGTTCATCATATTCATGAATAGTGAAAGATGGCATTTCTGCACGGTGAAACTCAGGCATTTTCGCCAGCGTTGCTGATAAAAAACCTGCCGCTGGCACGTATCCTTGAGCTGAGGGGCGCATGCCAATGGTGCCACCAGTGTATGCCACATAGATTGTTTTTTTCATATTGAAGAATTCTTATGCCGTTTATTATATTGTACGCTCAGCGCGGAATGGATGTCACGCTAAGCCCATTTTAAAGGCAGCACTCACGCTCGATAACAGTAAAAAATTTAATACGGGATGACCATAATGAAAAGAACCTGGAACGCGTTTTTATTAGTGACTTTAGTTGCTTTCACAGGCGCAGCTTTTGCAACTAGCGATATGCTTAACCTGCGAGAACAGGCGCAGTTTATCGATGAAACCCTAGATGAGCGATTAACTCACTTGTTGCCTGATTTAATGCGCCGTGAGGGAATTGACATGTGGATTTTAATTTCTCGTGAGTATAACGAAGACCCCGTACTTAAGACTATGTTGCCAGCCAATTGGTTGTCTGCCAGACGTCGTACCATTCTGGTTTTATTTGACCCAGGAAAAAACGAATCGGGTCAGTATCAGCCTATCGAACGTTTAGCTGTGGCGCGATATAACGTGGATACTTTATTTCAAAAGTCATGGGACAAAGAGCAGCAGCCTAATCAATGGAAAAGCTTAGTAGAATTAATCAAACAAAAAAATCCATATAAAATTGCGCTAAATAAATCGTCTACAACTGCCTTAGCCGATGGTTTAACCGCAACAGAGTTTGAAGAGTTTAAGGATGCGATGGGCAAAGACGTTAAAAATCAAATTGTCTCGTCCCAGCCCTTGGCCGTTGCATGGTTAGAAACACGTACGAGTAAAGAAATGGAGGTCTACCCGAGTATCGTTAAGTTAAGTCACAATATTGTGGCGCAAGCTTTCTCAAATGACGTAATTACGCCGGGGCTGACCACCACAGAGGACGTAGTTTGGTGGTTACGTGAAAAGGTCGCAGCGTTGAAACTGCAAACCTGGTTTCATCCAACCGTGTCGATTCAGCGTGCTTCTGATGAAAAGTTTGATCAGTTACAAGCGTTTAGTAAACGCCCTGAATTACAAACCATTATGCCAGGCGATTTACTACATCTCGATTTTGGTATCACGTACTTACGTTTAAATACTGATCAGCAGCAACATGCTTATGTGCTAAAAAAGGGCGAAAAAGATGCACCAGAATACTTAAAAAAAGCCTTAGCCAACGGTAATAAATTACAGGATATTTTTATTGCCAACTTTAAAGAGGGGCGCACTGGAAACGAAGTGTTAGCAATGTCTCGCCGTCAAGCTATCGAGCAAGGAATCAAGCCCGCAATCTATACTCATCCTATTGGTTTTCATGGTCATGCTGCTGGCACGACCCTTGGTATGTGGGACTCACAAGGTGGTGTGCCAGGTGAAGGTGATTATCCATTACATGCAAACACCGCGTATTCTATCGAATTAAACGCTGCGACATTTATACCTGAATGGCAAAAAGAAATTCGGATAATGTTAGAAGAAGAGGCATTTTTTGATGGCGAGAAAGTAGAATACCTGCACGGTAGGCAAAAACAATTTCATCTTATTAGCAGTGAATAATAGCAACTCCGTGGCTTACTTGGTTTACATGCGTCTTTTATTCCATGACTTACGTAAGAGGCTATTAATTATAACTAGCAGAGAGCGTTTTGATGTTTCACCAACCACTGGACATAATTAAAGGTATTATTTTTGACTTAGATGGCACTTTATTAACATCCAGCCTCGATTTTAAAGCCATACGTGAACAAATACACTGTCCTTCGCATCTTGATGTGTTGAGTTTTATTGCCGGCTTGCCCGCTCAGACTCAAGAGGTTGCGAATCAAGTGGTGCTCGCTCATGAAATGGCTGATGCCCAAGACTCAATGTGGATAAGCGGTGCAGAGCAAGCAATAGCGAGCTTAAAAAAAAGAAAAATTCCTATCGCCATTGTGACCCGCAATAGTAAGCAAGCCACATTGCACAAGTTAAAAAATAATAAGCTTGTTGTTGATACTGTTATCACGCGAGAGGACGCGCCACCGAAACCTAATCCTTACGCTTTATTAAAAATAGCGAAGAACTGGGGATTGCCTGTTCAGCAGGTTGCCTATATTGGTGATTACCTCTACGACATTCAAGCTGCAAATAATGCGGATATGTTTGCGGGGCTTTATGCGCCAAACGAGGTACCCAATTACGCCTATTTAGCTCAATGGGTTTTCAATCACTTCGATCAGTTTACTGGCCTAATTAAGACGTAGTTTTGATGCCGATATACTAATTGTTGGCGTCAAGCAACAGGCTCTACCGAGTATGACTCACCCAGTTCGTTATACAAATATCGAGTTCGTATTAATTAAAGTGAGCTGGGTAAATATCTCTAGCGGGATCTTGTGTGAAACGATTTAATAAATCGACAAACAACGTGTCGTTGATTAATTCATCCCAAGACCTGACGAGTGCATGCACGCTGTCATCTGTCAATCTGCCCGCAGTTTGATATTTGGCGATAAGTTCAACTAAGGTTAATTGATGCTTAGCTCGCAACTGACGCTCAGCTAATACAAAAAAGTAAGCTCCGCCCCAATACGCTGCAGGAAAGTTTCTATTGTCCATCAGTTTACTCGCCACATTCGCAGGTGTGTCAATGACGTCGAAAAGGCTTAAGTGGGGCGCAATTTTAGTGTTATAGGCTTGCTTTAAACTGTCTTTAAGCACTTTATTTTGCGCCATAATCTGATATTGCATATAACTGGCGAACCCTTCTGAAAACCAGGCATAGCTTTCACCCACATAAGGTATCGAAAGGTGAGCAAGCTCATGGTATATGGTCCAATCATTTATAAAGTCAGTTAAATCGAAACGTGTATCTACATAAAAATGAATACTCTCTTGGGCATCTCTTCGCGTGTGCGCCCATGGCACGGGTTGGTTTGATGGTCTAGGGTAAACATACAGTTCGAGACGCCTTGGATAGACGCCTAGGGTATTTCTTGTATAGCCCACGCCCATTTTTAGCCATTCACGGAGCAATTCTTTTTGTGGGCCCGAAAATCGGTTTAAACCATGGATTCGAAATTGATGTGCCAGTTGCTTTCTATAAGGCGCAGAAGATTGTTGTGGACTACTTGCTTGACCGTGATTTGCTTGTACCGTTGAAACGAAGCTAGCTGCTAACAAAAAGCAAACTAGATGCGATTTGAACGATGGTGTCATAATTGTATAGTCCTAGAAAGCTAGGTCATTTGCTGAAAAAAATCCACTGCCATACTATAGCAGCGCAGAGCTAAGGCAGCGTCATATCGTTCTCCTTCATCACGCATAAAGGCATGCTGAGCGTTAAATTCGTGCCAGCTAAAATCTTGCTTACTTTCACTTAATGTGCGGTAAATCAAGTGTCTTCCTTCAGGCGGCACGTGAGGATCTTGTTTGCCAAATATAAGTACCAAAGGACAGCGAATGTCTTTACTTCGACTTAAACTATCGTTGTTTGGTGCACAGGGTAAAGTATTGGAATGAATGTCGGTAGGGTAGAGGCAAAATGCGCCTTTAATACTGGTATTCAATGCTGCTCTAAACGCTAAGTGGCCTCCAATACACACCCCCATGCTAAACACTTTGTTCGCAAAAAAGCATTGAGCACCGAGATAGTCAATCATGGCTTGAGTATCACTGTCATGATGTTCTAAAGGCTTAGCGAATTTGTCTGCGTTACCTTTATCTTTTCCTGCATCATCATACGCCAGGACGGTGCCAATGGGATTGAGTTCATGAAAAATCTCAGGTACCAAGACCACAAAACCGTGGCCTGCAAGGATAGCTGCACTGCGAGCTATGGGACCTGTTTGTTGAAAAATCTCTGAATAAAAAATAATGGCATTAAACTGCCCAGCTTGTTGGGGGCGATAAACAGTAGTGCGCATAGTGCCTGTGGCTGTTGGGATGTCGGTTATATGTTGTTGGATAAGCATAAATAGATTCTTGTTGAGTGAATAAAAAAGCCATGAAGTTAATACTACTATTTTTTGTATTAAGTGTGCCCATTAATCCTATTGAAAAAACAGTAAAAGCAACCATAGTAGAGTAAATCAGTAGAGAGGAGGCAAGTTATGTTCAAACAAACATTTAAGTTTTGCCTTATCGCATTTTTTGTCGCGGTATTTTCCTCTATCTCTTTGGTGTTATTGGCGCAAGAGCAAACACAAACACCAGTAGAACGCGCGCCTACACACATACAACTTAGTGTTGCTGAGCTGCCTATAGCCAAACTCGCCCCTAGCCATTGGCAACCAACGAGTCAAAATTCACTATCAGGTTCCTTTGCAACTGCAGCAATGCAAAATGTAGTGAGTAGACTTTTCTGGCAGAGCCTTAATTATACAAAGTTACTCCATAACGATAAACACCAATATCAGCACAACATTAACAACTGGTTTTCACATCAATTGAGTATTAAACAGCAGCTTAATGCTGTGCTTAATACAACCATCTATTTTTATTCCCATCAATACTCGAACGAGAGTTCGGAACCGCAGTATTTCTCTTAACACCCAATAAAGTTTACTTGGCCTGAGGCCTTTATTTTATTCAATTTGTTAAGCAGGAAAAATATGCACAATTTATTAATGATTTTGTTAGGGCTATTGCCGTGGATGATGTTTGTCATCTTTATTTTACTAGGTATTAAATTAACGTCCTGGGCTAAAAAACGCCGTAGTGGTGCGATTGCCATTGGTTTATTGGTACAAATGTTATTGCCCGATCCTAAAGCACAGCAGACTATCGAAGCCGTGGTCGAGCGAAAACAAGAAGTAAAAAAACAACAGGATGAAAATGGAGATCCTTTAGATAAACCTAAGAGCTAGTTTATATCTATCTAATATAGGCAATTTTGGTGGCGAGTTATCAGCTAAAACCTGTTAAATTAGCCGCCATTTTTAGTTTTGATAGGATTAACAACATGTTTAAAGTTAACGAATATTTCAACGGCAATGTCACATCTATGGCCTTTCAAACGGCTACCTTGCCCGCTACCGTAGGTGTAATGGCGCCGGGTGAATATGAGTTTGGCACGAGTCAGTTTGAAACGATGACAGTGGTAAGTGGTGCCTTAACGGTATTATTACCTGGTGCTTCTGTTTGGCAAACTTTTAGTAATAATGAGGTATTTACCGTTGAAGCTAATGTTAAGTTTCAAGTAAAGGTAACACGAGATACCGCTTATTTGTGCACCTACGGGAAGTAATATGAGCTCGATGAAATCAACTATCAAAAAGCTTGATGATAATGTGGTTAAGGCGCTCACTAAGGTCTGTGAAGAGGCCAAACGACACATCGAAGGTTTTGTTTGGTTGACTCATCGAGCTGACTTTAGCAACTTCCCTGAAAGTTTGGCAGTCACCTGCGTTTTTGTTACGGAAGAGCAGTTACGCCAAGCATGCGCACAAAAGCAGGATGGCTATTTGCGTAAACTAGTACAAAAGCAATTGTTAAAAGCGGGTATCTTACTCAAGGATGTCCGTCGTAACGTGTTTTTCGACACTGAAGAGGCGTGTGCCGTTGGTCACAATGGTAATTGGGACAAGCGTTTGTCTACTAAGCATTAGTGATTTCTCTTTGGTTCATAGAGTGTCGATGCTTTATTGGGTAAATGTTTAAACTATCCATTCTTCGTCTTGGGCGCCAAACACAGGTAATCTTGTTGTTTCAGGCTTGTTAGTAGCAGTTAGAAATAGATGTAAATGTAGACTTAATAAAGCAATAAAATCAGAATAGCGTTACTGCTGCATAAAATTTGCACAAAAGCACAATCAATCCTCACCTTTATAGCTAAAATGCTGTATATTCCGCCCTCGTTTTTTTGACTGTAGCAATTCTACAGAGGAACCTTATGCAATTTTCATCTTTAGATTTAGCCCCGGAGCTACAACGCGCCCTTGATGAGTGCGGCTACAGCAATATGACACCCGTGCAAATGCAGGCTATTGTGCCGGCCCGTCGGGGTAAAGATTTACAAGTAACAGCTCAAACAGGCACGGGCAAAACCGCAGCCTTTTCTATTCCTATTTTGCAGCAAATGTTGGATAGGCCAAAAGATACCGTTGCGGGTCGTCCTCGTGCTTTAATTTTGACTCCAACCCGTGAATTAGCAGAGCAATTGGCTGATGCTGTGGCGAGTTATGCCCAATTTATTACCGTGAGTGTGACGGCACTGTATGGTGGAGTAAAGATGGGCGGCCAAGCCAATAAATTAAAAGCGGGCGTCGACATCGTAATCAGCACACCTGGACGTTTGATGGAGCACCTTACCTTGGGTAACGTTGCCTTAGGTAATGTTGAATTTGTTGTTTTAGATGAAGCTGATCGCATGTTAGATATGGGCTTTGTTGCAGATGTGCTTAAATTAATGCAGCTGACTGCAGAAAAGCGACAGACCCTCTTGTTTTCGGCGACGACTTCGCCGGCGGTGAATGAGTTATCACACAAAATTTTGCATGACCATCAGCAAATTCGAGTAACCAAGGTAAATAGCACTGCTGATACAGTAAGGCATGCTATTTATCCCGTCGAAGAAAGCCGCAAAATTGAGCTATTTGAAAAATTATTAGCCGAAAAAAATTGGTTTCAAGTTTTAGTTTTTACTAGTACTAAAGAACAAGCCGATGCATTACTTGCTGGTTTGAAAAAAAGCAAAATTGAAGCTGCCGTTTGCCACGGTGATAAAAGCCAAGGCTCGAGACGCAGAGCCATTGCAGATTTTAAATCAGCAAAATTACAAATATTGATTGCTACTGAAGTCGCTGCCCGAGGACTTGATATTCAAGGCCTTGATTATGTGGTGAACTTTAACTTGCCGTATCTACCTGAAGACTATGTACATCGAATTGGTCGAACAGGCCGAGCTGGAGCAGCCGGTAATGCAATTTCATTTGTTAGCCGCGAAGAAGAGCAAACATTAGAACGTATTCAAAAACTGATTGGTACGGATATTAAACGTATCGTAAAACCGGGTTTTGAAGTGAGTAGCCGCGGTTCGCTGCTAAAAAGTATTTCTCGTAAAGTCTTATCTGGGCGCTCAAACAGGGCGAGTGAAACCCTGATTGATTTTGAAAAATCAGCTGACACCCTCCCTAAAGGGAAACCTCGTCGTGCCAAGTCGAGTGAAGAGTCAAGTAAACCGAGTGCACCAAAACCAGCGCGGGTGAAAAAGACCAATAAACCAGCACAAGACATAGGCCCCAAGAAGAAAGTTCTGAAGGGTAAACGCGCCCAGCAGTATTCGCGTTAAGCCCAAAACCCAATAAATTTAACCAGCGAGCAATCTAAGTTCTAGCAAGTGATAAACACTCGTGCTAGAACTCAGTTTGACTGGCTAAAATGACCCAACCCACGTCATTCCGGTTGTTTTTAGCCGGAATCTTTCTTTTTAAAAGGAAGAACAGCCATTAACTTAAATTTTATGTTACTTGGAAATCAGCCTAATTGGCTTTGATGTGCTAGAAGCGGCAATTTAAAACGTAACTTTAGTTTTGTACCAAAATAAGCGAATGCAGATGCACAAGGGCTTCACACCCATAGCGGACTACATTACTTATCAGGTTGAACGGCAAAAACACTTAGAAAATTGACGCTCTAATTTAAACAAAAGTTGGTATGCTATTTTCAACTATTCAAGTTGTAATAGGGGTTTAATAAAGTCTAGAAATGCAGATATCCGCTTAGCAACAGGAGAGGATTTATAGTAAACGGCATTTATTTTTTCTCTATCTGTATTGAGTAAGCGATATGAGTTTAATAATGTTATCAAAGCGCCTGATGCAATATCTGCAGTAACCATAAACCCTGATAAACAGGCGATACCATTTCCTGATAAGGCTAGTTGTCGTATTGTCTCGCCATTACTTGCCGTTAAAGTAGGGACTACAAGCTCCCCTCCTTTAATAGGCCATTTATTTAGTGATTTAATGTCCGAAAATCCAAGAATGTCATGATTTTTTAGGTCTTGAGGGTGTTTAGCCATGCCTCGTCTAGCAATATACTCAGGTGACGCAACAACATAGAGAGGACTTCTGCCGAGTGCTCTTGCTTGCAAAGTTGAATCTTCGAGCTTACCAATGCGAATGGCAACATCGGTCCTATTTTCTATTAAATCAATAAAGGCTTCATTAGATCTAAGTTCAAGCTCTATGTCTGGATAGGCTAATTTAAACGGTTGGATCAAAGGAACAAGCTGATGAAATATAAAAGGACTAGCAGCATTTATCCGTAACTTACCAGCAGGTAATGCTCCTCGCGTCATAATATCATCTTCTGCCACTTGAATAGACTGCAAAGCGGTTCGTACCGAGTTGACAAATTTTCTGCCTTCGTCTGTGAGCTCTGTGCGTCTTGTTGTTCTGGTTAAAATATTAACACCAAGTTGCTGCTCTATTTTACTTACTGCTCTAGATACACGAGCGACTTGAATGTTTAACACGTCGGCAGCCGCAGAAAATCCTCCGGAGTCGACAACACAAAGCAAAAGTTCCAAATCATCTGAGCGTGTTTTCAATTAAAAATTCCTATCATTTATTGCAAAAGTAATTTGTTAATAATGCCATTTATCGCAACAGTATAGCGATTAATAATAGCGCCTACAAAGTGATGCTCAATTTTATTGCTATCACTTTCTACCATTCACTTTTTAAAAATACTTGGAGATGATTATGCCATTAGCATTACTTGCATTAGCACTCAGTGCCTTTGCAATAGGTACGACAGAATTTGTTATCGTAGGTTTACTCCCTACCATGGCTCAAGACCTAAATGTTTCGATTCCTTCCGCAGGCTTACTGGTAAGTTTGTATGCACTAGGTGTTGCAATTGGAGCCCCTGTCCTTACTGCGTTAACGGGTAAATGGAACAGAAAACACGTTCTATTATTTGTTATGGGCTTATTTGTTTTTGGTAACCTAGTGGCGTGGCAAGCACCAAGTTTTGAAGCGCTTATTGTAGCCCGAATCCTAACGGGGCTAGCACATGGTGTCTTTTTCTCAATCGGCTCTACTATTGCAACAGGTTTAGTACCTAAAGAGAAAGCTGCTAGCGCCATAGCAATAATGTTTACAGGATTGACGGTTGCTTTGGTAACTGGCGTGCCACTCGGGACTTATATAGGACAACAATTTGGCTGGGAAGCAACATTTTTAACCGTTTCAGCTTTAGGTTTAATTGCAATGTTGGGCAGTGCAATACTAGTTCCCAATAACTTAGCACAAGCTAAACCCGCTAAAATTTCAGCCCAACTAAAAGTATTAACCCAGCCAAGATTGCTATTAGTTTACGCCATAACAGCTGTCGGTTATGGCGGTACGTTTGTCGCGTTTACTTATTTAGCGCCTATTCTTAATCAAATTACAGGGTTAGCTCCTAGTGTTATTGGCTTAGTTATGTTGGTTTACGGCGTCTCGGTTGCTGTTGGTAATATTTGGGGCGGGAAAATGGCTGATAAAATGGGGCCTATTACGGCACTCACCATTATCTTTACTGGTCTTGCTGTAATATTATTTACATTTAACTTTACTGCTGTCAATCCAATCGCCGCAATCATTACCATTTTAGTATGGGGCGCTTTTGCCTTTGGTAACGTGCCAGGCTTACAAGTCTATGTTGTAAAATTAGCAGAGCAGCATACCCCAGATGCCGTCGATGTTGCTTCAGGTTTGAACATCGCAGCTTTCAATGTAGGTATTGCACTTGGAGCTTGGGGAGGAGGACTCATTGTCGAACAGTCTGGATTAATGAATACACCTTGGGTTGGTGCTGTTGTGGTACTCATTGCGTTGGCTCTTACCCGAGTTAGTGGTGCCTTAGATAACAGAGAAATGACGTTATCTCGTAATGTAGCTTAACTCTTCAAAATATTTGTTAACGACTGTTTTCCAGAAACACGGATCTTCAGAGGGCTTAATCGAAGATCCATTTTCCGCTTACTAGGCTCGCTTACTAAAAGTGCTGTGAATGACTGCAATTGGTAAATTTTGCCTTCAGCTTAAGCCTAACTTCGACTCCAAATTAAATGGAATCACTCATTTTTCCTGTTCTGTAGTCAAATTATCTAGTCCGCTTTGGGTCGACAGCTGACTGATATTCAAATTATCAGATAATTTTAAAGTTGTTTTTTTTGTCCAGCCTAGCCCGATATATTAACCATGCTTTCCTCAATTCTCACTTAGCAGCCATTCACTTTATCTACACTGCGAGCGCAGCTCAGTGTGGCTGATATGTTTTGCCTTGTTATTTAGCCAACACCAGTACTTGCTCTCTAAGCACCACGGTTTTTGCTTCTGCGCGGTCAATAATTTTGAGTAGGGTAGTTTGTATCGTTTCATCAAGGCGGATATCAGTCGTGGTGGTAAAGGATTCTGCAAAGCTTTGGGCGCCTTGTTCGGGGGTAAAGCTGATCTCTACTTTTGTTGCTAAAGACGTGTTTGCACCAAAATACTGGATTTGAATCAGTGGATAACCATGATCGCCACGTTTGTGCAGTTTTGTAAGGCGTTTTTGCGCTTTGTCCAAGTTCATTTTGAGTATTTATCCTAGATAGATATTAAGTGCATAGTGCAGGCTAATTTGTCTTAACACGAGGCTTTATTGGCTAAGTAAACGAGATTTTAACTGGTAATAACAAACATCTAAATTGCCATTACCTTTGAAGTGAAAAAACTCACTATCTAGAGTGCGCGCGCTGGCTAAACGTTGGCTGACAGCCTCAGATTTTTCGTTCTGCACCTGAACATTAAGACGAGCATTGGCTGGTACATCACTGGCTAATTTGATCCATTTTATTTTACTGCGTTTGCTGGGCTCGTCGATTACTCCACTGGCATTATTGATATCGGCCCGTTGCAAGGCTTGGATCGCAGGCATGCCGTAAATGACTCGTCCAAAGGAGCTCATATTACGATCTAAATGGCGGGTGGCTTGGCCGATGACAATGTAAAAATCGCTGCTCGCTGAATTAGCTTCGTTACTTCTGGCCATCGCTAAAGTGCCTGGGCAGTGAAGTAGCCACTCTTGTTTGCTGGCAGGATCACGTCCGGCAGCAAAACCAGCTAGAAACCCAGTTTCAGGCGCCATGAAATCAGGCTTTTGTACGGGCAGAAAACTTGTGTATTGTGGAGCAGGGCGGCTAAATTCGGCTTTTAATGTGTGGTTATGTTGGCTGGATTTTTGTTCACTGACATCTCCTCCCTGAGCGACAAAACCATCAATTACTCGATAAAAATCCAAGTCATCATAGAAACCCTCTTTGACTAGTGCTTTAAACTGTTCAACGTGTTTAGGTGCCATAAAAGGTGCGAGCTCGATAACCACCGTGCCGCTATCAAGTTGCATGTAGATGAGATTGTCATTTTCAGGTGTGCGCCATTCATCAATGGCTAATACCACAGGGCTAAGCAAGAGAAACAAAACGGATAGCAAGGTTTTCATAAAAGGCCTGAATAATGTTTTACTTATTCAAACAAAAAACTCGCCTTAGGGCGAGTTTTGTTTTTTATTTTTATCGAAGCTCGAAGCTCGAAGCTCGAAGCTCGAAGCTCGAAGCTTATTTCACTTCTTCACCAGCTGCTTGTTTATCTGCATGATAACTGGAGCGTACCATAGGACCACAGGCTGCATGGGTGAAACCAATTTCTTTGGCAATTTCACCTAACTCGTCAAATTCATCTGGGTGAACATAGCGCTTCAGTGGGTAGTGGTGTTTACTCGGTTGTAAATATTGGCCAAGCGTTAGCATCTCTACATTGTGGGCGCGCAAGTCTTTGAGCACTTCGGCGATTTCGTGTTTGTCTTCACCCATGCCCATCATCAAACCTGACTTTGTAGGGATCTCAGGATGTTGGGCTTTGAACTTTTTCAATAGATCCAGCGACCATTGGTAGTTTGCACCAGGGCGGCATTCTAAATAGAGACGTGGAATGGTTTCTAGGTTGTGGTTGAACACATCGGGTACGCCGTTCTTAAAAATTTCGAGGGCACGGTCCATTCGACCACGAAAATCAGGCACCAAAACTTCGATTTTAGTAGTCGGGCTATGTTCACGAATGGCATTAATACAATCAACAAAATGTTGGGCGCCACCATCACGTAGGTCATCACGGTCTACAGAGGTAATCACCACGTACTTTAAACGCATTTCAGCGATGGTTTTTGCAAGCTTAATTGGCTCTTCAGCGCTAGGGGGAAGCGGTTTGCCGTGAGCGACGTCACAGAAGGGACAACGACGGGTGCAGATATCGCCTAAAATCATAAATGTCGCCGTACCGTGGTTGAAACATTCCGCCAAATTGGGGCAGCTTGCTTCTTCACATACTGAATGTAAATTATTCTTGCGTAGAGTATTTTTGATGTGATCAATATTACTGGTGTTGCTGGGTAATTTGATTTTAATCCAATTAGGTTTACGCAACATTTCTGTTTTTTCAGTTGGTAAAATGGTAATGGGAATATGCTTTACTTTCTCATCATCACGCAGTTTTACACCCGCTTGAACACGCCCTTGTACCTGCACCTTACTCATCAAAACCTTCTCTGTATTCAATTAATGTGGATGAATCTTGTGGTGATATACCAATTAACTCACATAATGATTTAACTATTTTAATGCCTGCCTCATCGATATTCGCTGGGCCACCAAGTTGTTCGCAATTTACCATTTCTAAGCCTGCGTAACCACAGGGATTAATACGTAAAAACGGACTTAGATCCATATTAACGTTCAATGCTAAACCATGGAACGAACACCCTTTGCGTATTCTTAAGCCAATAGAGCACACTTTTTTACCTTCAACATACACACCTGGGGCGTCCGCTTTCGGATAAGCGTCAATCTGATATTTTTTAAGGGTATTGACTATGCACTCTTCGAGCGCCGTCACTAAAGTTCTTACTCCGAGTCTATTACGTTTTAAATTGAGCAGTACATACAACATTTGTTGGCCAGGACCATGATAAGTGACTTGACCGCCACGATCGACTTTAACCACAGGAATGGTGCCGGGCGCAAGTAAATGCTCTTCTTTACCTGCTTGACCTTGAGTAAAAACTGGCTCGTGTTCGACTAACCATAATTCATCAGGTGTATGCTCATCGCGCTTATCGGTAAAGTCTTGCATGGCTTGCCAAATAGGCAAGTAGGCCTGTTGGCCAAGCTGCCTAATAATGACATGGTGCTGATGTGACATAACTCACTCTTTAGCTTGTTACAGAACAACTCGAACTAATTCTAATTTGGCCAGTTCGACGTAAAGGGTTTCCATATGCTCTTTGCTGACGACTGTCACACTTAAGGAAATAGAGTGATAGTTGCCTTTTGAGCTTGGTTTGACCTTTGGGGTGTAATCACCCGGAGCATGCACCTGTAAACAACTAACAACATCATCAGGCAGACGCTCGTGTGCCACACCCATGATTTTAAATGTTTGTTGACAAGGAAAATCTAACAGTTTGTCAAAATTAGTATCCATTACGCTCTCAATCTCAGTTGAATAGAAGTTTAACTGTCAAACCCAAGTTTCAATTTTACGAAATCGACCATGCGATCAAAAAATCCACCTTCATTGACTTCTTGCAAAGTAACCAATGGATACTCAGCAATATCTTCGCCTTCTATTTGCAAATATAAGGTACCTACCACTTCGCCTTTGGCTAAAGGGGCTTGCAGGTTTTTATCTAATTTAAAATTCGCTTCTAACTTCTTACTTTGTCCACGGGGGATGGTAATGGGGGTATCTTGTAAAATACCAAGATCGACCGTTTCCTTGTCACCCATAAATATACGCTGCGTTACAAAGCTACTGCCTGCTTTATAAGGGGTAATCGTTTCAAAAAACCTAAACCCGTATTTAAGTAGCTTTTTGTTTTCTTCTTTACGGGCTCGGTCGCTTTCAGTACCCATTACCACAGAAATTAAACGCATTCCATCTTGGGTTGCTGAGGTCACCAAACTGTAACCTGCATCAGAAGTGTGCCCCGTTTTAATGCCATCAACGTTTAAGCTTTTATCCCACAACAAACCGTTACGGTTGTATTGTTTTATGCCATTGAAGGTAAATTCTTTTTCACTGTAAATCGCGTATTCATTTGGTACATCGCGAATCAGTGCTTTAGCCAAGGTCGCCATATCTCTGGGGGTAGTATAGTGATCAGCATCATGTAAACCGTGACTGTTAATAAAGTGCGTTGAAGACATACCCAGCTTTTCTGCATGCATATTCATCATGCTAGCAAAGGCATCTTCGCTACCGGCAATGTGTTCTGCCATTGCAACACAGGCATCGTTACCAGATTGCACGATAATGCCGCGGTTAAGATCACCCACTGATATTTGTTTGCCAACTTCAATAAACATAACCGATGAATCTGGAAAGTTCTTAGCCCACGCATTTTCAGAAATAGTGACCATGTCATTCTCTTGAATGTTGCCATTCACAATTTCTTTGCCGATAACATAACTGGTCATCATTTTAGTTAAACTGGCAGGAGGTAATAAAATATCGGCATTTTGTTCTGCGATGACCTTACCTGTTTGATAATCAAGCAGAATAAATCCTTTTGCCGCAACCGATGGAGCAGGGGGAATAACAACTGCAGCCAATGAGGCGCTACTAATAAATACAAGGCTAAGACTGCTGAAAATAACAGCACTGAAAGAATAGAGTTTTCGCATTAATCAACCGTTTTATGATTTGAGTTAGGAGACAGAGAGCTAAGGTATGTTTATAGCTCTTTAAATTCGGCCACTAATATAGCACTTTTGCACTCAAAAAACTGCTCATGGAACAATAAATTCAGGCAATTTGTAAGAATTTGCAAACCACAAATTACGACCAAATAATGTCTTAAAAGTTTATTTTTATTAGGTTTATATCAAGGTTGGTATACTTTGTAGGCGCCGGAGTAGCCATTGGATTTAAGTTCGTTTAGTAAATGTTCGATGGCTCGTTCATCGGTTAAAGGTCCTAATTGTAAACGATAAATACTACCGTCAAAAGGAACCCGGTAAGGTATTTGATATAAGTTGGTTAATGCATTGCCTATCATCTCTATTTTGCTTTTGTCTTGTAAAGCGGCGACTTGAAGATAGACCATCTGAGGTGAATTAGTGGTGTTTTTTACCGGCGAGGTAGCAAGGGGGGGCGCTATCGGGGCAATGGTTGGACTATTTCCAATAGTCATGTGGCCAAGTTCATCAATATGTATCACGTCTAGTTTTACTTTTGCGACTCCGTTGCTTAGCATGCCTAGCTTTAACGCAGCCGCATATGAAAGGTCAATTAACCTTTCGGAGTGAAACGGGCCCCTATCATTTATTCTAACGACGGCTTGATTACCATTAGCTAAATTAGTAACACGAGCAAAAGAAGGCAGCGGTAAGGTTTTATGGGCCGCGGTCATGGTAAACATATCGTAAATTTCACCATTAGAGGTTAAATGACCATGGAATTTTTGCCCATACCACGACGCTAAACCTTCTGCACTGTAGCCCTTGCCAGTTGGTAGGGGCGTATAATGCACTCCACGAATTGTATAAGGACGTTGATTAGCTGGGGCGTAGGGTTCATATTTGGGTTCAGCATCATGCATATGAACCGTATCAGGCAATGCATGGGGCGCTGAGTCATGCTTTAGTTGATAACGGCTTGGCTGTTGCGCACACCCCATCACCATAGTAATTAAGATCAGACAATAGACACAGTGGCGGAAGCTCGATCGCATATTAATTAACAGCGTTGTCCTTGGTATTTGGATGTTTTGCCGCTAATAGCTGTTCACTTAATTGATACACTACCATGGCATAAAGCGGGCTATGATTATACCGAGTAATACTATAAAAATTGCCAAAAACAAGCCAGTACTCCTTACCTTGCTCTAGTTCAAATTCAATGAGTTTTACGCTGGTATCCGCAGGGAACTCTGGGCTTGATTCTGTGCTTAATCCTACCCCAGCATCTTGTACCTGCTGCCATGTATGCTTTAATTTTAAGCTTTTGCTTAAAAGGGAGTTATATTGACTTCCTTTTACGCTTGCCGGATACGCGATGGGTTTTCCCGCTTGCCAGCCATGACGTTTGAAATAATTGGCAATACTGGCGATGGCATCAAGAGGATTATTCAATAAATCTCTTTGACCATCTTTATCAAAATCAACGGCATAGGCTCTATAACTTGAGGGAATAAATTGCCCCCAGCCCATGGCCCCTGCGTAAGAGCCCATGAGTGAGGTGATATCGAATTGCTCTTCACGGGCGAGTAAAAACAAATGTTCCAATTCACTGGTAAAAAACGTGGAGCGAGGTGGATAGTTAAACGCCAGCGTTTGCAACGCATCAAAAACCGTATATTTACCTAAGTAGCTGCCATAAAACGTTTCAACGCCAATAATGGATACAATAATTTGGGCAGGCACGCCCGTTTGTTTTTCTACTTCAGCCAGTTCAGTTTGGTATTGCTGCCAAAATTCGAGCCCTTTATTAAGGCGTTTTTCGGTTAAAAATATGGGGTAGTACTTAAACCATGGCTTCGCCTCCCATGGTTTTGCAATCGACTCTAATATGGCTTGATTTGGTGTCGCCTGGCTAAATAATTCGGTGAGATAGTGTTCATTAAATTGATGTTTGCTAACCATTTTTTCAATAAAAGCAGCCTGTTTGTCCGCACTTTGACTTGAGGCTATTGCACAATTACTGACAAAGCTTGCTATAAACAGCAAACTAAATAATGCATAGGTGCTTCGTAATACCCGAGTGCATGAGGAGCGCTGAACATTGCAATTTTCAATTAATATTTGAACCATCGACACCATTAAAGCTCCTTTGACAAGGCATTGAAATTAACGAGAAAGTAAACGTTTTTGGGTACTGATAGACATCAATATGCCGAAACCCGCCAGCAGAGTCACCATTGACGTGCCGCCATAACTCACTAGGGGGAGCGGGACGCCAACAACCGGTAAAATGCCCGAAACCATGCCCATATTAACGAACACATAAACAAAAAACGTCAGCGTGATACTCCCGGCTAATATTTTGCTGTAAGCATCTTGGGCGTTTACTGCGATAATCATCCCGCGCACCACAATAAATGCATAGATTACCAACAGGCCTACCACGCCCCAAAAACCGAACTCTTCACTGAAAACGGCAAAGATAAAATCGGTATGACGTTCTGGTAAAAACTCTAATTGGGATTGCGTGCCATGTAACCACCCTTTGCCGTCGAGTCCACCCGAGCCAATAGCAATTTGCGATTGAATGATATGATAGCCGGAGCCCAGCGGATCAGTTTCGGGGTTGAGGAAGGTAAGTACCCGTTGCTTTTGATATTCCTTCATCAGAAATATCCACATGATGGGGGTAAACGCGGATGCGCACACCACTACGCCGCTAATGAAACGCCAACTCATGCCAGCCAAAAATAAGCCAAAAATACCTGAGCTAGCAATCAACAAAGCGGTACCCAAATCGGGCTGTTTGGCAATCAGCAGGGTGGGTATGCCAACCAGCACAAAACCACCAAGAACGTGAATCATTTTAGGTGGTAGATTGAAACGACTAATGTACCAAGCAATCATCATCGGTACCGCGAGTTTCAAGATTTCAGAAGGCTGAAAACGAAACACACCTAAATCAAGCCAACGTTGCGCCCCTTTACCCACTACACCAAACACAAGAACACCGACTAACATCAGTACGCCAACGAGATAAAAATACAGCGATAATTTACGAAAGGCGGCAATGGGAACTTGAGCAATAGCTAACATGACTGCTAAGGCGAGGCCTAGTCGAGTAACTTGGCGCTGAATAAGATCAATATCTTGGCCACCGGCAGAATATATTGTCACCAGCCCCACAGACATCAGTACAAAAAGACCTAAGAGCAGCGGTCCATCACAATGAATGCGTCTTAAAAAACTGTCGTTATTCGTGGTAAATTTAGTTCGTAACACTGATTAATCCGCCGCTCTTGTTGCTGTAGATGATTGCTCAGAAACCTTAGTAACAGGTGGATAATCAATGACAGTATGTTCAGGGAAAACTTGATCTTTGAAATAATAATCCATCATAGCGCGGGCTATAGGCGCAGCCTGTGCTCCGCCGTGTCCTGCGTTTTCAAGCACTATGGTCATCACAATTTGCGGTTTATCATAGGGGGCATAGCCCACATACATAGCATTGTCGCGGTTCTCTTCCGATAACTTACTGGCATCGTATTTTTCGTTTTGGCCTATGGTAACTAATTGTGCAGTTCCGGTTTTACCGGCTGAGGTATAAGGAGTATTTGCAAATGCCTTAAATGCACTGCCTGCGCGATTTACCGTGCCGTACATCGCATCTAGAATAACATCCCAATTTTGTTTGTTTTTTACTTCTATGGGGCGGCGTTCCTTAAGCGGCTCTAGCTCAAGTTGGTTATCCACCATGTTGCCTCGCAATATTTGTGGTATCAGTCTGCGGCCTCTATTTGCTAGGTCAGTAATTGCCTGAGTTAACTGAATAGGCGTGGCGGTCCAATAACTTTGCCCGATACCGACATTAATGGTATCGCCTATGTACCAGGGGCGGTTAAACATGGCTTTAACGATACCTCTACTTGGCATCAGTCCATCAGATTCTTCGTGTAGATCAACGCCGGTATAATCACCAAAACCGAATTCATTCATACTTTCACTGATGCGATCAATTCCTAAGCGGTAGGCTAAGTCGTAAAAATAGGTATCACAGGAAACTTCAATCGCCTTTGTGATATTCACCCAACCATGCCCCCACTTATTGTGGTCACGCCATATTCGCTCAACGTTGTTTAATTTGTAACGACCCAAATCGTGGATTTTGTAATCAGGTGTGATGAGTTTCTCCTCTAAACCGAGTAAACCAAGCATCGGTTTTACCGTAGAGGCCGGTGGATATTGACCTTGTGTGGCACGGTTGATAAGAGGACGGTCTTTCGAAGAAAGGAGCTTTTTATATTCTTTGCTGCTTATTCCGTGGACAAATAAATTGGGGTCGTAGCTTGGGCTACTGTAAAGGGCTAGCACGCCTCCATCACGAGGATCGATGGCAACAACGGAGCCTCGTTCACCTGCAAACACGCGCATGGCTTCTAGCTGCAAATTTATATCAATATTCAGCACTAGATCTTTGCCTGGAATAGGCGGTTCAAAATCTAAGGTCCTAATAATTCGGCCCTTACTGTTTACTTCAACTTCTTGATAACCCACTTGACCATGTAAGAGTTCTTCATGGTATTTTTCTATGCCCAACTTGCCGATATCGTAAGTCGCTGCATAGTTGGCTTCTTGTCCTGCTTCAGATAATTTTTGTAAATCAGCTTTGTTAATTTTAGCTACATAGCCCAGAGCATGGGTTAGGGCTTCACCAAAGGGATAGTGACGGGCTAACCGAGCTTCGACTGATACACCGGGATACTTATGTTGATGGGCAGAAAACAACGCGACTTCTTCTGGTGATAATCGATTTCGCAATGTGACGGGTTTGAAACGACGTTGGCGTTTCAAATCCTGTTTAAAATCTGCTATTTCGTCATCTTCTAGTGCCAGAAGCTGCTGCAATTCAGCCAGGGTTGCGTCTAAATTAGTGATTTCTTCTGGAATCACTTCAATGCTATATACGGGTAAATTTTCGGCCAAGAGAATGCCGTTGCGATCGTAGATTAAGCCCCTATTAGGGGCGACAGGCAGCACCTTGATGCGATTACCATTTGACCGGGTTTGGTAGTCTTCAAATCGGGTGACCTGCAGGTAATGTAGATTAGTCAAAACGATTGCGATCATGACAAAAATAACCAAAATGGCGATCACGCTGCGTCTGGCAAATAAGTTGGCCTCAGCCGTATGGTCTTTAATGATAATACGCGGTGTAGGCAAAACTATTCTCTATGATAGGGATGATTATTATTGATTGACCAAGCTCGATATAAACTCTCTGCCACTACAATTCGAACAAGTGGGTGAGGTAAGGTCAGACTCGACAATGACCACTTTTGTTCCGCGGCTTGAATACATTCTGGTGCAAGCCCCTCTGGACCTCCGATAAGAAGACTAACGTCCCGCCCGTCCATTTGCCACTTTTCCATCTGGCTGGCCAGTTTAGGGGTGTCCCAACTTGCACCATTGACTTCCAATGTGACAATCCGGTTGCCTTTAGGGATAGCGGCTAAGGTCAGTTCGCCTTCTTTTTGCAAAATGCGTTTAATATCTGCATTTTTGCCTCGTTTTCCTGCTGGTATTTCTGTTAGTCCAAGTGGCATATCACTGGGAAAACGTCGCAGATATTCCTGAAACCCTTGTTCTACCCAAGCAGGCATTTTTTGACCAACGGCAATAAGCTGAATTCGCATTACGACTGCAGACTAACGAAAATATTCACCAAGGTTTTTTAACCCCAGAGTTTTTCTAATTGATAAAAATCACGGGCCTCGTCCTGCATAACATGCACAATGACATCCCCTAAATCAACCAACACCCAATCACCGGTATCACGACCTTCAATACCTAGTGGAGGGTTTCCGGCCAATTTTGCTTCAACGATAATATTTTCGGCGATAGAAACAACATGACGTTTAGAGTTACCTGAGCACACTACCATAGTTTCAGTGACCGATGATTTTTCTGCGACATCAAGATCAACTATGTCTCGACCTTTCAGGTCTTCTATTTTCTCGATGACAAATGCTTTTAATTGTTGATGGTCCAAAGATATTCCTTACAAATTTAAGTTAAGTGGGTAGTTTATCAGATATTGCTCTTAGGCTGATATAACTTAGTGTATTCGATGTACTGTAAAATCGACTCAGGCAGCATTTCGTGAGGACGGTATCCTTGGGCGATTAAGGCTCTTATTTTGGTAGAGGATACGTTCACTTCTGGCGTATCGGCTAAGTAAATGTGGCCAGCCAATGTTCGATGCAGTGAAGCATGCTCAGTCGTTTGATGTTTGCGTAATAAATCAGCGACAATTTTCTGCTGCTCAGTTGTCGGTTTTTTTGTTGTCTCACTGCTTCGTTTACACACAATAAAGTGGCATAAGTTCAATAGCGTTTCCCAGCGATGCCACGTTGGTAATGAATTAAGTGAATCTGTGCCGATAAAAAAACAGATAGGGGAATTAGGATGGCGGTCTCTAAATGCGCTTAGAGTGTCAACGCTATAAGTGACACGAGCTTGTTCTATTTCCCAAGGCTCTGGATAAAATAAAGGGTAGGTATCACACACCCGTTTTATCATGTCTAGGCGCTGGGCGCTGCTGCTCATGGCTTGCGCTTTATGGGCTGGTAAGTAGTTTGGCATTAGAGCAACTGTTTGCAAATTGACCTGCTTGGCCGCCGCCATAACAGGCTCTATATGGCCGTTATGAATGGGGTCAAACGTACCGCCAAATAAACCAATAGCGGGAGCGAGTGACATCAATCACTCAATCCATAATCAAGAGGAAAGGCCTCAAGATTAAACGGAATAAACATCAGGCATAAATGGCACAGTTCGACGTAAGGCCTCAAAATTTGCGACTGCTTGATGGCAAAATCAAGGGTAGTCAGTTTTTTCTGTAAGGCGTGCATTTGCGCTAAATCTAGACGTTGAAGTGCTGATAAGTACAAGGCCTGACGATTACCCCATATACGATGTTGATTCCAATTTAATGCTTGGCCAGTTTGTTGAGCAAACAACAAGGCTTGTATGGTTTGCCATTCACGAGTCAGAGCCCACAAAATAATCGTAGGCTCGATGCCTTCACTTTCCAGTCGATAGAGCATTTTTAAGGCTTTTTGAGCATCGCCCGCTAACAATACATCAATTAGATGAAACACGGTAAAGCGACTTTGATCCACCACGGCTTGTTCGACTTGTTCTAAGGAAGGATTACCGGCGGGATACAACAAAGCGAGTTTTTGCACCTCTTGTTTAGCAGCGAGTAGGTTTCCCTCACAATAGTCTGCCAATAACTGACATATTTCTTTTGACGCCTGCAAGCCTTCTGTATGCATCTGCTGGCTTAGCCATTGCTGCAGCGAGTTACCTTCAAGTGGGTAACAGGGGACATATACCCCATTTTTATCTAATAGCTTAAACCACTTACTCGATTGCACATCCTTACCAATTTTAGCGCCATGGATCACAACGAGTAAATCGTCACTACTTTGCGTGGCAAGCATGCTGAGTATTTTACTGCCTTCAGTACCGGGTTTGCCTGTGGGCAATTCAAGCTCAATAAATTGCTTACTCGAAAACAGGGACAGGGTCTGTGTGGCTTCAACTAAGTTATTCCAATTAAATTGGCTATCAACCGTAAGCGATTGTCGCTCATCAAAGCCTTGTCGTAACGCCACTTCACGAATGGCTTGTAGCGTTTCCATTTTTTGCTGGGGTTCATCACCAAACACCATATAAAATGGCGTTAAACGCTGCGCTAAAGCCGCTTTTAATCGGTTGGGATAAACTTGCATTACAACGGCGAGTTAGCGTTGCGGTGTGGGTAACTGGTCGATATTTGGCGAATAATGCGATCGGCTGCTTGTTGACGCATTTCGCCTAAAACCAGATCTAATTCTCGAGATTTAGCCAATACTGCGTCAGGATCATCCTGATATTCGCGGGTAACCGTAAACTCAATTGCTTGCATCTCACTGTGGGCAAATTGCAGCTGATATTTCACGGTATAGACTAACTCGTATTCGGCAACTTGACCTGTTTGAAACAGCGAGAGTAAACGGCGATCTAATTCATCGGGCAACAAGGTGATAGTTAAGTCTGCAGTCGCACCACTATTATCTACCATCTGCAACCAATAGGGCTTTAATCGTTTGGCCAAGGCGCGCTCGAGCGACGCATTGTGCGCCACTGAGCTTAACTGCACAGTCTGGATCTCTGCGGGCAAATGGAACGCTCCGCGCAGGCTGAAGCCACAACCGGTCAGGGCAATTAACAATCCCCCGGCGATAAAACCTTTAAAAAGCGTAACTAGCACCGAATATTTACCTTTATTTAATTTGCGACGATGTTAAGTAATTTGCCAGGTATATAGATCACTTTACGTATCGTCTTACCTTCAACAAAAGGAACCACATTGTGTTCTTGTAAACCCAAAGCCTCCACTTGTTCCGGCGTCGCATCGGCGGCAATGGTAATTTTAGCTCTTACTTTACCGTTAACTTGCACAACCACCAATTTTTCGTCTTCAACTAAGGCAGCGGCATCAACTACTGGCCAAGCTGCTGTCTCAATTTCGCCATCGAACCCAAGCTCTTTGTACAAAACATGACAAATATGTGGGGCGATAGGGGCAAGTAACAATACGATGGCATTGATACCTTCACGTACTACCGCTTTATCTTGGGCTTCAACCTGTGGCGCCTTTTGCAAATGATTGAGCAATTCCATAATTGCAGCCACTGCGGTGTTAAAGGTTTGACGACGGCCTACGTCATCGGTCACTTTCTCAATGGTTTTATGCACTAAGCGGCGCAGATTTTTTTGTTCTGCTGTGAGTAACGCTACATTTAAAGTGGCTACCTCACCTAATTCAAGATGCTCTTGTGTTAGGTTCCATAGACGCTTAACAAAACGATGTGAGCCATCAACCCCAGAATCAATCCATTCGAGGGTTTGTTCCGGTGGTGCGGCAAACATAGTAAATACACGAATGGTGTCCGCGCCATAAACATCAATAACTTGCTGAGGGTCGATACCATTATTTTTTGACTTCGACATTTTGGTCATGCCGCCGTGTTTGACTTCTTGACCGTCAGCGGCCAATACTGAACGTACAATACGACCTTTGTCATCTTTTTCACTGATCACATCAGCAGGTGAGTACCAGACTTGTTTGCCAGTTTCGTCCTCACGATAAAACGAATCAGCTAATACCATGCCTTGACACAATAAGCGTTTAAACGGCTCGTCTGATTCTACCAGTCCTTCATCACGTAATAATTTGTGAAAAAACCGTGAATACAATAAGTGTAAAATCGCATGTTCAATACCACCCACGTATTGATCAACAGGTAACCAATAGTTGGCTTGACTTGGATCTAACATAGCTTGATCATTTTGAGCACACGCATAACGAGCGTAGTACCAAGATGATTCCATAAAGGTGTCAAAGGTGTCGGTTTCTCGTAAGGCGTTTTGGCCTTGGTATTGCGTTTTCGCCCATTGTGGATCGGCCTTAATAGGGGAGATAACCCCATTCATTTGCACATCTTCAGGCAGCACAACCGGTAATTGCTCAGCAGGTACAGGTACCGCTTGGCCGTCTTCAAGATTTAACATTGGGATGGGTGTGCCCCAATAGCGTTGTCTTGAAACCCCCCAATCACGTAAACGATAGTTAACTGTTTTTTTACCTTTGCCTAACTCTGAGAGCTTAGTAGCAATCTGTTCAAAAGCTTCAGCCGAGTTGAGTCCATCATATTCTTGTGAATTAACCAATAAGCCTTTTTCAGTGAAGGCTGCTTTGCCTAAATCTATAATGGTGTCAGTCTCGAGTGAGGTAATGACTTGTTTGATAGTAAGATGGTATTTAGTCGCAAATTCCCAATCTCGTTGATCATGACCAGGAACTGCCATCACTGCACCTGAGCCATATCCCATCAACACAAAGTTTGCGACCCAAATTGGCACGTTTTCACCGGTAAGAGGGTGAATTGCGTAGTAACCTGTCGCGCAGCCTTTTTTCTCCATGGTGGCTAATTCTGCCTCAGCAACCTTGGTGTTTTTACACTCGTCAATAAAATGCGCCAATTCAATGTTGTCTTTGGCTGCTTCGAGGGCGATAGGGTGCTGGGCCGCTACTGCCACATAGGTCACACCATAAAGGGTATCTGGGCGTGTTGTGTAAACATCAAACGAGGTGGCTCCGGCAACGGCGTTAACTAAGTCAAAAGTAATTTCCACACCTTCGGAACGACCAATCCAATTTTTTTGCATGGTACGTACTTGGTCAGGCCATTCAGTTAGCTGTTCAAGGTCATTCACCAGCTCTTCAGCGTAATCAGTGATTTTGATAAACCACTGTGGAATTTCTTTTTGTTCAACTAGAGCACCAGAGCGCCAGCCTCGACCGTCGATCACTTGCTCGTTAGCAAGAACCGTCTGGTCGATGGGATCCCAATTTACCGTAGAATTTTTTTTATAAACCAAGCCTTTTTCATACAGGCGAGTAAAAAACCACTGTTCCCAACGATAGTAATCAGGTTTGCAAGTAGCGACTTCTCTATCCCAATCATAACCAAAGCCCAAAGACTTGAGCTGGGTTTTCATATATTCGATGTTGGCATAGGTCCATTTGGCAGGCGCGGTATTGTTGTTTACTGCGGCGTTTTCAGCGGGTAAACCAAAGGCATCCCAACCCATAGGTTGCAATACATTTTTACCTTGCATGCGCTGAAAACGGCTAATGACATCACCGATGGTATAATTTCGCACATGGCCCATGTGCAAGCGACCACTTGGGTATGGAAACATAGATAAACAATAAAACTTTTCTTTTTCTGGCTGTTCAACAGCCTTAAAAGTGTTATTGCTTTCCCAGAATGCTTGTACCTCTTTTTCAATTTGTTGAGGTTGGTATTGTTTTTGTGCCATTAAAAAAGACTTCCGCGGCGTTGATAAAAATGAAAATTTAGCCTGTTAGAATACCTTAGCGCTACTAACATAAACAATAGCTTAAGCAGGTTTAGGAGCGCTTAATTCGATGTTTTTGGTCATGAGTCAGTTATTCGTGTTTAACTGCGCAAATTTTGTGCGGTTTTGTGCAGATTAATTAGTTTTCAGTTTTTGTTCTGCATTATTTTAAAGCAGGTATTTTTTAAATGTTTTAAAAATCGAGTTACAATGCTTGCTTTGTGTTTGACACCTCCTTTAATCCGCGTTTCACTACGCAAAATTTTGTAGTAAATGGACATTATGCTTAACCAACATGCGTTAACTTTGCAGCAGTTGTCGGCTAAACCTAGTCGTCGTCTTATCAATCAAGCCTTAAAAGACAATAATGCGCTCAACTCTACTTTTATAGGACAAGATCGGGCTCGCGATGCACTTGCTTTTGGTTTGGACATTAATGCCAGAGGTTACAATCTATATGTAATGGGGGAGCAAGCAACAGGCCGCTTTACCTTAGTGCGTGAATATATTGATAAGTACGTTACCAATACCGAGACCCCAGACGATTGGTGTTATATCAATAATTTTGAAGATGAGCGTGAACCTTTTGCCCTAAGGCTCCCTGCTGGCGAAAGTAAGCGCTTATACAAAGAGCTCAATACCTTACTCGATGAATTGCTTGATACTTTTCCGGCGGCATTTGATAACCCAGGTTATCAACGCAAAAAAGCGGCTATTGCCCGTGAATTTGAACAAGGCTATGACAAAGCCATAGATGAGGTAGAATCACTTGCTCAGCGTAAAGGTGTGAGCTTATTCGAAGAAGGTGGAGTGATCACTTTTTCACCTGTGGTTGATGGCAACATACTGACTGACAAAGATTTTGCTGAGTTGGGCGAAGAGCAACGCCTTCACTTTTACAAACTTATCGATGAATTAGAAGACAGTTTAAGTGAAGCATTAATAGAGCTGCCAAAATGGAAGCGTGCATCATCTGAAAAGTTAAGAGCCTTAAAAAACGCTACAGCAGAGCAGGGAATAAAGCCCTTGTTAAAAAAGTTAGAACATAAATATGCGGCTGATCTTGCCATTCTTAAATTCCTCCGCCAACTAAAGCCGCACTTGGTAGAAACCATTGTTGAATTACTTGCTGAGGAGAAAAAAGACGAAAAGTCCGACGAGCGCAGTGATGATTTTGATAGGCGCACCGTACTGGAAGAGCAATACCTACCGAATATTTTGGTGTCTCATGCTATAAATGATGGCGCTCCACTGATATACGAGCCCAATCCGTCACATCAAAATCTCTTTGGGCGTATTGAGTACACCAACGTACAAGGTTCGGTTTACACTAACTACCGTATGATACGCCCCGGTGCGTTGCACAAGGCCAACGGAGGTTATTTATTGTTAGACGTCGATAAGCTAATAGAACAACCCTTTGCTTGGGAAACCTTAAAACTGGTGCTGAAATCAGGCATGTTAAAAATGGATATACCGCAACATGATACAGGAATGGTTAATTCAATCACCTTAAATCCACAACAAATACCCATCAACGTTAAAGTAGTATTGTTGGGTTCAAGAGATTTGTATTACACCTTGCAAGAATACGATGATGAGTTTTACGAACTCTTCAGGGTATTGGTCGATTTTGACCATGAAATACCCCTTGAAAAGAAAAATCTATTTGATTTTGTTGGTCGAGTACGCAACCAAGTTACAACATTAGGCCTGAGTGATATATCTGCCAAAGCGATGTATCGCTTAGTTGAATTTAGTCTTCGCTTGGCTGAGCACCAGAATAGGCTTTCCGCCCGCTTTTCTGAAGTCATTGAGTTGTTACATGAAGCCGCTTATTTTTGTCGCAAGGCTGGCGTTACCCAACTAGATGTGACGCATATAGAATCTGCGCTGGCAGCGAAAACCTATCGTACCGGCAGGGTCAGTGAAGCGGTGTTAGATGATATTAAACAAGGGCAAATACTGATTGCCACCGACGGTGTTGATGTAGGTAAAGTCAATGGATTGACCGTATTAGAAGTGGGTGATTGTATGTTTGGTACCCCCGCTCGTATCACCTCTACTGTTTATGCTGGCTCAAGTGGCGTAGTAGATATTGAACGCGAAGTTGAACTTGGTCAGCCAATTCACTCAAAAGGGGTTCTTTTACTAACGGGGTATTTAGGTCATAAGTATGCGCAATTATTTCCCTTAACCTTATCGGCTAATATTGCCATTGAACAATCCTATGGCCATATCGACGGCGACAGCGCCTCGCTTGCTGAACTGATTGCTTTAATTTCTGCCTTAACCAAAATACCTGCTCGGCAAGATTTAGCCATTACAGGTTCAATTAATCAATACGGCCAGGTGCAATCAGTGGGCGGTGTAAATGAGAAAATTGAAGGTTTTTTTAAGCTCTGCCAACACCGAGAGTTAAGTGGCAAGCAGGGCGTGATTATTCCCAAATCAAATCAGATAAATTTGATGTTAGATAAAGAAATTATCGCGGCGGTAAAAAGCGGTAAGTTCCATATATATGCTGTGGAAACGGTGGAACAAGCCTTAGAATTGTTAATGAATAAAGAAGCAGGTCAACTTAATAGTAAAGGCCGTTATCCCAAAGGTTCGATTAATTACACTGCGGTGCTCAATTTATTGAATATCGCCAATATTGTCAGTGGCGGCGAGGATTAATACGAGCTGCCAGCCAGCTTAAACGCATATGTCGGGTAGACAATTAAAAATATATTCTGTTTGAATAAGAAATTACTTACGTCAGCTTACTGCTTTTTAAGCCGGATCTGCTACTATTCTGCGTTTTAAAACCTTACTCAATCGCAAAGTGTAGAATCATGCAAATTACCAAAGACAGTGTTGTTCAATTTAATTATGTCATCAAAGAGCTTGATGGGACGGAAGTAGAAAGTAACGGTGAGCAAGCAGCAGTAGCCTACTTACATGGTCATAACGGCATGATGCCAGGCATTGAAAAAAGCTTAGAAGGCAAGCAGGCAGGAGATAAGCTTTCTGTTGAATTACCTGCCAGTGAGACCTTTGGTGAATTACTGGAAAATAGTGAACAACGGGTTTCGGTTAAACACCTACAAGGTGCTAAGAAATGGTCTGCTGGAATGTCAGCGGTTGTTAACACCGATCAAGGCCAAAGACAAGTCACGATCGTTAAAGTGGGTAAGTTTATGGCAACCGTCGATACAAACCATCCACTGGCGGGCAAAACCTTACAATTTGAATTAGAAGTCGTAAACGTTCGAGCCGCAACTGAAGAAGAACTGGAACATGGTCACGCTCACGGTGACGGTGGCCATCACCACTAAAAACGAATGGATACTGAGGTATTTATCTCAGTATCCAATTTAACTTTTGGCGTCGTAAGTTTATGAGACTACTTTTTAGGTAACTCAATTTTCCTATCATCGCTTTGTCGATAAATAATCAAGATGTGACCAATCACCTGAAGTTTGATCGATTTGGTTTCGCGAACGATAGTATCCATAATCAATTTTTTTTCTTCTCTGTCATCTGTTGGTACTTTAACTTTTATTAACTCGTGATGAGCTAAGGCACCTTCGATTTCGGCTAACACACCTTCTGTCAGGCCATGTTGTCCTAATTGCACTACAGGTTTTAGCGAATGCGCTAAGCCTTTTAAATGTTGCTTTTGTTTATTTGATAAAGTCATGGTGTAATATTTCTTACAAAATTATTCAATACGAATGGTTGAAAAGCGCTATTCTAACGCCATAACTCGGTTATTCCTAATATCAACGCAAATCAATGACAAAGAAAAAACAATCGGCTAGCAGTAGTCGTTGGCTGCAAGAACATTTTGCAGACAAATACGTACAACAAGCCAAAAAGCAAGGTTTACGCTCTAGAGCTGTGTTTAAGATTGAAGAAATTCATCAGAAAGACAATTTGATCAGAGAGGGTATGACCGTAGTCGATTTAGGTGCTGCGCCTGGCGGTTGGTCTCAGTATGCCGCTAACCTTGTTGGGGACGACGGTATTGTTGTCGCCTGTGATATTTTGGCGATGGATTCACTGGCTGGCGTTGAGTTTTTACAAGGTGATTTTAGAGAAGAAGCGGTATTAAACGAATTATTGAACAAAATTGGCGGTAAAAACGTAAATGTCCTTATGTCTGACATGGCGCCCAATATGAGTGGCAACGACGCAGCTGATCAAGCTAAGTCAATGTATTTGGTCGAACTTGCGTTGGACATGTGTCATCAAGTATTGAAACGTAACGGCAGTTTTATCGTAAAAGTGTTTATGGGTGAAGGCTTTGATGAATATTTCAAAGCGGTTAAACAAGCGTTTACTGTGGTCAAAACTCGTAAGCCTGAGTCTTCAAGAGCACGCTCACGAGAAGTTTATCTGGTAGCGACGGGCTATAAATTATAGTAACCTGATGGTCTGTGTTCAGACTCAGCAGAATTGAAACAATAGAGGTTAATTAACTTGAGCGATATGGCGAAGAACTTAATTTTATGGCTGGTAATTGCGGTAGTACTGATGTCTGTATTCCAAAATTTTTCAGGCAATGAAACTAGCAAGGTACAGACAGATTACACACGTTTTTTAAGTGAGGTTAAGTCTGGCAATATTAACAGTGCCACCATTGACAAAGATTCAGGTGCAATAAGTGGTGTAAAGCGTAACGGCGAAGAGTTTGTTACCTACATTCCTTATCTTGATATGAAACTGATGGATGACTTGGTTGAAAACAATGTTGCGGTTTTTGGTAAGCCACCTGAAGAATCATCAATCCTAACGACTATCTTTATTTCTTGGTTCCCCATGATCTTACTCATCGGGGTGTGGATATTCTTCATGCGTCAAATGCAAGGCGGCGGTGGCCGTGGTGCAATGTCTTTTGGTAAGAGTAAAGCGCGCTTACTGGGTGAAGATCAAATAAAAACAACGTTTGCTGATGTAGCTGGTTGTGACGAAGCCAAAGAAGACGTATCAGAACTGGTAGATTTCTTGCGCGACCCAAGTAAATTTCAAAAACTTGGCGGTAAGATCCCTAAAGGTGTTTTGATGGTTGGTCCTCCTGGAACAGGTAAAACCTTGTTGGCTAAAGCCATTGCTGGTGAAGCAAAAGTCCCTTTCTTTACTATTTCTGGTTCAGATTTCGTTGAAATGTTTGTGGGTGTTGGTGCATCTCGTGTTCGTGACATGTTCGAACAAGCTAAAAAGTCTGCACCTTGTATCATTTTCATCGACGAAATCGATGCGGTTGGTCGTCAACGTGGTGCCGGTTTGGGCGGCGGTCATGACGAGCGTGAGCAAACATTGAATCAAATGTTGGTTGAGATGGATGGTTTTGAAGGTCACGAAGGGATCATCGTCATAGCAGCGACTAACCGTCCAGACGTATTAGATCCTGCATTACTGCGTCCAGGTCGTTTTGACCGTCAAGTAATCGTTGGCTTGCCCGATATTCGTGGTCGTGAGCAAATATTAAAAGTGCATATCCGTAAAGTGCCTTGTGGCGATAATGTTGAACCGGCCGTCATCGCTCGTGGTACTCCTGGTTTCTCTGGGGCTGATTTAGCTAACTTAGTCAACGAAGCTGCTCTATTTGCTGCTCGTACTGGTAAGCGTGTTGTCTCGATGGAAGAGTTTGATAAAGCCAAAGATAAAATCATGATGGGCTCTGAGCGAAAAAACATGGTGATGTCTGAGGAAGAGAAAACTAATACGGCTTATCATGAAGCGGGCCACGCTATCGTAGGCAAATTAGTACCTGAGCATGATCCTGTTTATAAAGTATCGATCATACCTCGCGGCAGAGCGCTGGGTGTGACCATGTATTTACCTGAGCAAGATAGGTATTCCCACAGCAAACGTCATTTGGAGAGTATGATCTCAAGTTTGTTCGGTGGTCGAATCGCCGAAGCAATGACACTTGGCAATGAAGGTGTTACCACTGGTGCATCAAATGATATTGAACGTGCAAGTGATTTAGCTCGCAAAATGGTGACGCAATGGGGCTTGTCTGAAAAAATGGGTCCATTATTGTACGCGGAAGAAGAGGGTGAAGTATTCTTAGGCCGTTCTTCTTCAAAATCATTAAGAATGTCTAACCAAACAGCGTTAGCCATTGATGAAGAAGTGAAAGACATCATCAACCGCAACTATGCACGTGCTGAAAAAATTCTCACCGAAAACCGAGACGTTTTGGAAGCGATGAAAGATTGCTTAATGAAATACGAAACGATTGATGCATTGCAGATTGAAGATTTAATGGCTCGACGTGAAGTGCGTCCTCCTGCTGATTGGGTAAAGGACGAAAAGAAAAACGACAGTAACAAGCCCACAGGTGGTGCGACTGTAGTGGATGGTGAAAAGAAACAAGATAAACCATCAACGCCAGTTGGCAAGCCAGGTGATGCAACGAGTTAATCGCTTTAAATGGATTAATTAAACGCTTTGAGGGTATACCCTCAAAGCGTTTTTTATTAACTGAAACTCAAAATATTTAGACAATGGACATACATTATCGATGCAGTTTAACGATAAATTTGTAGATTTATCTAGCCCCAAAGTGATGGGTATTCTCAACGTTACACCTGACTCCTTTTCCGACGGTGGTGCCTTTGTTCTGGCCGATGAGGCGATACGCCAAGCTCAGCGAATGATTGAATCAGGGGCTAGTTTTATTGATGTTGGGGGAGAGTCTACTCGTCCTGGCGCTAAACCTGTTTCTGTGCAAGAAGAGCTCGACCGCGTTGTACCTATTATTGAAGCGCTTAAGCAGCGTTTTGATACTGTTGTCTCTGTTGATACCAGCAAAGCTGAAGTCATGAAAGCAGCGGTAAAGGCAGGAGCTGGATTGATTAACGATGTAAGGGCCCTGCAAGAAGATGAGGCATTAAAGGCCGCTGCCCACGCCCAAATTCCTGTCTGTTTAATGCATATGCAAGGTCAACCTCGCTCTATGCAAATGTCTCCGAATTACCAGAATGTGGTCAGTGATGTCACTGACTTTCTACAAAAAAGGATAAGTCAATGTATAGAGGCGGGTATTGCGCATCAAGATATATTGATAGATCCAGGTTTTGGCTTTGGTAAAACACTTGCGCACAACTACCAGCTATTAGCCAACTTAGCTAAGCTAAAGCAGTTGGGCGCGGGTATGCTGATTGGTTTGTCAAGAAAGACCATGATCGGTGAGGTCATTAATAGACCTGTGCATGAGCGTTTAGCGGGCAGTATCAGCGGAGCATTGTTAGCCGTGCAGCAAGGGGCACAAATAATTCGCGTCCATGATGTTCGAGAGACAGTCGATGCGATTAAAATCTTAACAACGATGAACACCTATAAGGATAATCGTGATGAGCGATAGAAAGTATTTTGGCACTGATGGAATTCGGGGCAAAGTAGGCGAAAGTTTAATTAATCCTGAATTTGTTATGAAGTTAGGGTGGGCTGCCGGTAAGGTATTGGCCGGGCAGGGCACTAATAAAGTACTTATTGGTAAGGATACCCGTATTTCTGGTTACATGTTGGAATCAGCATTAGAAGCAGGTTTATCTGCTGCAGGGATCAGTATTGGTTTATTAGGTCCGATGCCTACCCCAGCAATCGCGTATCTAACCAAAACATTTAGATGTGAAGCAGGCATCGTGATCAGCGCTTCACATAATCCATATTATGATAACGGTATTAAGTTTTTTTCGGCAGATGGCATGAAGCTGGACGACGATATCGAGTTAGCCATCGAAGCCCAAATGGAAAAACCGATGGAATGCGTAGCCTCTGATAAGTTGGGTAAAGCCAGTCGAATCAATGATGCAGCAGGCCGTTACATAGAATTTTGTAAGGGTAACTTTCCCTCTGAGTTGTCACTAAAAGGCTTGAAAATAGTGGTTGATTGCGCCCATGGTGCCACGTATCACATTGCACCAAATGTGTTGAGTGAATTAGGCGCTGAAGTTATCGAAATTGGTACTGAGCCAAACGGACTCAATATTAATAAGAAGGTTGGTGCGACCTCAATGAAAGCTGTCACTGAAAGTGTACTTGAGCATCAAGCGGATCTTGGTTTTGCTTTAGATGGTGATGGTGACCGTTTAATGTTGGTAGATCACAAAGGGAACGTGCTCGACGGTGATCAAATTGTATACATGATTGCCCGTGATGTGCTCAAATCAGGGCAATTAAAAGGCGGGGTGGTTGGGACGGTAATGAGTAACCTAGGCCTAGAAGTAGCTCTGGCTACGCTAGGTGTGCCGTTTGTACGCAGTAAAGTGGGTGACAGATATGTGATGGAACTACTGCAACAAAAAGGATGGTCTATTGGTGGAGAGAGTTCCGGGCATGTTCTTAATTTGGCTGCTGCATCAACAGGCGATGGTATTATAGCTGGTTTGCAAGTATTGGCTGCAATGTTACGGGCACACATGACCTTGAACGAGTTAGCAAGAGGAATGGAAAAATATCCGCAAACGTTGCTTAATATCAGATTTACTGACGGTCAAGATCCTCTTGAACATGTACTAGTTCAACAAGCTGCCGCCGAGGCTGAAAAAAATCTTGGAGACAAAGGCCGAGTTCTACTCAGAAAAAGTGGTACAGAGCCGTTAATTCGTGTCATGGTTGAAGCACATGATGCAGGTGCGTCCAGTCAATGGGCTGAATATATAGCCGATGCTGTACGTAAAGTAATCGAATAAGCGTTTTAGAACTTAAATATCAAGCTTGGTGCTTGTATATTTAGGTTCTGTTGGTTAATATCTCGCGCGCTTTTTTATAAGCGGCCTAAGGAATGATAGTGCAAAATTCAACGCGTAAACCCATCGTTGCTGGTAACTGGAAAATGAACGGAAACAAACCGTTAATCCAACTACTTGAAGATAGTCTAGCGACTGCTGATTTGGCACACCTTGAGGTTGTTATCTGTCCGCCCTTTCCATATTTAGGTATGTTTGGTGGTCTGAACGCACTAGGGGCTCAAAATATGAGCCAGTTTGATGGTGGTGCTCATACTGGAGAGATCGCCGCATCCATGCTGAAAGAGTGTGGTTGCCAGTACGTCATTCTTGGTCATTCAGAAAGACGGGCCGGACATGCTGAAACAAATGATGTTGTTGCATCGAAAGTTAAAAAAGCACTAGAAGCTGATTTAACGCCCATTTTGTGTGTGGGTGAAACGGAAGAAATTAGAGACAGTGGCAATCTTTTTGCTTTTTTAGCAGAACAAATTGACGCAGTTGTGCAAGAAATCGGCGTTAATGAATTTTCAAAGCTTGTTTTAGCGTATGAACCAATTTGGGCAATAGGTACGGGTAAAACGGCCAGTCCAGCACAAGCGCAAGAAGTTCATCATTTTTTACGTGAGCATCTAGCCAAAAAGAACAGCGATATCGCCGAAAAAATTAGAATTTTATATGGCGGTAGTGTCAAAGGCAGTAATGCCAAAGAGTTATTTAGTCAGCAAGACGTAGATGGTGGATTAATTGGCGGTGCTAGTTTAGATCCAGAAGATTTTTTAAGTATTTGCTTAGCAGCAAAGCAATAGAGGCAAAAAATGTTTTACGAAATTTTAATCGTTGTGTATGTAATCGTAGCCATCATGTTGATTGGATTTGTTTTAATCCAACAAGGTAAAGGCGCAGATATGGGCGCTTCATTCGGTAGTGGCGGCTCAAATACGGTATTCGGTTCAACCGGATCTGGAAATTTCTTAACGCGCACAACGGCTATATTGGCCACTTTGTTTTTTGTTATCAGCCTTATCTTAGGTAGCCAAACAGCAGACAAAGAAAAAAGTTTGGATGATTGGCAAAATATCGATGTTCCTGCAGTAGTTGAACCTGCAATCGATTCTGATGTACCAGCGACAGTAACTGAGTCAACAAGCGATGTGCCAATCGCAGCAGAACAAAACGAAGCAGCAGACGTTCCAAACTAAAAGTTTTTATACGCGGATGTGGTGGAATTGGTAGACACGCCATCTTGAGGGGGTGGTGAGCATAGCTTGTGAGGGTTCGAGTCCCTCCATCCGCACCATATAAATAGAGGGCTGTAACGGTAATACGTTGCGGCCCTTTTTCATTTTGTAAAATTGATTCATAACGTTACTTTTAGCTCTGAATGCTAAACAGTGAATGAGTTAATTCGAGGATTGGATTTTTACTTTTACCGCCCCTCGTTCAGATTTTTTATTAGTGAGCTCTGCGTTATTCCTGCTTAAATTTAAAATGTTAAGTATCTTCCCATTAAATTTCTAATTTACTGAAGCCTGAAGCGTGAGAAAGGCTTGCATTAGGTGCTCAGATCCGTACAATACCGCGTCCTTTTATCTGGCAATAAATGCCTGTTTAAAAGGTACATTAAGTTAACGTTAACGCTACAACGAGTTTGAGGCAAATATGGTTACTATTCGTTTACAGCGTGGTGGTGCAAAAAAGAGTCCATTTTATCAAGTGGTAGTGGCAGACAGCCGTCGTTCACGCGATGGTCGTTTCATTGAAAAAGTAGGCTTTTTCAATCCTACTGCACAAGGTTCTGAAGAGCGTTTACGCTTAGACCTTGGCCGTGTTGAGTACTGGGTTGGGGTAGGCGCAAGCTTATCTGAGCGCGTATCTCGCTTGGTAAAAGACGCTCAAAAAGTAGCAGCTTAATTGCTGTTGCAAAACAAGATAGAGGGTTAAATGAGTCACTCGTCTGACACATTGGTTGTTGGCAAAATCGGTGCACCTTATGGTGTTAAAGGTTGGGTCAAGATTACCACTTATACCCATGAACAGGACGGCGTGTTTGCTTACTCTCCTTGGCTTTTAGGTCAAGGGCAAGAGCTAAAAGAATATGTTGTTGACCAGTGGCGAACCCACAATAAAGGTCTAGTTGCCAAGCTGGTTGGGGTTGAAACTCGAGATGATGCGGAAAGCATCAAAAATCTTGAAATTTCAATTAAAGCACAACAGCTACCTCAATTGGCGGATGATGATTTTTATTGGCGTGAGTTAGTCGGCATGCAAGTCGTAACGGAACAAGGTTACAGCTTGGGTGTGGTAAAAGAATTATTTGAAACGGGCGCAAACGACGTAATGTTGATTAAAGCCAATTTAAATGATGCTTTTGGTCAAAAAGAACGCATGGTCCCTTACTTGCTTGACCAAGTTGTCAAACAAGTGGATCGTGAGGTGAAAACCATCAAAGTTGATTGGGATCCTGCGTTTTAATGCAGTCACAATCTCAGGACGAACAACGTAAGTTTGCGGTAGTCACGCTGTTTCCAGAAATGTTGCAGATGTTTACCCAGCAAGGTGTTACAGGGCGAGCCGTGAAAAACGGCAAGGTGCAAGTTGAGTGTTTTAATCCTCGTGATTTTACGCATGACAAACACCGAACTGTAGATGACCGGCCTTATGGTGGCGGACCTGGCATGCTGATGATGGTTCAGCCTTTAAAAGACGCAATTCTTGCAGCAAAAACTGCTGCAGGAGAAAAAACGAAAGTGATTTACCTTTCTCCACAAGGGAAAAAGCTGGATCAAGCTGGTGTAAGAAAGCTTGCTGAAAATACAAGCTTGATACTAGTTGCCGGTCGATACGAGGGTATTGATGAACGGGTAATCCAAAGCCAAGTTGACGAGGAATGGTCAATTGGTGATTACGTGTTAAGTGGTGGCGAATTACCAGCAATGATCTTAATGGATGCGATATCGAGGTTGGTGCCAGGTGTACTTGGGCATGAACAATCGGCTCAGCAAGATTCGTTTAGCGACGGTTTGCTCGATTGTCCCCATTATACTCGGCCTGAAAATCTCGATGGAAAGCTGGTTCCTAAGGTGTTGTTAAGTGGTGATCACGACAAAATCAGGCAGTGGCGTTTACAACAGTCGTTAGGTAGAACCTGGCTACGACGCCCTGAATTATTAAACGACCTAGCTCTGACTGAGGAGCAGCAACGTTTGTTAGCTGAATACCAGCGACAAGTTCTGCAGCAAAACGACAGTTAATCTAGGATGAGAGGATATGATGAGTAAAGTTAATCAAGATATCATCAAGAAAATTGAAGAAGCTCAGCTTAAAACTGATGTTCCTGCGTTTGGCGCTGGTGACACAGTAGTTGTGCAAGTACGCGTAAAAGAAGGCGAAAAAGAGCGTCTTCAGGCCTACGAAGGCGTTGTAATCGCTAAGCGTAACCGTGGCCTACACTCTGCTTTTACAGTTCGTAAGATTTCTGACGGCGAAGGTGTTGAGCGTATATTTCAAACACACAGCCCGGCAATCAGTTCTATTGAAGTGAAACGTCGTGGCGATGTTCGTCGTGCTAAACTTTATTACTTGCGTGACCGTTCTGGTCGTTCTGCACGTATCAAAGAAAAGCTTAACTAAAATTAATTTCGCGTTACCGTTAACTTATAAAAAAACCCGCCATTGGCGGGTTTTTGCTTTATGAGTTTTACTGTGTTTATGGTAGCAACATAGATAACTTGTTTTTCACACCATTCCATTCGTCCGCATCTTCAGGCGGCGCTTTCAATTCAATTATGTTTGGCCAAACTTTTGATAATTCAGCGTTGATACTCAAATAGGGTAGGTGTTCTTCGTTTAAGTGAGTATCTTGAAAAATAGCATCTGCAGGACACTCTGGTACACATAATGCGCAATCAATGCATATATCTGGATCAATAACTAAAAAGTTTTCTCCTTCAAAAAAAGCGTCTACAGGGCATACTGCCACGCAGTCAGTGTATTTACATTTTATACAATTGTCGGTCACTACAAAGGTCATAATTAGAATACGAAATGTGTTGCTCAGTTACTATGCCTAAGATCATAAAGTAGCTATGTGAAAACACAAGGCACTTTAGCTTAAATATGCCTAAGATGATCATTTAGCCTACCTTATACGCTCAAGCTAGCTTAAAATAGTGATGCCCTGACAGATAGGCTGTCCGGCCTTTCTATTTGGATTTTTTATGTTACGTCTTACTGAAGTTAAATTACCTTTAAATCATGATCAAGCTGCGCTTGAACAGGCCATTTTAGATAAATTAAAAATTAGTAAGGCGCAATTACTCTCCTTTGATGTCTTTAAACGGGCCTACGACGCTCGCAATAAAAAGGACATTCAATTGATTTACACTTTTGATGTTGAAGTGAGGGAACAAGACGCGTTACTTCGACAATTTGTTAAAGATCAGCACGTACGTGTCACGCCAGACATGAGTTATAAATTTGTCGCACAAGCGCCCGCAATATTAAGCGCCAGACCTGTAGTAGTAGGATTGGGGCCTTGTGGTTTGTTTGCTGCATTAATATTAGCCCAAATGGGTTTTAAACCTATTGTGTTAGAAAGAGGAAAAGCTGTCCGTGAACGCACTAAAGATACCTTTGGATTCTGGCGTAAACAGCCTTTAAATCCTGAATCTAATGTGCAGTTTGGTGAAGGTGGGGCAGGTACATTTTCAGACGGAAAATTGTACAGTCAGGTTAAAGATCGTAAACATTATGGCCGTAAGGTGCTGCACGAGTTTGTTGCCGCAGGTGCACCAGAAGAAATCATGTATGTCAGTAAGCCCCATATAGGTACCTTTAAACTGGTTAATATGGTCGAAAAAATGCGAGCCAACATTATTGCCTTAGGTGGTGAAATCCGGTTTAGTACTCGAGTTGAAAAACTGGACATTCAGGCAGGACAGTTACAAGGTTTGCACTTATCAACAGGTGATTACTTAGCCAGCAAACATGTGGTTTTAGCCATTGGTCATAGTGCGCGAGATACTTTTGAAACGTTGTATGAGCAAGGTGTTTATATTGAAGCTAAGCCTTTTTCTATCGGATTTAGAATTGAGCACGAACAATCAATGATTGATAGTTGCCGCTTTGGTGACAACGCCGGTAATCCAATATTGGGGGCGGCTGATTATAAATTGGTTCATCATTGTCATAATGGCCGTACTGTCTACAGCTTTTGTATGTGCCCCGGTGGTACCGTTGTTGCTGCGGCCTCTGAAGAGGGCAGAGTGGTCACTAATGGTATGAGCCAGTACTCGCGGCATGAACGCAATGCCAATAGTGCTATCGTGGTGGGCATTACCCCTGAAGAAGACTACCCAGGCCATCCACTGGCAGGTATTGCTTTGCAGCGTCAATTAGAAGCATTAGCGTATCAAGTAGGGGGCGAAAATTACCATGCGCCTGCTCAATTGATTGGGGATTTTTTAACAGGCAAAGCCAGTAGTGAGTTGGGCGATGTTAAACCCTCTTATACCCCAGGTATTACCCTAACTGATCTGAGTAAGGTTGTGCCTGACTATGTGACAAAAGCAATCCAAGAAGCGATCCCTGCTTTTGATCGGCAAATAAAAGGGTTTGCCAAAAAGGACGGTTTGTTGACAGGGGTAGAAACCCGTACGTCTTCGCCGATTTGTATAAAACGAGGCGATGACTATCAAAGTATAAATACAAGAGGCTTGTATCCAGCAGGAGAGGGCGCAGGTTATGCTGGAGGCATTTGGTCGGCAGGCATTGATGGTATCAGAGTGGCAGAAGCCCTCGCCTTAGCCATGGTAGGTGACTTAGCTAATGTCTGAAAACGAATTGAGTGAAAAGCAAAAAATGTTACAAGGTCTGGCTTATTTTCCGAGCAATAAGCAGCTCCAAAAAGAGCGTGCTCAGGCAAAAAAACAATGTCAGCTTTTTAATCAACACGATATCGATGAGCGAAAAGGCGCGCGCCGTATCATTAAAGATTTGTTTGGTGCAGTAGGAAGCGCCTGGATAGAGCCGCCGTTTTATTGTGACTATGGTTATAATATTCGGGTAGGAAACAATTTTTATGCTAACCATGGTTTGGTCATTTTAGATGCCGCCCCCGTCACTATTGGCGATGATATGATGATTGCGCCGGGCGTTATTATTTCTACCGCAACCCACCCACTTGATGCACTAGAACGTAGAAAAGGTATTGAAAGCGCCAGACAAATTACGATAGGCAATAACGTTTGGTTGGGCGCTGGGGTAAAAATACTCGATGGTGTGACTATTGGAGATAATTCAGTGATTGCCGCCGGCGCTGTGGTGACTAAAAACGTGCCAGCCAATAGTTTGGTGAGCGGGGTTCCAGCAAGATTATTGCGCTCACTGTGAAAGTCTTTTACTTTAGCTGGCGACAGGTATAGATAGGTTGAGTTATGTTTGGCACCTTAGCGTCAAAGAATTGCTCCGCCAATAACCCGATGCTGTTTAACACACCCTCAATAAAAGCCAATAGCAGACTTAAGCTAAGTAAAAAAGTGCAGGCCTATTTTATCCCTTAGCGTTGATTAAACAAACGCCAAACATGTAGATAAAAACACGAGTACTACGAGCAAAGTAATGTTGAGGCTAAATAATGAACTTAACACGATGCGCCTCACTCGATGATTCATTTTTAGCTACGTCGCATTAAATCCGAATTAGTTACTTACCTTCCCCAACATGCTGGTGAATTTATGTAATAATTTCAAGACTGTATCGTTTTGCTTAGCAACAAAAAGTATTAAAGGAGCTAGATTTGCGCCACGCTAATTTAGAAAATGCCCTAGCCAGCATCTTATCGCAATATCCAGAAGGTAAGAGCGAATATGAGTTGTTTGATTTGTTGCAACAAGCACCTTTTGCTTTGTTCGATAAAAACTGCTTGTCAGAGCCTTTACTATTATTTCAAAGTCACTTTGTTTTGTTTCACAGTTTATATCAGCTGAGAAGTCTATATTTGAAAGAGCAAATCGCCGATATTGAGATCCATTCTACTCTTATCAAATTGCAGCCTTATCAGAGTCAAAAGGAAGGATTGACCGAATTAGATAGTCTGCAAGCCTATTATTTAGATTGGCGTAACTTTAGTACTACCTCAGGTCATGATGTAGAACAACTATTAACTCAATTTTGGACTGCGATGGGAAAGGGAAGTGTTTCCATTGCTCTTGATGAAGTTAAAGCGGCTTTTCAGTATTTTGAGCTTGATGTTGATAGTGATTTACGGCAAGTCAAAACAGTGTATCGCAAATATCAGCATTTACATCATCCAGACAAAGGCGGCGAAACACAAAAAGCCCAACAAACCGAAGCTAACTTTAACCTACTAAAAACCTACTTAAGCCAGCCTTAGAATTACTGGTATAACCAGATATCAATGCACACTATCAAATTTGAGTAGAGCTAACTGAATGAGTAAGGTAGAGAATCAAAATGATTGTGTTAATTTGTACGAAAATCAATCGGCTGAAGGCTTTTTTACAGCTGATTTGAATAATCGCTTGCATGTAAAACTCTGCCCTGTTAAAAAGTCAACCCTGTTTTTAGATATAGATTTTTCGGTTGTGTAAATTATTTTGTACGGTCTATTGTTAGTTAGATTTTCCTCAGTATTTACAAGTATCTCATCTATAATTCCCAGTCATTGCTAAGTCAAAGTAAAGAGTAATTTATGTTCCGCGATAGTATTAACAATATAAACATCACTTCAGAGCAAGTATTAGTTACACCCTCTGTTTTAAAGTCTGAGCTTCCTGTGAGCCAGCATTCCCTGGAAATCATTCAGTCTTCTCGTAAAGTCATTAGCGACATTATTCATCGTCGTGACCATCGATTTCTAGTGATTTGCGGCCCTTGTTCAATTCACGATATCGAGGCGGCAAAAGAATATGCCCTAAAATTGAAAGAGTTACATGAATCATGCAAAGACACCTTATATATTGTCATGCGGGTGTATTTTGAAAAACCTCGTACCACAGTAGGCTGGAAAGGCTTAATCAACGACCCGCATATTAATGGCACCTTTGATATTGAAACTGGCTTGCGTAAAGCACGTGAACTGTTAATTTGGTTAGCAGAACTTGAACTGCCTGTAGCAACAGAGGCACTTGACCCGATTAGTCCTCAATATCTCGCTGAATTGTTCAGTTGGTCTGCGATAGGCGCTCGCACTTCTGAGTCACAAACCCATCGAGAAATGGCTAGTGGTTTGTCTATGCCCGTTGGGTTTAAAAATGGCACGGATGGTAGTTTAGGTATTGCAATTAATGCGCTGCAATCAGCCGCTTCTGGTCATAGTTTCATGGGCATTAATGGCGATGGACAAGTGAGTATAATTCAAACGCAAGGCAACCCAGACGGTCACATTATTTTACGTGGTGGTAAACAGCCCAATTTTGACTCAGTATGTGTGGCCGATTGTGAAACTGAAATGGCAAAAGCGAAGCTAAGCGCCGGTTTAGTAATCGATTGCAGTCATGCCAACTCAAGTAAAGATTTTCGACGTCAGCCGCTGGTTGCACAAAATGTGGTAAATCAAATCTTAGAGGGTAACCAATCGGTAATAGGTATAATGTTAGAAAGCCATTTAAATCATGGTAATCAAAGCAGTGAGGGCAAAAAGCCTGAAGAACTTGAGTACGGCGTTTCTATTACCGACGGATGTATTGATTGGCATTCCACAGACGAGACTATCAATCACATCAGAGATAAATTGATAACTGTGCTGCCGATGCGCTTAAATAAGATGAACGATAAATAATGGTCAGGAAGTAACATGACGGAACCCAGCATCTCGCTCGATGAATTGCGAATACAAATTGACAAAATAGACAGTCAAATGGTTGAGCTATTGGCACAACGGGCAAAAATTACTGCGCAAGTGGGGCAGTATAAAAGTCGTGTAGGCTTGCCTATTTATGTGCCTGAGCGCGAGGCTGAATTGATCAGCAAGCGACGTGAGCAAGCGGAAGCTCAGGGGGTGTCGCCAACCTTAGTAGAAGACTTGCTAAGGCGCATAATGCGTGAGTCTTACCATACGCAAAATGTCAATTATCTTTGTACTAATCCCGAGATCAAAAAGATAGTGGTAGTTGGTGGAGCAGGTGCCTTAGGCCGTATCTTTGTAGACATGTTTACAAGAAGTGGCTACTCCGTCACTGTACTTGAAAAAGCCGATTGGCAAAACAGTGATGCTATTTTTGAAGATGTTGGATTAGTTTTGGTTGCTGTACCGATTCAGATGACTGAAGAAATTATTAGTCGTCTGCAAAACCTGCCTAAAGATTGTTTATTGGTGGATATCACCAGTACGAAACAAAAACCACTTAATGCCATGTTAAACGCCCATAGTGGTCCTGTTCTCGGTTTACATCCCATGTTTGGCCCGGATGTGCCTAGTTTGGTTAAACAAGTTGTAGTGGTCTGTCATGGTCGTGACGAAACTAAGTACCAGTGGTTGTTACAACAAATGACGATTTGGGGAGCGATTTTACAACATAGCGATGCCAAGGATCATGATGACGCTATGGTGTTTATCCAGGTAATGCGGCATTTTTGTAGTTTTGTTTTTGGTGCTCATTTAGCCAGCGAAAACCCTGATTTAAAACAACTGGTTTCGCTCAGCTCTCCCATTTACCGATTGGAGTTAGCGATGGTAGGGCGATTGTTTGCTCAAGACCCTGCACTTTATGCCGATATTATTTTTGATAACAAAGACAGTGTCAGGCTACTTAGTAAATTTGCGCAACAATTTGCTCAGGCACTGACCTTAGTAGAAGCAAACGATAAGCGTGAATTTATAAAACAATTTTTGCAAATTGGCGCGTGGTTTGGCGATTATTCCAAACAATCGTTAATTGACAGCAAAAAGTTGTTATTAAAAGCAGATGACGATAGAACGTGGAGTGAATAAGCTTCAAGAAATAATTTGGTACTGATTTGATATTAATCACTCGAAAGCATCTCCAAATTAACCTGAAGGTTGATTCAAATTGTTAAAAACTGAGGAAGTATAATGTCATTAAAAATGCGATTGATCTGGGTAATTGTCGTTATTTTAATGATATCGGTCGGATTAGTGAGTCTAGTGTCAATTAATATTGCCGCCAATAAATCAACAGACTCTCTAACTTCGGCGGCGGAAAAACGTTTAATCTCGCAAAATGTGCAAACCGCTGAGGCTATCACTGATTATTTTGATTTTATTGAGTCACAAGTCAGGAGCAAAGCCAGCAGCTCTGTTACTGTCAGCGCGGCTTTGGCCTTTGTGCCCGCTTATAATGAATATGCTGAAGAACGAGGTGAACTAAGCAGCGGCGAACTCAATACCTTGAAGTCGTACTACGATGTAGATTTCACCCGTCAGTACCAAAACCTCAATACAGATAAAATTAATTCTGCTAGTAGTTTATTATCTCAGGTTAGTGATAATGGTTTGGCCTTGCAGCACGATTTTATTGCCAATTCATCATTTGAACTAGGCCAAAAAGACGGATTAGTTGATTTAAAGCAAAGTTCAACCTATGGAGATGCACACAAAAAATATCACCCTGAATTCAGGCAATTCTTAAACGAATTCGGTTATTACGATATATTTATTGCGGATGCCGCAAGCGGTAATATTGTATACAGCGTATTTAAAGAGCTTGATTTTGCAACGAGCCTGAAAAGCGGACCTTATGCTAATTCACAGATTGCTGAAGTATTTCATGCTGGGTTAAAGGCTGAACCTAATCAAGTGTCGGTGAGTTATTTTGAACCTTATCTCCCGTCTTATAATGCTCTGGCTGGTTTTGTCTCTGCGCCTATATATGTAAACGGTAAAATTATCGCGGTGTTGATTTTTCAGATGCCCATGGACAAGATAAATAGCATAGCGACTCATCAGTTAAAATGGCAGTCACGGGGATTTGGAGAATCAGGAGAAACGTATTTAGTCAGTAAAAAAGGCGATTTGTTAACAGAAAGTCGGTTTTTTATTGAAGACCAAAGTAGTTACATCAAAGCCATTAAAGCGAAATTTCCCAAGGAAGCCGAAGAGGCCCAAACCAAAGGAACGTCTGTAGGTGTTCAACCAGTAAGCTCATTATCTGCTCAACAAGCTTTGGCCGGCAAAAGTGGCTTTGAAATTGTTACTGATTATCGAGGAGTTGATGTTTTTTCCGCTTATATGCCGATTAATGTCGGTGAGCATACAATCGCGGTTTTGGCTGAAATTGATGTAGAAGAGGCACTCGCGCCCGCAAAAGAATTATCTTCATCGTTATTAACTTCTATTTTGCTTGTCGGTTTAGGGCTGTTGGCTCTATCGGTGTTAATTACACTATGGTTAGCAGCAAAATTAGTCAGTCCATTAAATCATTTAGGCAAAATATGTGATGGTCTTGCATCAGGTGATGGCGATTTAACAGTTAAGATCAGCCCCGTCAACATTCCTGAAATAGATAGAATTATTTTTGGATTTAATCAGTTTGTTAAACAAATAAGAGAGATCGTCGTCCAAGTTAAGTTGGATGCGGATACCCTAGCATCAGCTTCTGAAGAATTAAGTGTAATTACTAATTCAAGTGTGTCTAAAACGGCGCAACAGCGGGACCAAACTCATCTTGTTGCAACGGCCATGAATCAATTGACCGTGGCTGTTGAAGAGGTGAGTCAATCCACCAACAATACCAATGTTCAGAGTTTACAAGCCCAGAAAAGCCTTAACGAAAATATGGAACGAGCGGATATGGCAGCGGGGAATATTAAATTACTGGTTGGATTATTGGCTGATTCAAATGAAGTTATTGGCGGCCTTAAAAGTGAAGTCAATCAAATTACTTCGTTTTTAAATGTGATTACGAGTATCGCTGATCAAACTAATTTACTTGCCTTAAATGCCGCGATAGAAGCAGCCAGAGCAGGTGAGGCTGGAAGAGGTTTCTCGGTGGTAGCTGATGAAGTCAGGGCTTTGGCGAATCGTTCACAGCAAAGCACAGCTGAAATTTCTAAGTTAGTAGAAGTTATGAATATCTCAGCGACCAAGTCGGTAACATCAATGGAGCGAGCCACAGCCGCAGCTGATGGTGGAATACATCTTGTTGACTTGGTTACCATTGCCCTTGATGAACTATCTGTTAATTTAAGACAAGTCATTGAGTTATCAGAGGTTGTTGCAGCGGCCACAGAAGAGCAACATCAAACCACTAATTCAGTATTAAGTAATGTGAATAAAATCAGCGAACTAGCAACGGATTTGGAGCTGGGTGCGCAGCATACGAGCCAAGCATCAGAGAGTTTAGCCAAAACCGCAGCTCATACGCACACCATTCTGGGACGTTTTAAGGTCTAAATAGCAAAAAGCCCAATAGTAGCTACGCTACTTTTGGGCTTTGTTACTCGCTAATAAACAGGGTATTAGGTGAAGATTTGTTATTTACTCATTAATTTAACGATAGTGTTGCGCACTTCTTTCAGTTCAAAAGGTTTATTACACAGGGCGTTTATACCGGTTTGTCTGATATTAGCCATGTGCAGGCTATTGGACGATTCACTCGTTACCATAATGATAGGTAAGTGCGCAGTTTCTGGATTGAATCGGATAAACTCAGACAATTCTCTGCCATCCATTTCAGGCATGTTGTAGTCGGTGAAAACCAAGTCAAACGTGTGATCTTTTAGCAAGGTCAGGGCTTCTGCGCCATTTTCAGCTTCCATCACTTGTTGCATGCCTAAACTTTTTAGTACTCGGCGAATATGATTTCTGGCTAGCCGACTATCGTCTACCAAGAGAACTCTGAGTTGTTCAACATCAAATAAATCTAATTCAAGCTCGTCGGCATTGATTAAATCGAGGGAGGCATTTAACGCTTTACTCAGATTTTCTGTCGAAAAAGGCTTGGGCAAAATGGCGGCAACGCCGGCTTGTTTAAACTCTTCCAGTTTTTCTGCGCGGCTTTCACTTGAAACCAACATAAAGGGAATATCGGCCAAATCAATATTATTTTTCAGTGGGGTCAAGATTTTTTGTGCAGTACCGTCTTCAAAATACATTGCACTGACGATAAGGTCAGGCGGACTTTTTTGAATTGCTGAGATTGCTTCTTCCGCAGTTCCGTAAGCCTCGACATGTTGCACGTTTTCATCGGCTAATTTTTTGATAATAATTTTTCTTTGGGTATCTGATGGCTCAACCAAAATAATACTTAAATCTGCTAAAGATAACTGCCTCATTAAAACTCCGATATAAAATGTAAACGCTTAACCACCAGCTAACTTGACAACATGCCCGAGCTTTTCAAGTTCGACCTTTAATTTATCTCTATTGTCGCCTTGGATCTCAATAATGCCATCTTTTAATGCACCACCTGTGCCACACAGTTTTTTCAATTTTGTGGCCAAGGTTTTTAATTCGGGCTCTGCCAAGGCAATACCGGATACAGTAGTAACACCCTTACCTTTGCGGCCTTTAGTCTCCCGCCTTATTCGCACAATGCCATCACTTTTAGCAACAAGCTTAGGTTCTGCCTTGGGCTGAATTCGACCTACGTCTGTACTATAGACTACTCTATTGTCACTCATACTCACTACCTATAAGTCACTCTAATTAAATAACCGAGCCATTGTAGTAAAAAAGCCAGAAACATTATAGGCAAACTGATTAAACTGTTATTTAATAACTAACGTTCTCTTTATAAAAAAAGCTGGAGTAAATAATGAGTTTAGAAAAAGAATTCTCTACTGACGGTAAGCAACTGACCATCTTTATTGAAGAGAAGTTTGATTTCAGTAAGGTTCAGGACTTTAGGATTGCCTATAACGATCAAACTAAAAAATTTACTTCAGTGGTTATCAATCTACAAAAAACCGAATACATGGACAGTTCGGCTCTTGGTATGTTGCTTAATATGCACCGCAGTTTAAGTGATCAAGTCACGTCGTTTAAAATTGTAAAATGCCGCCCTCAAGTTTTGAAAATATTACAGATAGCCCGTTTTGATAAAAAATTTGAAATTCTCTAAGTCGTGTAAATAAATATGCGAATATTAGTTGTCGATGACGATGCCCTAAATCGGTTTTTGTTAGTCCATATGCTTGAACAGCAGGGTTATGTTGATTGTTATGAAGCTGAAAATGGCTTTGAAGCCCTGACGCTAGCAAAAAGAATTAAGCCAGATTTAGTGTTACTCGATATTGTGATGCCTGTGATGGACGGCTACGAAGTTGCTCCTTTATTAAAGGCCTTAGCAGGCGATGTGTATCTGCCTATTATTTTTATCAGTGCGATTGAAGACGAAGAAGCCTTAGCCCGCTGTTTAGAAGTGGGCGGAGATGATTTTGTGACCAAGCCTTTTGATAAAATCATTTTGGCCGCAAAAATTAGAGCTCACGCCCGAACACGTTCTCTCAGTAAGAAAACCATTGAGCAAAATCAGCAGTTGTCGTTTTATCGCAACTCGGTTGAGCGAGAGCATAAAATTGTAGAACATATTTTTGCTAATGCTTTGAAGGTTCAACCAGAACTTCGTGACATCATCGATTTTGTTATGCAGCCCGCAGGTAGTTTTAATGGTGATATGTTCTTATGTCATACTAGTCCCAGTGGCGGCTTTTATTTCTTATTTGGTGATTTTACCGGACATGGCTTGGCGGCTGCAATTGGCGCGTTGCCAGTAGCAAAGGCATTTCAAACAATGTCAAATAAAGGCCTGTCAATCAGTGAAATGACCGAAACCTTGAATGCAACCTTGCTAGAGCTACTGCCAGATGAGATGTTTTTTGCGGCAATCCTGGTTGAGATTAATAGTTCTGGCAAACAAATTGATGTTTGGAACGGCGGTATGCCAGACATGATTTTGCAAAACGAAGGGGGGCATATCGTTAAAAAATTTAGTTCAAAACATATGGCCTTGGGCATACTTGAGCCAAATGAGTTTGAGTGTGAAATAGACCGATTTGACGCTCAGTACGGCGATAGATTAATTGGTTTTAGTGACGGGGTAGTTGAAGTTTGTGATTTAGCAGGCAAGATGCTTACCGATGCTGGTATTGAGTCTTGGCTGTTGGCAGATCCTCAAAGCGATGTGCACACCCTATTAAATAAAATTGATGTTTATGAGGGCGGCAGTGAGCGAAAAGATGACATCACATTGGTTATTTATACCTGTCAAGAATTGAAGCCCTTTACCCACGTGCAACTTGCCTCTCAGCTACCCTTTAAAATCGAACTTTGTTTGGATCATCACTTAATCAAAGCTCAAGATCCTATTGCCGAGCTAATCCGATTATTAACCAGTCAATTAGGTTTGTACGGTATTCATTCTGCGCTTTTTACCGTAATCAGCGAATTATACAATAATGCCATTGATCATGGTGTATTGGATTTAGACTCAAAGTTAAAAGCCACTAATGAAGGTTTTTTTCAGTATTTTGCGACTCGCCAAGAGAAATTAGATAATTTGGCATCAGGTACTGTTAATATTCTTGTGCAATATTTGCCACAAGATAATGTGCTAGTTATCCAAATTAGTGATTCAGGAAAGGGCTTTGATCCCGCTAGCCTCAAAAAGACGTGTGAACATGATGATTCATTTGGCCGTGGACTTCCCATGCTAAGTGAACTATGCCAATCGATTGAGCATTCAAATGGCGGTTCTACCGTGAAAGTTGTTTTTAAAATATAGGAAACTCATGCAGTTAAATATACGTGTTGCCGACGAAAATGATATTCCATCCCTCGTTGAATTTAATCTAAACATGGCTTTTGAGACAGAACAAAAACGTTTAAATACTAAGGTGTTGACTAGTGGTGTGAGTGCCTTGGTAAAGGATGTGAATAAAGGATACTACTTAGTTGCAGAAACCGCCGACCAAGTGGTGGGCAGCTTAATGGTCACTACTGAATGGAGTGATTGGCGCAATGCGGTTTTTTGGTGGATCCAAAGTGTCTATATTGTGCCTGAACATCGACGAAAAGGTATCTATGCGCAACTTTATACCAAGGTAAAGGAGTTGGCTAAAACGCAAGGTAATATATGTGGTTTTAGACTTTATGTAGAAAAAGAAAATGTGGTTGCACAGCAAACTTACCAAGCCCTTGGCATGCATGAAAGTCACTATTTAATGTATGAAGAAGAATAAATCTGCTAGTTTGTTATTCTCTTTAATCGGTCATAAATCTGCTGAAGGCTTGATAAATTTGGGTTAATACCCACAGTAGTTTAGGGAAAGGTTGCATACGTTGTCAGCTGTTTCTATTTCATTCGTTCGACACTGCAATCATCATTTTATGAGTAGCGAAATATGTTTAAACAAATCCAAAATTGGTTCAATAGCCAATGGGAAATTAATGCCCAAACCGATCAGGCACTGAATATTGAGTTGGCGACCGCTGTTTTACTGTATGAGGTTATGCGTGCTGATAGACAATTCACTGAAGTTGAACAAGAAAGCTATCGTAATCAGTTGAGTCAACATTTTACACTATCAAAGATTGAGCTTGAACACCTTTGTGAGATGAGCCAAGTACAGGCTGAAGAAGCCGTTGATTTTCAAAAGTTCACTAAGACTTTGAACGACTTGTGCGAACCCTTGCAAAAAAGAGCGATACTTGATTCTTTATGGACCATTGCATATGCCGACCATGTTTTAGCCCCCGACGAAGAATATACCATTCGTAAAATAGCCGAACTGCTTTACATTCCCCATAGCCAATTTATACAAAGTAAACTCGCTGTTCAGGAAAATAATAGCTAATACGTTCAATTATTAGTCAAGGTCGCATATTTAAGACGAGCTAACTAGCTGATTTTAATACGCTTTGTAGTCATCAATCTGTTGTAGTCTCTTTTTTCAGACATAAAGCCCGTTTGGCTTTCGCCAAAGCGCGCTACCAAGCCTCTGTCATGGCGTTTAGCGAATCTAACTGATTGATTGTAATAGCAAAAATATTGTTGGCATAAAGCCTGATAAGTCAGCTTATCATCACTGCCTTTTTGACTGGTTCCTCAATTAGGATGTACGGATAGTAAAAGTGATGAAGATGGTAGGCACGGATATCATATTATTGGTGGTAATGGCGTTTACAACCAATGATGCCTACTTCTTTGGTCGACTTATTGTAGTCTCCATTAGGGCATGGACGCCTCTTTTTCCCATTGTTCTCATTTCTTAATGTGTGTTTACGAAATGTTGCCTTTGGCGAACGTGATAAAAGGAGAATGTATGCAACATTATTATCAATTTACCAAATCACAATTAGTAGCTGTCATTTTTTGTACTGTGCTTGGTAGTGTTTGTGTTTCTGCAGATGAAGCTAAAATCACTGATTTAGACAAAAATCAGGACGGTTTGATAAGTATAAAAGAGTCCGTTGCGGATCCAAACTTGCTGGCGATATTTGGTTCTATCGATAAAGACTTAGATGGTTTTATTAGCAAAAATGAACTTGAAGAGTTCGCTAAAATCGCTAAACAAATGAAAGTTGCGAGTATCGAATAAGCCATGATTTACGAACAACGAAAAGATCGCCTTGTACGATCTTTTTTTATTATGCAGACTGCACGTCTTTGAAACTTTCCATAGGACGTGCAATGCAACTTGGCTCTTTGCGCCAGCTCACCGTTGTGAGTTTTATTTTAGTATTAGTCCCTTTACTAATGCTCCTAACCTACAGCCAATTTACCTTGAGTAAAATGGGTAAAATAGCCAATTCCGAGGCGCAGTACTCTGTCTCAGTTGTCAGGCGACTGAGTAAAATGGAAGGCTTGTCTGTCGATATCGAACGTTTATTTAAGCAATACAATGTATTACACAATGAGGCCTTAAAGAATTTGGCGGATAAGTCCATAGAGCGCTTTGTTGAGCTGCAGTCCATGATTTGTAAAGAGCTGAATGAACAGCAGAGCTGTCATCATCTATCTGAACGGTTAGGGTGGTTGGCGTTGTATGCGGGTGATCAAGACCAGCTATTGCTTGATGCCCAGTTAGCCGAGTTCAAAGCAAACCTAGGCGATTTGTCCGATCAAATTGAATCAATGCTTGATGTTCGAATTTTAGCTCAGCAGGACTATGTTAACTCTGTATTACAAATTCAAGTTTGGCTCACCGTGCTGTTAGTTGGTGTTTCTTTAGTGCTGATTATATTTGGCACAAAAGTCATTATTAACCCGGTCGAAAAGTTAGAGCTAGTGATTCGCGCTATCTCACGCCAGGAGGACGAGCTGCCACCTGTTTCTAAATCGGGACCAAAAGAGCTGATTGTTCTTGAACAAAAATTACATGAGCTCTCTTCTCGCTTAGTGCAATTAGAGCATTTACGGCACGCTTTGCTCAGGCATGCCTCCCATGAGTTAAAAACACCTTTAGCGAGCATAAAAGAGGGGTGTTCATTGCTTAGTGAACAAGTGGTAGGGCCATTGAATGAGCAGCAAACAGAAGTGGTTTCTTTGCTAAATAGTAGTACGGAAAGGCTTAATTTATTAATTGTTCAGCTACTTGATTACAATTTATTATTGCAACAAGCCAAACCCATTGTTGAATCGATAGATTCACAATTTTTATTCAAAGAATTTATTACTGATAATTCTCTCGCTATTCAGCAGAATAATAATTCGCTTGAACTTTCTATTGAACTAGACGTCATTTATGCTGATGTGCATTTGATTAGAAGAATTTTAGACAATTTGCTATCTAATGCGCTCGCACATGGCAGTAAAGGCCGTCCTATTTCCATTCGTTTATATAGGCACGAAACAGTCCAAGTTTTAGAAGTCGCAAACCGAGGGCAGAGAGTACCACTTGAAATGCGCCAGTCTTTATTTCAACCATTCAGTCGAGGAAATACTAAACGTAATGACCGCGTAGTGGGCTCGGGCCTAGGTTTGTCTATTGTTGCAGATTGTGCCCGTATGATGCATGGTAAAGCGGAAATTATTGATATCGAGCAAGCTGATTTTTGCATCAGAGTCAGCATTCCTTTGGATGGAGAAAGTGTATGACAAAGCGCTTAAGTTTTGTGTTTGTCGTTGTATTTGGACTTAGCGCCTGCGAATTATTGCCCCATAAACAGCCCACCGAAAACGAGCATAATCAGGTAAACGGCGAGGCAGAAAACCAAGAGCTTTTGTCGTTTTGTGTGGCTCGCGCTGAAACGTCTCAAATTGAGCATAATTGTAATATTCCATTTTGGCTCAATTATAGAAGCGAACTCGAAACGTTAACGTGGTTGCAACGAAAAGCGGAAATAGAGCGCCTTGATGCTGCTCCAAACTCATTGTTAAAAAAGATTCTTCTCAGTCAAGGTAAAGAGACGCCCTATAACGATAGACTCAGAGCTCAACGCTGGATAGAGATTTTGTTACCTGAACTATCAGAGGAAATGCAGCAGTTTGTAAAAGTAATGGTCTACCAACCGAGCCAAGATTTACTTGAGTTGGAGTCCGCCTTAGTGACCTTAGGTCGAGTGAATAGTAATTTGTCACAAGCCAACGAAGAACAAAAACTAATGATTGAAAAACAGAAAAATCAAATAGAGCAATTATTGAAAATAGAAGCATCAATTATGGCTAACGACAATGGAGACCAGCTATGAGCCAGCAAGAAATAGTACAACCTAGTGTTTTATTGGTTGATGATGATGAAAGTTTGTTGCGACTCATGGCCATTCGCTTACGCGGTGAAGGATATGCGGTAACAAGTGCTGAAAGTGGAAAGGATGCATTAAGGCTATTAAATACCCAAAATGTTGATGTGGTGCTCAGCGATTTGCGCATGCCTGGCCTTGACGGCCTTAGTTTGTTTGAAGAAATTATGTCAATTGGTAAAGACATACCGGTCATTTTGATGACGGCGCATGGCACCATTCAAGATGCTGTTGAAGCAACTCAACGCGGAGTCTTTGGCTTTTTAACTAAGCCGATTGATCACGATGAACTCAGAGCGTTATTAAACAAAGCAGTGAGCCAAACTCAAACCTTACAAAAAGGTAAATGGTGCGAACAAATCATCACCCGTTCGTTGCAAATGGAGCAGTTGCTAGATCAAGCGTATCGTGTCGCGCAAAGAGACGTTAGCGTACTAATTAGCGGCGCCAGTGGCACAGGTAAAGAATTACTAGCTAATGCCATTCACAAAGCCAGCAAACGAGCCAACAAACCTTTTGTGGCTATAAACTGCGGTGCCTTGCCTGAAAATCTTCTTGAAAGTGAATTATTTGGCCATGCTAAAGGCTCGTTTACTGGTGCGGTTAACGAGCACCAAGGATTGTTTAAAGAAGCCGATGGCGGCACCTTATTTTTAGATGAAATAGGTGATATGCCAATTTCTTTGCAAGTTAAATTACTTCGAGCCTTGCAAGAACAAATGATAAGGCCTGTTGGTAGCAGTAAGCAAATTCCTATTAATGTTAGAGTAATCTCTGCTACCCACCGTAATCTCAATACCGAGATGGAAGAGGGGAACTTTAGAGAGGATCTGTATTATCGTCTAAATGTGGTCAATATAACCCTGCCCAGTTTGCGGGAGCGCTCTGAAGATATTCCTCTACTTGCTCGCTATTTACTGAAACAAAGCGCAGAGCGTCATGAGGTTAAGGTCAGCCGGTTTTCTGATGATGCCATGCAGTTATTAACTACATGTTTGTGGCCTGGCAATGTTAGACAACTGGTTAACGTGGTTGAACAATGTGTAGCGTTAACGCAAACGTCAGTAATTGCCTCACACCTAGTAGAGCAAGCACTTTCTGCATCTGAGCAAAAATGGCCAACGCTAACTGAAGCCAGAGATGCCTTTGAGCAGCAGTACTTACTTAAATTGCTGAAAATGACTGATGGAAATGTTACTCGGGCCGCAGAATTAGCAGGCCGTAATAGAACAGACATGCACAAATTGATGAAAAAGCATGATTTGCACTCTGGGGATTTTAAGCGTGACTGATAACTCAGATTATCTGTACAATTAATTGAAATCACTGGTTTTTAACCATAACTTGCATACAATATCGGCCTTTTGCGATTCAGGAATAAAAACGAGTCATGCGAATAGCTTTAGGTGTGGAGTACGATGGCGGTGCTTTTTATGGTTGGCAGCGCCAACAAACTGTTCTCACTGTTCAACAGTTAGTGGAAGAGGGGCTTAGCAAAATAGCCAATCATCCGGTCAAGGTCACGTGTGCGGGGCGCACCGATGCAGGTGTGCATGCCACCGGCCAAGTGATCCATTTTGATACTGACAGTGTGCGTCATCGCAGTGCTTGGACAATTGGTATAAATGGTTTTTTGCCAGAAACTATCAGTATTCGATGGTTTAAAGTCACCTCTGATGATTTTCATGCTCGTTTTTCTGCCACTGCTCGTCGTTACCGTTACATCATCCATAATTCCACCTTACGCAGTGCTATTTTGGCGCGTGGCGTGACCACGCATTTTGCACCTCTTGATCATGAATTGATGCACGAAGCCGCACAATATTTGGTTGGAAAACAGGACTTTAGTGCATTTAGGGCGGTAAACTGTCAAGCAAACACGCCAGTCAGAAGTGTCTCTCATATTACTGTTTCTCGGCTTGGTGACTATGTTATGATTGATGTCCAAGCCAATGCGTTTTTGCATCATATGGTTAGAAATATTACAGGTTCGTTGTTACTTATTGGCAGCGGCGAAAAACCCGTTGATTGGTTGAAAACATTACTTGAAGAAAAAGATCGTACCAAGGCCGGTGCTACGGCTAAACCTAATGGTTTATATCTGGTTGATGTGAGTTATCCCGAAACCTTTGATTTGCCTCGAAAACCCTTAGGGCCATTGTTTTTAGCGGACTAACTTCTTAGACCAGTTTTATTTTCGTAAAGGTACGATGTTGTGTTTTAATGATGGGCAATAAAGGCCAGTAGTCTTAAACAAATTAAACCATTACCCAAGCTAATTGTCTTAAGTAGGCGATTAGTCAATTAGGATTCAGATATGAGTTGGATAGATAGAGTATTAACCCGCAACAAGTCAACCACAAAAAGTAACGTACCAGAAGGTGTATGGACTAAATGTGGTGAATGTGATGCTGTGTTATATAAGTCTGAATTAGAAAAACAGCTCGGTGTGTGCCCCAAGTGTAATCATCATATGCGTATTACGGCACGTGCTCGCATCAACAGTTTTCTAGATCAAAGTGATCGCACAGAGCTTGGTGCTAATTTAGAGCCTCAAGATCTCCTGAAATTTAAAGATTCAAAACGTTATAAAGAACGTTTAGCTGCAGCGCAAAAAGCCACTAATGAAAAAGACGCTTTAGTCGTCATGCAAGGTAAGTTGAAGGGTATGCCGGTAGTAACCGCTGCTTTTGAGTTTGCTTTTATGGGCGGCTCTATGGCTTCGGTTGTTGGTGCACGTTTTGTAGTAGCGGTTGAGGCCTGTTTAAAACACAATATGCCTTTAGTGTGTTTTTCCACCAGTGGTGGTGCACGTATGCAAGAAGCGTTATTGTCATTAATGCAAATGGCCAAAACTAGCGCTGCCTTGGCAAAGATGAGCGAACAAGGCTTGCCTTATATTTCAGTTCTAACAGACCCAACTATGGGTGGTGTGTCAGCCAGTTTAGCGATGTTAGGTGACATCAACGTCGCAGAGCCAAAAGCCTTAATCGGTTTCGCAGGCCCCCGCGTTATTGAACAAACAGTGCGCGAAACGCTGCCTGAAGGGTTTCAACGCAGTGAATTTTTATTAGAAAAAGGTGCGATCGATTTGATAGTTGATCGTCGTGAAATGCGTGATAGATTACACGGAATATTGTCTAAGCTTCATCATCAACATCACTAATGCACAAAAACTCTCTACAAAAGGCTGCTGATCAAGCAGCCTGGTCCATTGAACAATGGCTTGTTTATCTCAGCGAAATTCATCCTAAGAATATTGAAATGGGACTCGAAAGAGTCGCGTTAGTATTTAAACGTATGGAGCTTGATTTTAGCCATAAAACAGTTATCACTGTGGCAGGAACAAATGGCAAGGGCACGACCTGTGCGATGATTGAACAGGCCTTATTGCTGCAAAAAAAACGTGTTGCGGTGTTTAGTTCTCCCCACTTAATAGATTATCGTGAACGGCTTAGAGTGCAGGGAAAGATGTTAACACCTGAGGCTCACTGCGCAGCCTTTGCTGCAATCGAACATGCCAGAGGCGATACTTCGTTAACCTATTTTGAGTTTGGTACACTCCAAGCGCTCTATCTGATGGCCCAGAGTGATTGTGATTATTTATTATTAGAAGTGGGCTTAGGTGGCCGTTTAGACGCGGTGAATATTATTGATGCAAATATCGCTATCATCACAAGTATCGATTTAGATCACCAAGAGTGGTTGGGCACAACCCGAGAGGCTATTGCGGTGGAAAAAGCCGGTATCTTTCGTCCAAATATTCCTGTGATCATTGGCGAACCGAGTCCGCCCAATAGCCTTATTAAGGCAGCCGCTGAGCTTAATGTAAAAGCCGCGTGGCAAGGCCAAGGTTTTTCTTTTGTTTCTACACCGACGAGCTTTACTTGGAAAAATGACCAGTACCATTTTGAGAATTTGCCGGTGCCCTTCATACCAGCACAAAATGCGTCTACGGCACTGCAAGCGCTGAGCATCATCGGTGTGACTTTAAGCCAAAATTTTATTGAGCAGGTATTTGCTCAGACTCGGCTTAGTGGGCGTCGTCAAATTTTACAAATCAATCCGACCATCATGCTTGATGTTGCGCATAATCCCCATGCTACCAGGCTGTTAGCCAATGACATTGCAGCTTTATCTCATCAACGTGTTATTGCCGTTGTGGCTATGTTAGGGGATAAAGATATTGCAAAAAGTCTTGAACCACTCATAGAAGTAGTAGATGAATGGTATTGTGCTTCTTTGACTGTTCCAAGAGGTGCGCCAGCCGCCAAAATAGTTTCGGTGTTAAGCCAAGCCAATTTGGTGTTAGACTTTGCGTCAGTGGCGAGTGCCTTTGAGGCAGCATGCAAAAACGCTCAAAAGGAAGATTTTATCGTGGTGTTTGGTTCATTTTATACCGTGGCAGAGGTGTTAACCTTGGTTGAGGAAAATTAAGGTGTCTTCTGCCTTACAAAATAGATTGGTTGGCACGGTTATTCTAGTGGCAATCGCGGTCATATTTTTACCGGATTTATTAGACGGTAAAAAAGAGTCCAAGCAAGATTTGTTTGTTGAATTGCCAACCAAACCCAGTATTAAAAAAGTGCTTGCACCTGAATCTTTCGATACGCAAAAAGTGCAATTAAGCGCATCACGTCAAATTGAAATCATCAATGAATCTGCGGTGGATGAGCCAGAAGTGTCTTCCAGTCCTGTGGAAATTCAACAGCAAGTTAGCCCTAAAGAAGCTGAAATTACTGGCCTTTCAGATGAGTCCAGTTCCTTGGCAAAAGAAACCGTGGTTGATAATGAGCAACCTAAATCCTTAGCCAGTGCAGGCTGGGTGGTTCAATTAGGTAGCTTTAGACACCAAAAAAATGTCCGTGAATTACTGACCAAATTAGAACAAAGCGGTTATCGTGCTTTTAGTCGTCCAGTGCAAACAAGCTCAGGTTTGTTAACCAAAGTGTTTGTGGGCCCGGAGTTGCAAAAAGATAAACTCGAGAAAGTGCTTCCTCACCTAAAAGAAATTACTGCCTTACAAGGCCGGGTAACGCCATTTACTGTTCAATAAACGAGTATTAGAAATCGCTGTTTTTAAAAAATTGACATAAAAATAAGCAAGATTTTGACCTGTCCATTTGATAGAATGCGCGCGATTTTAGCCCTTTGGTCGATAAGTCATCGAACCATAGCCTCAAGAGCTTAGAAATACGAATCTTATGAATTGGATAGACTTCGCCATTTTAGGTGTGATTTTAATCTCCACCGTCATTAGCTTGATCCGCGGTTTTATCAAAGAAGCCATTTCTTTAGCGATTTGGTTCAGTGCATTTTTTATTGCAAGCCAATTTTACGCTGACTTAGCGTTATACCTTACCCATTTTTCTGACCCCATGATACGTAACGGAGTCGCTATTGCTATTTTGTTCATTGTGACGCTTGTCTTGGGCGGCTTAATTAATTATTTGATTGCTCAACTGGTACAGTTTACTGGTTTGAGTGGAACAGACCGAGCATTAGGTGCCATATTTGGCGCGCTTCGAGGCGTGCTTATTGTGAGTGCTTTGTTATTTTTTCTAGATACATTTACACCGTCAGCAAGTTCAGATTGGTGGCAAACTTCTATACTTGTACCTGAGTTTAGTTTAATCATTGAGTGGTTTTTCGAATATTTGCAAGGCAACTCAAGTTTTATAAAATCCGTTTAAAAAAGGTAATCTGCATGTGTGGTATTGTCGGAATTGTTGGTAAAAGCCCAGTTAACCAAGCGCTTTATGATGGCTTAACTGTATTGCAACATAGAGGTCAAGATGCCGCTGGTATTGTGACGGTGGATGAGGGACGGTTTAATTTACGTAAAGATAATGGGCTAGTTAAAGACGTTTTCCATACCCGCCACATGCTGAAGTTAACAGGGCAACTAGGAATCGGTCATGTTCGTTACCCTACTGCAGGCAGCTCTAGCTCCGCTGAAGCTCAACCATTTTATGTCAATTCACCATTCGGCATTGCTTTTGCCCATAATGGTAATTTGACTAACGCTCACGAACTTTTTGACGAAGTGACAAAAGTGTCTAGACGCCACATTAATACCACTTCTGACTCTGAATTATTGCTCAATATTATTGCTCACGAGTTACAAAATACCACCGGTTTGGTGCTTACCCCAGAAGATGTGTTTAAAGCGGTTGCTGCGGTGCATAAAAAAATTCGCGGTGCCTACGCGGTGGTGGCCGCCATCATTGGTAATGGTATGTTAGCTTTTCGGGACCCCTTTGGTATTCGTCCACTGGCTTTAGGTAAACGCAAAACAGAATTTGGCGATGAATATATGGTCGCCTCAGAAAGTGTTGCCCTAGATGCCGTTGGGTTTACGTTTATCCGTGATGTTGCACCTGGAGAAGCCATTTACATTACTGAAGCGGGCGAACTACACACGCAGCAATGTGCGACCAACCCAATTAACTCACCTTGCATCTTTGAGTTTGTTTATTTTGCCCGCCCTGACTCTTTTATTGATGGTATTTCTGTTTATGCTTCACGGGTTAATATGGGCCGTAAACTGGGTAAAAAGATCGCAAAAGAATGGGCTGAACTCGATATCGACGTGGTAATACCGATCCCAGAAACGTCCACTGATGTAGCCTTGCAAATTGCCATAGAGTTAAATAAACCGTATCGACAGGGGTTTGTGAAAAACCGTTACATTGGCCGAACCTTTATCATGCCGGGTCAAACCATGCGCCGAAAGTCAGTGCGTCGCAAACTCAACGCAATTTCATCAGAATTTAAAGATAAAAATGTGTTGCTGGTGGATGACTCTATTGTGAGAGGAACAACCTCTGAGCAAATCATTGAAATGGCGCGCGAATCTGGTGCTAAAAAAGTGTATTTTGCCTCTGCCGCACCTGAAATTCGCTTCCCCAATGTATACGGCATTGATATGCCTTCGGCCAATGAGCTGATTGCTTATGGGCGCGAAATTGATGAAGTCAGTGAGCTTATCCGTGCTGATGGCTTGATCTTCCAAGATATCCAAGATTTGGTTGACGCCGTGAGCGAGCTTAATCCGCAAATTACCCGTTTTGAAACCTCTGTGTTTGATGGCAAGTATATTACCGGTGACGTGAATCAAGCTTATTTAGAGCGAATTGATACACAGCGAAATGAAGGGGCCAAAACCTCTGGATTGCAAACCGAATTAAGTAATTTAGAAATGCACAATATGACTAACGTCTAAGCTCGTTATTAATTCAAATACCAAAAGGCCGCTTAAACAGCGGCCTTTTGGCTTGTTAGGATGGTAGAGACTCAATGCATATACACAGGACCCATGCCGGCGCTCCACAGTATCACCGAGGCTGCCATTAAGATTGCGAGAAGAACTAGTCCGCAGGTCACCACTGAACTGGCGTAAATAAAGCCTTTTTCTTCAGGAATGTGCATCAATATGGGGGTGCCAGAATAGAGCAAATAAATAGAGTAGGTGAGTCCAACTAAGCCAATTGCCATCACAAACCATAATACGGGATAGAAAGACGCAAAACCCACCATAAACAGTGGTGTTGCAGTATAGGCAGCAAGCTCTAAAGACTGGGTGTAAGTAGGAGTGGCATCAAATGCCTTTGCTAATTCGTGGATTAAAATAGCAAGCGCGACAACGCCAACCATTAATCCAAAATACATGCCTATACTCATTAACATTGCGCTTTGATGAGTCAGTTTGATAATGTCGCCAACACCAATACTCCAACCAAGGTGTGCCGCTGAGTAATAGCTGGTTAAGGTTGGTATCAAGGAAATGATGGCGATATGACTCAAACTATAAAAAAAGCTTTCGTGACGTTTATCTATGGTATGCCATTCTTCTTTTGGGTGGGTATACAGACCCCAAAGGTGGTTTAATATCATTTATATCTACTCCTGATGTCGTAAAAATCGCAAAAGAACCAATAGTTTACTTGTTGTTAACAATATTTTAACAGTAGTTTGTTTTAGCTTGATTAAACAGTCAACAGTTTTGTTTGAAATTTAACCCATCGGTGTCACTCACTTCGTCATTCAATGAGTAGCCAGTAGTCAATAGATGAATGGTAGATAACGACTTTTGTCTGATTCAGAGATGGGAAAGGCAATGGCGACTCAGGGGAGAGCCGGCAGATAACTGATTAAGGTAAAAAATGGAGCATACTTATTATTGTAAGCGGAGCACCCTTGGTACTTAGATAAGTTTGACCCTATAAAAATTAATAAATTGTGTTTATTTGTGGCTAAATCCAGTGTGCTTTAAGATTTGGTTACCGCTTATTTGTCGTACTCTTTCAAATACTTATTCAAAAAATAACGTTCTACAACTAGATTTAATTAGGGTATTAAAAACTGGCGTGCGCTTTTGATCTTACTTTCCTGATATCAAAGTTAAGCTAATTTGCTTCTATTAAATAGCAGATAGTTTTATCTCCAATTTAGTTGTTACTCTTTCAATTAACAATGGCACTGATTTCTTTGATTAGTGTAATCCAATGGATTATTATTTTTTACATGCTTCCAACGATTACCAGACTAGCCGACTAGGGTAAACGAGCAGAATCTTCATGAAGTGAACCAGAGTATAAATATTGAATTGAATACCTTAAGAAATTCCGAAATTGGGAGATTGAATGGAAGGGACATAAGGTGTTCGTAAAATACGTAGGAGGAGAGGAAGCAAAGGCAAAAGAGGTGGTATTAGAGTGAGATATTATTACCATGATGACCGCAGCCCTTTGTATCTTTTGACCATGTTCGGAAAGAACGAACCTGAAAATTTTTCAAAAAGCTAATAGAAATGCTCATGGCAGATTGGTTGAAATTATTGTTAAGACAGTACTGGAGAATAGTAATGACTCGCGCATTCGAAAGTATAGCTCAGGGACTTCAAGAGGCTATTGAACTTAAGGGTGGAAAACAGGTTGCGCAGAGGACTCAAAAGCCACCTCATGTTGATGTTGCAGCGATACGCCATAGGCTGGGCTTAACTCAAGTGGAGTTTGCTTCAAAATTTTGTATTAGCGTTGCGACACTCCGTCATTGGGAAAGAGGTGACCGAAATCCCCAAGGTCCCGCTTTGACCCTTTTAAATGTTGTGGCCAAAGAGCCTCAAGCGGTAATGCGAGCTCTGGGTTAGTTGAAAAATAATGATAGTTTTGTCGTGATTTATTCTCACGACTTAAGATTAAAAATGGAAATAATTGATTAAATAATGAGCATAGAAAAACTTTTACAACCAATAAATTCCTTCCTTCAATGCCCAACGCCGCAAAGCTGGATAGATGAGGCCATTAAACCTGAAAATCTCACTGATTTATTAATTGATCATTGTAATTGTGAACTTAAAGCCGCGCAGACAGCCTTGTTCTTAATTCGTCGGTATGCGGTTGATAAGAGCAATGGCGAGGCTTTGTTGGCTTGGTTAAAACCCTATGAAGACTTTGTTTATCGACGTGATTTTGAAGGCAGTTTTACTGGCAAACATTCTGGATTGTCAAAAGCGATTAAAGCCCGTGACGATGTGAGCTTTGGTGCAGATTTAGTGGATAAAATGGTGTTACTGATAAAAGAAGAGTTGCATCATTTTCAGCAGGTGTTAGATATTATGACGGCTAGGGGGATTGAATACACGAATGTTAGGGCAGGGCGATACGCGAAAGGAATGATGAAGCATGTACGTACCCATGAGCCAGCGGCATTAATTGATAAATTAATTTGTGGAGCATACATAGAAGCCCGTTCTTGCGAACGTTTTGCTAAATTAGCGCCCTATTTGGATGATGAACTAAACAAATTTTATGTGTCTTTACTACGCTCTGAAGCTCGGCATTTTCAAGATTATTTAGACTTAGCAGATAGAATTTCCGGCCAAGATATTAGTGAGCGAGTTACGTTTTTTGGCTCCATAGAAACTCAGCTGATTGAAGATCCCGACGATGCATTTCGATTTCACAGTGGCGCACCCATGCCACTTATTGCTGCTACATAAACCTTATCAATTGTACACTTTCAATCGTGCTGTTGATGGTCGATATTAAGGCTTAATAGGCAGCGCGATAAATTTGATTATCTTTTAAACTGACTTTCGTTTTACTCCACATGGCGTCTGCAGGAATGTAGTCTGTGGCGGCCGCTACTACTTTGTTTGATGGCACCTCGATCAGCCTCAAGTTTACCATAGTGCTCTCTTCCATTGCGGTATAGGTGCCGGTTAGAAAATAGTCTGCATTCACTTGCGAGTTTAACGTTTCAATGTCTCTACTTAACATCACGTCATGTTGACTGCCAATTTTAATCGAGGGCATGGTTTTGTATTCAATTACACTTAATCCTGCTTGTGTGACCAAAGTGAGCAGGCTCTCTTGTATTTGCAGGCCAAATTGTGGGTCAGCTGGCAGATTATTTCCGCTTTTTAAGGTAGAAGGTAAAATTGTGCCGACAGCAATGGATTTTTTCTGATCAATATTATTGGACGTTGCCAACAGTTGCCGAGTGAGTTGCTCTACGTAAAAGTGCATAAATTGCGGCTTAGGCGTGTTTGAGTCTTGTTGTTGACCTTGGTTTGAACCGGTTTCGGCACCATCAAAACGTAAATTTGAACAGCCTTGCAAGAGTGATGCAGCGATGAATAGTAAGAGAAAGTTTTGCATTAGTGGTGTTACTCAACAAAAAAGCCATGAATGTTTTTCTATAGCAATATGCGTGCGAGATTTATCTAAGCGTCATAATAATCAGATGTTATCTGAAATTTATTTACTTCAAAGGTTTTCTTAACCTTCAAGTGAGTCTAATTGGTAGAAAGCATGCATATTGTACGTTTTTACAAACCGTGGCAAAAAGCCCTAGATAAAACCCTCGTGCTAGAGGAGGCATCTTAATTATTTAGGCTCTACCTCGCGCTATAACAAGCTGATTGGTTTTAATATAATATAATAGAGGAGTGGTTTGGTGACGGTGAGTACGGTGTGGGTTTACCTCTTCCAACTTTAATGGCGTTAAGTTTGCGGCTTGTTACTCCATTATGCTGCAGTCGTTATTTTTCACTGAGGCGGTCGATAATTCAGTGCCGATTATTTGTTAAGAAAGGATGTGCGGTAGTTTTCCTCCGTAGATATTGAATTTTGTTTGATCGACAGCGTCTTACTTCTCATACTTATTAGTGTAACGCTTAGCTTTATTGGGAGTTTTTATGCAAGCTTTGGATTTATTACTTAACAGAACATCGCAGCCACGATTGCAAAAACCGGCGCCTAATGAGCAAGAACTGCAAAATATTATTCACGCAGCGATGCGCGTGCCAGACCATGCGAGCTTAACGCCTTGGAAGTTTGTAGTGTGTCAAGAGGCTGGTTTAACACGCTTAGGTAATGTATTTGAACAAGCTGCACTTGATGAGCAACTCAGTGAAAAAGAAGTGCTTCGAGCTCCACAATTGCCGCTTAGAGCGCCTATGGTTATCGCTGTCATTGCTCAAATACAAGAACATGAAAAGGTACCGTGGGTCGAACAAGTCGCTTCTGCAAGTTGTGCTGCTTACGCGATGCAGTTAGCGGCTAAAGCACAAGGTTACGACAATGTATGGCGCACGGGTATATATGCGCAAAGTAAAGTCGTGAAAGACGCTTTTGGTTTAAAAGAGCAAGACGAAATCGTTGGTTTTTTATATGTTGGCACCGGTAATGCTGATCCTATCAGTCGACCTTCCAAAAGCAGTTTTGATTTTACTGAGCACTGGAACTGAGCGCGAGCGATACACGATTAAGAAAAAGGCGGACTATCCTGTTGGTTAATCCGCCTTTTTTTTATTCTTCTTCGTCGTCTTGTTCAATGTCTTCGACTTTCGCTCTGGGTTTACGTTTTGGTGGGGTAAGCCCTGCATCAACACCTTGCATAGTATTTACCCGTTTTTGCGCAGGTCTTGCTGCCTTTTTCTGCTCGCTTTGAACTGATTTTTTAGTGGGATCGTGTGGACCTAAAGCGGCTTTGGCTTTAGGCACCCGTGGACCCTTAAATTTAGCGACGAGGCCTTCTATTTCGCTCAATTCAATGCTCTGATTTAACAAGCCTTTAATTTCCACAAAGCTAGACCAATCTTTTGGGCCAATAAACGATACTGCTTGACCTTTGTTACCTGCACGGCCAGTACGACCAACTCGATGCACATATTCATCCGCCAATTTGGGCAAGTCAAAATTCACTACCAGAGAGACATTAAGGAGATCTAAGCCTCTGGAGGCAATATCAGTGGTAACTAGAATGTGTTGTTGGCCACGGCTAAACTCATTCATGATATTGCTGCGTTGTGATTGGCTTAAATCACCGCTTAGCGCGATGCTGTGCATACCTTGCTCGTTTAATAGGCTTGATAAACGTTCGGTATCAGTACGTGTAGCGGTAAAAATGATAATTTGACGATAGGTTTTCTCGGTAATGACTTTGCTCAGCAGTGCTTCTTTATGCCTCACGTTATCGGCAAAGTAGAAACGTTGTTGGATATCGGTATGTTCTTCACCGGACGAGCCAACGCTAATTCTTTGCGGCGCTTTGAGTAGGGTTTGCGTGAGGTGATGTAACTCGGCACTGTCTAAAGTGGCAGAAAACATCATGGTTTGGCGTTTTCTGTGATCGGCTGCTTTGTCGATCAATTTCAATTGAGGAGCAAAACCTAAATCGAGCATGCGATCAGCTTCATCCATTATCAGAAGTTCTAAACCATTTAAATATAAAGACTTGCCGGCAATGTGGTCTGCAATTCGTCCAGCCGTACCCACAATAAAATGCGGGTAGTGTTTTAACGCTTTCACTTGGTCATTAAAATTCTCGCCACCTAAAACCAATGCAGCTCGCAGCGATTGCTTGCCCAGCAAGCCCTTTAATTGCAGAAACACCTGTTTCGCTAGCTCGCGAGTAGGCGCTAAGATTAATACTCTTGGATCTCTGCGACTTAATGCCGGTTTGGTTAATGCGCGGTGAACCGCTGGTAATAAAAACGCTAAGGTTTTGCCTGAGCCTGTTTTAGATGAGGCGATAAGGTCACGGCCCATTAAGCCATAAGGGATAGCAAGTTGTTGGATCTCAGTCGGTTCGGTTAGGCCCTTGAGATCCAATGCTTTTAATAATGAATGGTGCAGCGGTAAGTCAGTAAATTGCAAAAGATCTATCTCTATATCGTCAATATTGCAATTATACTCAGCAAACGCCCCTTAGGGGGAGCTAATTTTACACTTGCATCTCTGGGGTGGTCTCTTTCACTATTAATTTGCCAGCAGTTTTACTAACGATTTCTTCCACTGACACACCAGGTGCTCGTTCAAGTAGATGAAATGCGCCGTCTTTTACCTCTAGTACCGCTAGATCAGTGATAATACGATTAATACAATTAACCCCAGTTAGCGGTAACGTGCAGGCTTCAAGTAATTTCGAATTACCATGTTTATCGGCGTGGGTCATGGTGACAATAATATTGCGCGCACCAGCCACTAGATCCATTGCTCCGCCCATACCTTTAATTAGTTTGCCGGGAATCATCCACGATGCAATATTACCTTGGCTATCGACTTCAAAGGCACCGAGTACGGTCAAGTCAACATGACCGCCACGGATCATGGCAAAACTTTCAGCTGAGCTAAAAATTGACGCGCCCGTGGCTGCAGTGACGGTTTCTTTACCGGCGTTGATCATGTCGGCATCAACTTGCTCTTCTGTGGGGTAGGCCCCCATTCCGAGTAAGCCATTTTCTGACTGTAACATCACCTCAATGCCTTTTGGTACATAGTTAGCTGCCAGAGTAGGGATGCCGATGCCAAGGTTAATGTAGTCTCCATCACAAAATTCTTGGGCGACACGTTTGGCGATTTGTTCTCTATTTAATGCCATTGGATTTACCTCTTTTTACAATGATGAAGAAAGAACTTTGCGTTCAATGCGTTTTTCGAACTGACCCACAATAACGCGGTCAACGTAGATGCCTGGCGTATGAATTTGACTCGGTGATAGTTCACCGGGTTCGACAAGTTCTTCAACTTCCAGTACGGTAATTTTACCCGCTGTGGCAGCCATGGGGTTGAAGTTTTGTGCCGTATGGCGGTAAACACAGTTGCCATAACGGTCGGCCTTCCAAGCTTTAACAATGGCAAAGTCTCCGGTAATCGACTCTTCCATAATGTAGGGGCGGCCGTTAAATTCTCTGACTTCTTTGCCTTCGCTTACGGGGGTGCCGTACCCGGTGGCGGTATAGAAAGCCGGAATACCCGCACCACCTGCTCGCATTTTTTCAGCAAGAGTGCCTTGTGGGGTAAGTTCAACCTCAAGTTCGCCGTTGAGTAATTGCTGTTCAAACAAGGCATTCTCACCTACATAAGATGAAATCATTTTTTTGATTTGTTTTTGTTCAAGTAACAGACCCAAACCAAAACCGTCGACACCACAGTTATTCGATACTACGGTGAGTCCTGTCGTCCCCATGGTTTTTATTTGAGAGATTAAACCTTCAGGAATGCCGCATAGTCCAAAGCCACCGGCGATGATGGTCATGTTATTTTCTAAGCCCGCCATTGCTTCAGCGTATGAGTGAACAACTTTATTAAATCCAGCCATGTCGTGATCCAATTATTAATTTGTTAATACAGTGTAAATGCTAAAAAATAATAGTAAAATTAATTTAATGAGTGAATTGATAAATAAAATCTATTAATAAAATGAATATTTCTAATCGACAACTACAGGCCTTCATTTGTGTTGCTAAGTGTGCAACCTTTGCTGAAGCTGCTGAAAAAATGTTTATTACCCAACCTGCGTTATCAAGCGCGATTAAAAAAATGGAAACTGAACTGGGTGGTACCTTATTTACTCGCACCACCCGCAAGGTTGAACTCAGTCCTGAGGGCGCCGTATTTTTACCTGTTGCATTAAGATTGATGAATGACTGGGAGGAAGCTTTCGCTGACTTGCATACTCTATTTTCGTTGGGGCGAGGTAAATTAGCAATAGCTGCTATGCCGTCTTTTGCAGCCGGACAACTGCCAAAGATACTGCAGCTGTATCAAGTTCAGTTTCCCAATATCAAGTTATCCATAGCGGATATTGTAATGGAATCTGTCTATAAAGAAGTGCGTGAAGGAAGGGTAGAAATTGGCTTTACCTTTGAACACGAGCGCCAAGAAGGCACGATTTTCTTTCCGTTATTTACAGATCATTTTATGGTGATTTTTCCAAGTCAGCATCCTTTATCAAAGCTCGAAAATATTGAGTGGCAAGATATCGTGGCATATCCTTTTGTTGCGATGAATAAAGATTCAGCGATGCGCGGATGGATAGAGCGTCATGTGCAAGAGCTTGGCTTTAATTTAAATGTGGTGGCCGAGGCTGGTCAATTAGCGACATTGGGACAATTTGTTAGCCATGGGCTAGGGGTGTCGGTGGTGCCATGTTTATGTAAACAACAGATGTTAGGCTCAGGTATGCATTCGCTAGAGTTAAAAAATAGTGGTTTGAGTAAACAGGTGGGCATGATTCAATCGAGTCGGCGAAATTTGTCTGCAGCAGGAGAGGCATTTTGGCAATGGGTAATAGACAATATTCAGTCTTTTCACTGAGTCTTATTGCCTACCATTTTTTCTTCTGGGCAAATAATTCATCGAGTTCATTACGCTCAGATTCTTGTTTCTTTTTGACGTCTTTACTATTGGCACTGCGCAATGAATCTTGTATACCACGCAATTGCTCTTCTAATTGGGCTTGACGAGTGATGGTATAATCATCTTGGTTTGGTTGGGCTGCTAAGGCGCCAATGGCTTTTTCTAAACATTGTCTGGCAGAGCCCATTTGATTGTTTTTAATGGCCACATCACCCCGTCTAATCAGAGTATCGACGTTAGCGCGCAACTGTAAACGCTCAAGCAATTTATCTTCTTGCACAAATACACGGCTGTCTACTTTGCCCCGTTTAAATTCTGAACGTAGCACTGCGCGCATATTTTTAATACCACGAATAAACAGTACAACTTGCTTGTCGTTTTGTGGCAATTGAAAAGCGTCATCTGAGGGAGGTGCTTGTTCAACGTTTAAGGCCTTTAAAGTAGCTTCGTAGGATTTAATGCGTTCTTTTATATCCGTGGCGGTGGGCTGTAAATGCTCAATCATTTTAAGACTAAATAAGGTTCGACGCTGCAATATGTAAAGAAGACGCTGAGTCACTGGAATATGCTGAGCTGCCAAAAGCGTCGCTTCAGTGTCATCAACTAAAGACTTATGTTTGGCTAATTCATTGCGTCGTTCAAGCTCGACTTTATTGCGGTGTTGCTGGATTGCATTGACTACAACGGCAATCAAAACCAAGGCAATAATTAAAATGACTATTATAGGGAACACGTATTAATTCTCATTAAGGCTCATGCCTAAATATTGTTATTATCAATAGGTTATCGTAACAACCCTAGGGTAACTTTAGCGTAAATACGCTACCGCCTAATGATCCACCGTTTTCTAAGCTAATAGCGCCTTGCTTTTCATCTTTTGTATGTGCTTGCGCAATTAAGCGGGCAAAGAACAGGCCGAGTCCTGTTCTACCCTGACTAATATCAAAATGTTGCATGGTAATTTCCATCGCTGCCAACATCGATTCAGGATAGCCAGGGCCATCGTCTTCTACAGTAAAAACTAAGCTTTCATTTTCACTGTAAACCCGCAGCAAAATATTGTGCTTACTGTAACGCATTGCATTAATAAGCATGTCGTTAAGCAAGATACAGATTAAATCTGCATCAAAGAACCAAGCCAAATTGTCTGTCTGCTCTACTTTTAAATTAATTTTTTTGTGCTGTAAATAGCTTTCATTGGTTGCCAATATTTCATCAACTATATCTTCTAAATAGTGCTGATCGATATTTACCGGCAAACTGTTTAATCCTGCACGGTAAAGAGATAGAAGCTGAACTAGACCAGTATTCAATCTTGATGCTTCATAATGTGCAGATGCCAGATGATGAGCTGAAGTTTGGTTTTCATGGCCAATTGACTCAGATAAATCTTCAATAGATTGCATAAGCAAGCACAGTGAGTTTTTCATATCATGTACTGCTGAGGCTAGCACTGTGGCGAAATCTATGCTGTTGTCAGTATTTTTCATGGGCAAAATTAATTAATTTTCAGTTCGATGAATACACTAGCATATAACTGGAGTATTCTTGACATAACAACGATTTATACCATCTTTTAACATGAAAAGCGTTTTTCGTTGCTCTATTTTTAAAATTCAAAATAAATTATTTAAGAATAAATAGGGCGATTTGTTAAAATAATATGGAATTCATTTTGTCGTCGTTATATAACCTTTAAGTATAAAGAATCCCCGCAGGTCAACAGCAAGGCTCCGCCATGAAATTACAACAACTTCGATATATCGTTGAGGTCTTAAACAATAACCTCAATGTTTCCGCCACAGCAGAAAGCTTATATACCTCTCAGCCCGGTATTAGTAAGCAAGTTAGGATGTTGGAGGACGAACTTGGTGTACAGATTTTTGGCCGTAGCGGTAAACACCTGACGCATGTGACGGATGCAGGCCAAGACGTTATTAATATTTCACGAGAAATTCTGGCCAAAGTAGAAAGTATCAAAGCGGTATCGCGTGAGCATACGCTGCCAGATCAAGGTAAGTTAAATATTGCCACGACCCACACTCAAGCACGTTACGCCTTGCCTGATGTGATTAAAGGGTTCATGAACAAATACAGCCGCGTTTCACTGCACATGCATCAGGGCACGCCGTCACAGATTAGTGATTTGGCCGCTAAAGGCGAAGCTGATTTCGCTATTGCAACCGAAGCTTTGCATTTATATAACGATTTGGTGATGTTGCCATGTTACCACTGGAACCGCAGTATCATCGTGAATCGCGATCACCCGCTTGCCAAAAAAACCACGATTGAAATTGAAGACATCGCCAAATACCCGCTGGTGACCTACGTTTTTGGCTTTACTGGTCGGTCAGAACTGGATCATGCTTTTAGTAAAGCAGGCCTTGATCCAAAAATTGTCTTCACTGCAACGGATGCAGACGTTATCAAAACCTATGTCCGTTTAGGTGTGGGTATTGGTGTTATCGCGTCTATGGCGGTCGATGAAAAACTAGATTCTGATTTGGTTAAAATCGATGCAAGTCACCTATTTGAATACAGTACGACTAAAATCGGTTTCAGAAAAGGTTCGTTCTTGCGCAGTTATATGTATGATTTTATTGAACGTTTTGCCCCTCATTTAACAAAATCAGTGGTAGAAAAAGCCATGATGTTGAAAAATAATGAAGAAGTAGAAAAAATGTTTAAAGGCTTAACGCTACCCGTTAAGTGAAAATAGCGTGTAGCCCGTCTTTTCGCTTAGCAGGCTAAAAGCAAAGAGTAAAACAGAAAACGGCGTCTTTGCTTAAAAAGACGCCGTTTTTCATTGCCTTAGCGTTATTATGTGTTGTTGAACCATGCTGCGCAGGGCTTTGCTACTTTTATCAACACTCAATAATATTAACCGCTAATCCACCACGAGCGGTTTCTTTGTATTTTGATTTCATATCATTGCCTGTATCCCACATGGTTTTGATCACTTTATCTAAAGATACTTTATGTTGGCCGCTGCCTCTCAGTGCCAAGCGTGAAGCATTGATTGCCTTAATAGCACCCATGGCATTGCGCTCTATACAAGGAACTTGCACCAATCCACCAACAGGATCGCAAGTTAGGCCTAAGTTATGCTCCATGCCTATTTCGGCGGCATTTTCTACTGAATCCACAGAGCCGCCCAAAATTTCAGTAAGGGCGCCCGCAGCCATCGAACATGCAACACCCACTTCTCCTTGACAGCCTACTTCGGCACCAGAAATTGACGCATTCTTTTTATATAAAATACCGATGGCCGCAGCGGTTAATAAATAGCGTGTGACAATTTCTTGGTCTACGGGTCTAACAAACTTGTTAAAGTAACAAAGCACGGCAGGAATAATCCCTGCCGCGCCATTGGTGGGCGCGGTAACAACACGGCCTCCGGCAGCGTTTTCCTCGTTAACCGCCAGCGCAAATAAATTCACCCAATCCATTGCAACCATAGGGTCAGCTGTTTGTTCACTTTGCAAACGACGATATAAACCTGGGGCGCGTCGTGTGACTTTTAAGCCGCCCGGCAATATGCCTTCGCTATTAATCCCCACTTGCACACACTCATACATGACCTGCCAAATGTGCCACAGCTTTTTGATGATTTCGGCTTTTGCTTGAAATACTTGCTCGTTTTTCATCATTAACGAACTGATGCTAAAGCCATTTTCTTTGCAAATAGACAGTAGCTCTGCGGCACTGGAAAAATCAAAAGGCACTTTTTGTTCTTCGTGTAAGAGGGCTGCTACTTTTTGCTCAGCGAAATCTTGTTCGCGAATGATAAAGCCGCCACCAATTGAAAAGTAAGTTTGTGAAAATAACACGTCCTTACCATGCATAGCGTGTATGGTCATACCATTGGCATGTTGTTTTAACGTTTTGCGACGATGAAAAATGACAGCTCCATCTGATGGAAAGTCAATGTATTTAAGACCATTGAGCAGTAAGGTCTGGCTCTGCTGGATTTCACTTAAGTAGCCATCTACGAGGGAGCTATCAATGGTTTCAGGTGCATGGCCTAGTAAACCTAAAATAACGGCTTTACCGGTTCCGTGGCCCTTACCGGTTTGGCCTAAAGAGCCAAACAACTCAGTTCTGACTTCGCTGGTCTTTTCCAATAGGCCCGCTTCTTGTAAAGCTTCACAAAAAGCTTTTGCTGCGCGCATCGGGCCAACTGTATGAGAACTAGAGGGGCCGATACCAATACTAAACATATCAAACACACTGATCATAAAATTTCTTCACATCCTTTAATTAACTAATTGTGCGCGGAATATGATGAGCCGACAATAACCTGCGCAATGACAAGGTGATAGTCGTTCAGCCCTAGGCGTAAAGAATAGTTGCTATTCAATGTAAAAGTGATTGGTTAAATTGCGTATAAAAGCAGCTGTTGCCCCCCAAATGTTTTTATCTTGCCAGGGAATAAAATAAACAGGGTAATGGGCGTTTTTACGTTTAACCCAATGAATAAGATGATTATTTTGATCCAATAAATAGCTTAGCGGTACTTCAAAAGTTTGTGCTACTTCATTATGATCAAGTAGCAATTGAATGGGCGGCTGAACAAAACCGATGAAAGGCACAACCTCATAACGACTAATGGTGCGATACAGGGGCAACTGGCCGATAATTTCTACTTGCTCAGGAAAAATACCAATCTCTTCGTAGGTTTCACGCAGCGCTGTGTGGAGTAAATTTTTATCGGTGGGTTCTTGTTTGCCTCCTGGGAAACTGATCTGTCCACCATGGTGTTTTAAATGAGCAGCACGCACAGTAAAAATCACGTTTAAACTGTCGGGATATTCAACTATCGGAATAAGAACAGAGGCAGGGCGCCCGGCCTCTTTTAAAGGAAAGTCGTGTTCAGCGGTCACTTGTCTGATATGGTGAAATTGATTGAGAAACTGCTGCTTATTCATCACATACTAACTTCAATGATTATGCCTTACCTTACTCTAAGCTGGCGAGTATAGGCAATATTTTTGCAACTTTATCAAGGCTCTCTTGGTATTCATCTCCAGGTACTGAGTCAAGCACAATACCGCCACCTGCCCAGCAATAAATGTTACCGTTTTCGCACAACAAGGTGCGAATACAAATACTGGTGTCCATATCCTCACGAAAGCCAAAATAGCCGATACTGCCGCAGTAAATATTGCGTTCATTAGGCTCAAGTTTATTGATGATTTGCATGGCCCTAATTTTGGGAGCGCCAGTGATTGAGCCGCCTGGAAATGCACCTTGAAAAAGGGCGTAGATGGAGCTGTCGTTGGCTAATTCACCTGTGACCGTGCTGACCAAGTGGTGCACGGCAGCAAAGCTTTCTATTTCAAACAACTTAGGTACTTTTACTGTATGAGGTTTGCAATGCTTACTTAAATCGTTACGTAAGAGATCGACAATCATTAAATTTTCTGCGCGGTCTTTGTCGGCGCTTAGTAACTGGTCAATTGATTGTTGATCAATTACAGGATCGGCTGAGCGTGGCCTAGTACCTTTGATTGGCTTAGTCTCAACGTGGCCATTTTTAACCGCCAAAAATCGCTCGGGCGAAATACTTAAAATGCAGCATTCTGGTAAGCGAATAAACGCTGAAAAGGGCGCATTGTTGGCTTCAGTAAGTGCCAAATACGCGTGCCATTCATCACCTTCATAGTGTGCACTAAAACGTTGAGCAAAATTAATCTGGTAGCAATCTCCAGCGCGCAGATATTCATCAACTTGCTGCAATTGACCTTTATAAAATTCAGAGGTCATGTTTGCTTGCCAATCCCCCGTTAATTTAAAAGAGGGTTTGCTACCTTCATTTTTCACTAATTGCTCAAAAAATAGCGGCTCAGGGTGAGGATAATGATCCGCAGCACAAAGATAAAATAAGCCGTTCACACGGTCTTTGATGACACTCCAAGTATAAATGCCTGCTGCCATATCTGGCGCTTGGTAATCGGTAATTTTTTGTTTAGGTAAGTTTTCAAAACAGTGGCTTAAGTCATAACCAAAATAGCCTACCGCACCGATTAGAAAAGGCAGTTCAGCATACTGCTCATCTGTCGTGGGAATAAGGTTAAAGTACGCTTGCTGCAAGGTTTGAATAAGATGAAGAGGGTTGTCGTTGGTTTGATAGCTTACGTAGTCTTTTTGCCAAACCGTGTTTTGTTGCTGTTTGTTAATAATAGTGGCGACAGGGTTTGCCACCATAATATCGAAGCGCGCATCTATATGTTGGCTATTCGCAGAGTCAAGCAATATGGACCATGCTTGGCTTGAAAATGCGCTAAAAAGAGTGCTGAGCTTGACCGTTGAAGGAATCGCTAAGGGATAAATGGCCAATTTAGGCACTTGGGTTTGCAACATAGATTATTTCAATTACCTGAATATTAATTAAACAACACAATTACTTAGGGTAAACAAGTGTAGAGAGAATACTGAAAAGTGTTGATTTATCATGGAGCTAATTTTCTGCAGAGGTTATCATAACCTAAACCTGTGAACGACAATTGTTGTTCAATTAACCTTGCATATTAAGAGGCAATTATGGCTGTTATTCGTCAGCAAGACTTTATCGATAGTATCGAAGATTCGTTGCAATATATTTCTTACTACCACCCACTTGATTACATCAAAGCAGTTGAAAAAGCCTATGACAAAGAACAAAGCCAGGCGGCCAAAGACGCCATGGCGCAAATCTTAATTAACTCGCGCATGTCGGCTGAGGGCAAGCGTCCTTTATGCCAAGACACCGGTATTGTAACCTGTTTTGTTAAAGTGGGTATGGCAGTGCAGTGGGATAAAACTGATTTAACAGTTCAAGGAATGGTTGATGAAGGTACGCGCAGGGCTTACTTAAATCCTGATAATCCTCTAAGAGCATCCATCGTTAGTGATCCCGCAGGTAAACGTACCAATACTAAAGACAATACGCCGGCAGTTGTGCATATTGATTTGGTGCCTGGCGCACATATCGAAGTGATGATCGCGGCCAAAGGCGGCGGCTCAGAAAACAAATCTAAGATGGTTATGCTAAACCCCAGTGATGATATTGCTGAGTGGGTAGTGAAAACATTGCCTACTATGGGCGCGGGTTGGTGTCCGCCAGGAATGTTAGGCATAGGTATTGGTGGCACGGCAGAAAAAGCCGGTGTGCTGGCCAAAGAAAGCTTAATGGACCCTGTTGATATTCACGAGTTGATGGAGCGCGGTGCGCAAACAACAGAAGAAAAACTCCGCTTAGATATATTCAAAAAAGTGAATGATCTGGGTATTGGCGCTCAAGGTTTGGGCGGTTTAACGACTGTGGTTGATATTAAAATCAAGTCAATGCCAACCCATGCGGCGTCAAAGCCAGTGGTGATGATTCCGAACTGTGCGGCAACTCGCCATGTGCATTTTCATCTTGATGGTTCTGGTCCTGCGTCATTTGAGCCTCCGAAATTAGAAGACTGGCCAAAAGTGACATGGGAAGTAAGTAACGACACTCGTAGAGTGAATTTAGATACCGTTACCAAAGAAGATATCAAGCAATGGAAAGTCGGTGAGACGGTGTTGTTGTCTGGCAAGATGTTAACAGGCCGTGATGCTGCTCATAAACGTATTCAAACCATGATGGAAAATGGTGAAGGTTTGCCTGAAGGCGTTGATTTAACTAATCGTTTTATATATTACGTTGGGCCTGTTGATGCGGTAGGTTCTGAAGTGGTTGGACCCGCAGGTCCTACTACGGCTACCCGAATGGATAAATGGACTGACATGATGTTAGAAAAAACAGGCTTGATCGGCATGATAGGTAAGGCCGAGCGTGGTCCAGCAACCGTGAAAAGCATCGCTAAACATCAAGCTGTGTATTTAATGGCTGTGGGCGGCGCCGCTTATTTAGTGTCTAAGGCCATTAAAAAGTCTCGTGTAGTGGCCTTTGCAGATTTAGGAATGGAAGCCATTTATGAGTTTGAAGTGGAAGATATGCCAGTCACTGTTGCGGTTGATAGCACGGGCGCTAATGCCCATGAAACTGGCCCAGCTATTTGGAAAGTCAAAATTGCTGAAGCAAACGCGTAATTAGTTTTATTGTTTTTGCCCGAGTAAACCACTGTTGTTTCTCGGGCCTCTTTTCTTTGTTCTTGCTGTTTCTCCTTTTATTTAAAAGAGTCTTACATGCCACACTTACCTGCATCCACTGATCCCTTACTTTTTATTTATCTCGCCGCGCTCGTGCTTCTCGGCTGTGTGCTTGGTGCGCTGGTTAAAGGATTAATGGCTAAAAAGCACTTGGTAAATAGTTTGTCACAACAACGAACCTTAGCTGAGCAAGAAATACAGCACTTACAACACCAAATAAGCCAGCAAGATAAACAACTCGTTCTTTTGCTCGAACAGCAAAACCAAGCACGCAATCAGCAAATGCTTGACCAAAAACGATTAGGCCAGTTAAGCCAACAGGTTGAGCGCATGAGTCAGTTAGAGCATGAAAAACAGCAATGGCAACACCAGTACCAGCAAGCAAATCAATTAGCTGCAGAGCTGCGTACTCAGCTTGAATCTCAAGCGGCGCGTTTTGAACAAGAGCAAATCGCCAGTCAAGAAAAACTGCAGTTGCTTGAGTCAGCTGAGCAGCGTTTGCAAAGTCAATTCGAGAATTTAGCCAATAAGATATTTGAGCAAAAACACGAAAAATTTAGTCAGGCCAGCAAAGCTGGCTTAGACAGTTTACTGTCGCCTTTAAAAGAGCAGATTGAGGGTTTTAAGCGTCAAGTCACCGATCAATATGTAAAAGAAGGGCAGGAGAGAGCCTCACTTAAAACCGAGATCATGGGGCTAAAAGAGTTAAATCTTCAGATCACCCAAGATGCGGCGGCGCTAACCAAAGCCCTTAAAGGCGATAACAAAACCCAAGGTAATTGGGGCGAAGTGGTGCTTGAACGTATACTCAAAGAATCAGGTCTGCGGGAAGGCCATGAATTTGACACGCAAGTTGCGTTAAAAAATGAAGCAGGTAAAAGTTATCAACCTGATGTAGTGGTGCATCTACCCAATGACAAAGATGTGGTGATTGACTCAAAAGTGTCTTTGGCGGCTTACGAACGTTATTTCAATCAACAAGACGATGAATTAGCGCGTGCATTACATTTAAAAGAACATGTGAATTCATTGCGCAGTCACATTAAAGAGTTGGGCAAAAAGGATTACCAAGACTTAAAAGGATTGCGCAGTTTGGATTACGTGCTGTTGTTTATCCCCATAGAATCGGCCTTTTTATTAGCGGCAGACCATGCGCCGGACATTCTTAAATTAGCCTTCGATAACAATATAATGTTGGTGAGCCCCACCAATTTATTGGTCGCCCTGCGCACCATAAATAACATTTGGCAGTATGAGTATCAAAATCAAAATGCTCAACTTATAGCTGAAAATGCCGCCAAACTTTATGACAAGTTTCATGGTTTTGTAACCGATATGGATAAGGTAGGTAAGGCGATAGAGTCCAGTCAGAAGAACTTTGATAGTGCCATGAATAAATTATCAACGGGCAAAGGTAACCTAATCAGGCAAACCGAGCAATTTAGAAAACTTGGCGTACAAACCAATAAAAAACTCGACAAACAACTGTTAGCGCAGGTAGACGATGATGAAGAGTGACTTAATGCACGATAAACGATTGGCTAGTTAAAAATCTTATACTGTTATCGGCTTAGCGATAGTTGCATCACGTATTTTGTAGTTTGGCGCCTACTGTTGCATTGAATAAATGTTACTGGTTTTCGTCATATTGATGGCGTTGGTGTTTATCGCGGTGAAACCGGATGTATCCGCTTTATTGCAAGGCCTAACAAAGCCGCGAATTCATGCCGACAGTTGCTAACGGCTATTGCCTTAATTGGAACCACTATCGTGTCTTACAATTTGCTTCTTCATGCATCAGCAATAAAGTCTAAGTGGCAATCAAGCAATGAATTAAACGATGTCAGGCTCGATACTGTTGCATCAATTAGTTTGGGTGACCTGATCACTATTATCATTACCTCAAATGCTACAGCGAGTATCTTTGGTCACAACCTAAAGGTTGAGGGCAGCATCGATATGGCCGTGCAGCTTGAAGTTTTATTGGTACGTTTTCATCGAGTAGTTTGGTTTAGGGTTACTGGCAGCGGTTTTACGGAGTGCTCTGGCTGCGCCATTAGCAACAGCCTATGATGTGAGCGAAAGACTCTCGCTAAAAACTCAACCAGCACATTTAGCGTTTAGACTCATAGCCTTACGAGTTGTTGGAATAGGCAATGGTGGCGGTTTTGGTGACTGCTGGTTTAGGCTTGCGCTTGATAATGAGCGCTATCGCGATGCTATAAATGTATTTGCTCGTGTTTTATCAATAAAAAAGGCTTCTAAAAAGAAGCCTTCGTTTTACAAGGAAGTACTATTTACCACCACGTTGCATACAGCGCCGCTAGAATTAATACCATGGCAACTGAAAGCGCATTGAACGATGGCTTCGTTCTGAAGTCGACAGTATCAAGAGAGACCACACCTTTATGACCATCAATATGGCTGGTTTTAGTGGTATAAGACGCGACAACCGCTAAAACAACACAGGCTAGAAATACCAGACCTACTCTGTCTATAAACGGTACTTCGGGTAACAAAAATTTAAACGCAAAGGAAAGTGCCGCTGAACCCACTGCGGCAATAATAGCGCCGTTTGAATTCATGGTTTTCCAAAACATACCGAGTAAGAAAATAACCACAATGCCTGGGGTAAAGAAGCCAGTAAACTCCTGAATATATTGAAAGGCTTGGTCAAAACTGCCCAATAATGGTTTGGCACAAACCATCGCAATAACCAATGCCACAATACTGACAATTCGGCCTACTTTTACATAGTGAGTTTGACTTTCATTTTGTTTAAACTTGCTATACAAATCCATGGTGAAAATAGTTGATACACTGTTACACATTGATGCAAGTGATGACACGATGGCCGCCACAAGTGCAGCAAATACTAAGCCCTTTAAACCAACCGGCATGAGGTTCATTAAACTTGGGTAAGCTTCGTCGGGCCGCTCCAAATCTGTAAATAAAATGGCGGCGGCAATGCCTGGTACTACCACGAAAAACGGTACAAGCAGTTTTAAAAACGCGGCGAAGGCTAAGCCTTTTTGTGCTTCAGCTAAATCTTTAGCGGCTAGGGCGCGTTGAATAATGTATTGGTTGAATCCCCAATAAGAAATATTCATGATCCACAAACCGCCTACCAACACGGATATGCCTGGAAGGTTAGCATAGTGAGGACTATCTGGGCTGAATATCATGTCGAATTTTTCAGGCATTGTTTCCGTTAAAATGGAGAAACCAGCTAAGACCCCTTGTCCGTCAGCAACGAGATCTAAACTGATATAAGTCAACATAAAGCCGCCAAACACCAACAGAACTACTTGAATGATGTCAGTATAGGCTACTGCTTTTAAGCCACCGTATGATGAATAAGCAATAGAGAAAATACCCAAAAAGATCATCCCATAAGCTAAATCTACACCGGTGATGGTGGTAATGGCGAGGCCACCCAACCATAATACGGCGGTTAAATTTACAAATACATAAACCGCCAACCAGAAAACAGCCATAATCGTTTTAACACGACTATCAAAGCGCTGCTCTAAATATTGCGGCATGGTATAAATTTCGTTTTTAAGGAAAATTGGCAAGAAAAATTTTGCGACGATGATAAGCGTGATCGCGGCCATCCATTCATAAGAGGCGATACCCAAACCCAATACATAACCAGATCCAGACATACCAATAATTTGTTCAGCAGAAATGTTAGACGCGATTAATGAAGCACCTATCGCCCACCAAGGTAAGGATTTACTGGCTAAAAAGTAATCCTGGGTATTTCTTTCATGATTTTTTTCTGCACGCGAAATGTACAGAGCTAGGGCGAGTAGTCCCAGTACGTACGCGATAAATATAGCGATATCAATCGTTGATAGATTCATCTGCAAAGTTCCAATTATTTCAAATGTGACTAGTAAATTTATAAGACTCAGTTGACGAGAATGATAAGTCTTTGTTTATTACATGAGCCTAAAAGCGGATCAGCTCATACATAAATAGTGTTATTAGACTGTTTAAGCGACGAAAGTTAAAAATAGAGCCGTCGTTAAAAAGACGAGGTGTTTTATCATATTTTTTACAATTGCGTGATGGAAATTAAATAAATACGCGCAATAAAATCCAAATAGTAATGCGAGTGCGCTTGAAAAATAAACGTTAGTGACAACATGCTAGGTAATACAGGTCTCAGATTAGGGTTGAACGTTCTTTCTTAATTGTGTTTTAGTCACCAACAAACGAAACAAACGAAACAAACGAAACAAACGAAACAAACGAAACAAACGATCCATGTAGCCAATAAATTTTTCTTGGCTCAAACGAGGTAATCAAACAGATGTCATCAGAAAAGTATTTTTACGAACCTAAACTTGGTCATGGACTGAGTCATGATCCTTTCAATAGTATTATTGCCCCCCGTCCAATTGGCTGGATATCATCCAAAGATAAACTAGGTCAGGTCAATTTAGCCCCTTATAGTTTCTTTAATGCCTTCAACTATCATCCTCCTCTTATTGGATTTTCTAGTGTTGGTTACAAAGATTCTGTGCGTAACATCGAACAAACTGGGCAATTTTGTTGGAGTTTGGTCTCGCAAGACTTAGCTGAAAGAATGAATACCACCAGTGCGAGCGTGGGTGCTGACGTTGATGAGTTTGAGTTAGCTAATTTAATAAAGCAACAAGGTAAACGGGTTGATGTTCCTTTTGTGGCACAAAGCCCTGTGGCCATGGAATGTTTGCTCAGTGATATTATTCAGCTAAAAGGCGCGTCGGGTGAAAAGTGTGATTCGTGGTTAGTGATTGGTGAAGTGGTTGGCGTACATATTCAACAACACTTAATTCAACAAGGCGTTTACAGTACTAGCGCAGCGAAGCCGATATTGAGAGGGGGAGGACCTGGCGATTATTTTACTTTTAATGATGAAGCAAAGTTTCAAATGTTTCGACCAAACCAAGGATAAGGTTTAGCCACATGCCATAAAAAAACGGCCTCAATTGAGGCCGTTTTTTTAGGAGAAGGTGTTACGCTTCACCCACCATGTTGAATGGTTAAATCAGTAGCGAGGCTCGCAGCCCGCGGCGCTAATCTCGTTACTAGTATTAGATTCTTTCGTTTAATGCGGCAACGATAGGTGAGCTATCTAAGCCGTTTTCAGCCGCCCAAGCCACCACGGTTTTACCGTCAGCTTCTGGAGAGCTTAAGTCACCTTTAGGCATTTTCTTAACCATCAAGGTGCCGGTTTCTACTGCGCCGTTTAACATGGCCGTACGAATTAAGCTTTGACCGCCACATGAAATCCCTGAGTAATAATCTTGTAATTGTAAACGGTAGTCAGACTGGACCATTTTCATTTTTTTACGCAATTCGCCTTTATCGTCAGCTTTCACGATAGTGCAGATGTTTTGTAGTGCTTCGTTGATATCAGCATGAGCATTACCAGCAACAATGAAAGAAGCGGCGGCTAAAGCGATAGAAGTTTTAACGATTTTCAACATGGTCAATTCCTCAAATAGGTAAAGTAGTTAGGTTTAGGTTTGATACAAGCTAATGTCTTGGCCTGTCTCGATGAACCTATTAAACCCCATTAAAATTGATTGAAAAATCTACAAGGTGATACTTAGGTATGTTGGTTTATAACTGAAAACGTAGGTGTCTGTTTGAGTTGATGAAGGGGCTGTCTAAAAATAAAACGAAACGCGTGCTGATTTTTGTTCAATGTACAAAAAGTGTCTGATTACCCTGCTATTGGGAGGTGTTTCCTATTTTTATTGTATTCAATTACTGTTTTTCCACCCATGAACCGCTATACTGTGCGCCGCATTTGAAAGCGATATAGACATAAAGCAAATTAAAGGAAAAAAATGACTCCTATTACAAAAACTTTTCAGTATGGTCAACATACTGTCACTTTAGAAACGGGTGTAATTGCTCGTCAAGCCACTTCAGCTGTTATGGCAAGTATGGATGATACTTGCGTTTTAGTTTCTGTTGTTGGTAAAAAAGACATGAAACCTGGGCAGGACTTCTTCCCATTGACCGTGAATTATCAAGAAAGAACCTACGCAGCAGGTAAAATCCCTGGTGGTTTCTTCAAACGTGAAGGTCGTCCTTCTGAGTTTGAAACACTAACTTCACGCCTAATTGATCGTCCAATCCGTCCATTATTCCCTGACGGATTCATGAATGAAGTACAAATTGTTGTTACTGTTCTTTCTGCTAACCCTGAAATTCCTACCGATATCATTTCGTTGATTGGTGCTTCAGCTGCACTTGCTACCTCTGGTATGCCATTTAATGGTCCTGTTGGCGCTGCACGTGTTGGTTATACAGACGGCCAATATATCTTAAATACTTGCACCTCAGAACTTGAAACTAGCAAACTTGACCTCGTTGTTGCTGGTACACAAAGTGCAGTATTAATGGTTGAATCAGAAGCAGAAATTCTATCTGAAGAAATCATGTTAGGTGCAGTGATGTTCGGTCACGAACAAATGCAAACTGTTATTGGTGCAATCAATGAATTTGCTGCTGAAGTGAATACACCTAAGTGGGATTGGCAACCAGTTGCTGAAAACACAGCATTAAAAACTAAGGTTAAAGAGCTCGCTGAAGCTGCGATGACTGAAGCGTATCAGATTTCAGACAAGATGGAGCGTAAAGACGCCATCGTTGCCTTAACTGAAAAAACAGTAGCTGAAATCGTTGCTGCTGATGAAAATCAAAATGCAAAAGAAGTATCGGAATTGATGCATGAGCTTGAAAGTGACGTAGTACGTTCACGTATTCTTGCCGGTAATCCACGGATTGATGGCCGTGATCCTGCGATGATCCGTGCACTAAACGTGGCTACTGGTGTACTGCCACGTACGCACGGTTCTGCTGTATTCACTCGCGGTGAAACACAAGCTATTGTTGTAGCCACCTTAGGCACTGAGCGTGATGCACAGATGATCGACGGTTTAAACGGCAAATCAGACAGCCGTTTTATGTTGCATTATAACTTTCCACCATACTGTGTGGGCGAGACCGGCATGGTAGGTTCACCTAAGCGTCGTGAAATCGGCCACGGTCGTTTAGCGAAACGCGGTATTCAAGCCGTTATGCCAACTGAAAAAGAATTCCCCTACGTTGTGCGTGTCGTGTCTGAAATAACTGAATCAAACGGTTCGTCTTCAATGGCGTCTGTTTGTGGTACGTCGTTAGCGCTTATGGATGCTGGTGTACCAATTAAAGCTTCTGTTGCTGGTATTGCAATGGGCTTGGTTAAGAGTGACGACAACTTCGTGGTATTGTCTGACATACTAGGTGATGAAGATCACTTGGGTGATATGGACTTTAAAGTAGCGGGTACCACTAACGGTATTACTGCTTTGCAAATGGATATCAAAATCGAAGGTATCACCAAAGAAATCATGCAGATGGCTTTGAAGCAAGCTAAAGAAGCTCGTTTGCATATTCTAGGTGTGATGGACCAAGCGATTACTGGACACCGTGAAGAGATGTCTGAGTTTGCTCCACGTATCTACACGATGAAAGTTGATCAAGATAAAATTCGTGACGTAATCGGTAAAGGCGGTGCAATGATCCGTGCTATTACTGAAGCGTCTGATTGTAATATCGAGATCGAAGATGACGGTACAATTAAGATTTTTGCAACTGAAATGGCTAAAGCAAATATCGCGATTGAGAAAATCAAGCAAGTGACTGCTGAAGTTGAAGCGGGTAAAACTTACTCTGGTAAAGTAACTCGTATCGTTGATTTTGGTGCCTTTGTTGAAATTTTACCAGGCAAAGAAGGCCTCGTACATATTTCTCAAATCGCTCATGAACGAGTGAATAAAGTATCTGATTTCTTAGCTGAAGGGCAGATTGTTGACGTTAAAGTAGTAGAAATTGACCGTCAAAATCGTGTTCGTTTAAGCATTAAAGATTTAGTCGAAAAGCCTGCTTCTGAAGCACCAAGCGCAGAGTAAGTTATTATTTAATTTATAAAGTTCAAATAAGAAAGCCCTGCTATTGCAGGGCTTTTTATTTTTCGGGTTTTCCAACTAAGCAGATTTTAAAACTAAGCCCTATTTATCAGAGGAATATAGTCTTTCTACTTTGTTAAGTAATGTTTGATCATCGATTTCCAGAATGACTTTTCTATGCAGTATGATTTTTCCATTGACACTCGATGATTCATCAATTTTAAGTGTTGGAACTTCGTCGTTTGACCATCGTTTTTGTTCTTTGGCTCGGTAGATGAGATCGCCTTTAATGGTTGTTCCATTTACTAAACTAATGTCGCCATTTTTGGTTTCTAGTTCGCCTTGAACGGTAACTGATATTAATTGAATATCACCGTTAACCGTGGATATATCGCCCCCAACTTCAGAGTATTCTCCCAGCTCTATATCACCATTTACGGTACTAATATCGTTTTTTACGGTGAGTTCAGAGCCCGCTTCGATGTCACCATTAACACTTGAGGCAGAAAAGATACTGACTCTTTTACCAAGAGAAATGCTGCCATTGACGGTATCGATATCTTCGGCACTGACATTATTTTCAAGATTGATGTCGCCATTAACCACGGATAGATCTTGCATTTGACTGTCTGCATCAATGTCTATATCGCCTAGCACATGACTCACATCACCTTTATGATGAGAATATTCATCGTCATGACCGCCAATATGAATAATGCAGCCTGACGTAGATAAGGTTAGTAGCGTAATAATGCCTAGTGAGGCGAGAGGGTTTATTTTCACAGTATTTTCCCTTTAATTTTTGATTATATCTACAGTTAATCAAGTTACATGCCATCTATTTAACTTATTGATAAAGTTATGTTTTTCGGTTTTTTGTCGTATAAATGTGGGTGGTGATTAATTGAAATATGGTGAAAAACACTAATAATTCGCCAATTGCTAATTTATTAAAGATTATCTGCAAAATTGATTAGATGCACCCAAGCCATAATGGTAGATTGGGCGATTAATTGCTGTTATTTACTTCGTGGTCTTAATCTAAACTGAAATGTAACGAGGTCTGAGTAATGAAGAAGTATTTGGTTTTATGTTTATTACTGATGGGAGTGCATGTTTTCGCCGCAGTCAAATCAGCACCAGACAATCAATGTGTTATTCAACAAATTGAAACGCAACAGCAATCTTTAATCGAACTCGAACAAAAAAGTGCAGTGAAAATACCTACTGGAGAAAGCCACTTTTTACTGAAGTGTGAGTTGCATCAAGATAGGGTATTTACGTTTCTAAAAAGTGAATTGATCGAATTCGAATGGCGTTCAGCGGATAATGAAGTTAAAACGCCTTTGCAAGGGACTCAACCCGCTTACTTTTTATCGAGAGGTTCTCAATTAGCAGAACTGCGTTTTATCACGCATCATGGTTATATTCCCTATTTTCAGTTACTCGAAGTCAATACATATATTGAACAAAGCCAAAAGACTAATCTTGTTATGGGGAGTTTTTACGGCTTGTGTTTGACCCTTATCTTTTATGTTTTCATTCTAGGACGCAGTTTAAAAGATAATACTTTTAGGCTTTACAGTGCATATATCAGCTGTGCTAGTTTGTTTTTCTTACTTCAAGAAGGGCAGTTAGGTTTATTTTTAAATGCCCAATCTTATTGGTTGAGTCATCAGTTGTATCTAATGAGCGCAGGGCTCACGGTTTTTAGTGCGACATTGTTTATTGTTCGTTTAACTGGTTTACGAACACAATGGCCAAAGATCATAAATCGGCTTTTATTTCCAAGTGCTTGGTTAGTGCTGGGCTTGTCAGTCCTCATTACGCTGTTAGAGCACAATCAGTTGTCCGCGTTGTTGGGCACTGTTATGGCTTATCTTACCTTGGGTATTATCCTTGTAATGGTGAGTTTAGTGGCGATTCAAGCCTATCGAAGAGTGCCTGATGCCTTATTGGTATTGGTCGCATTAAGTGTTTTGTTGCTTGCCATGGTGTTCAGAGTTGTGCTGTCAGATATGAGCCCCACCTTAAATCGATATGGTCTTATTATTGCTTTTGCCTTTGAGTCATTTTTGTTAGCTGTTGCGGTATCTGAACGTATTAAGCGTCTGAAAAAAAGTAAATTATTGGCTGAAGCTGAAGCAAACTATGATTTATTATGTGATGTACTTAGTCGCCGCGGTTGGCTTAAAAAAGCCGAAAGTTTAGTGGAACAGCAAAGGCACAAAGGAGGCATGCTAGGTGTCTTGTATATTGATCTTAATAAATTCAAACACGTGAACGATGTACATGGTCATAATGTAGGCGATAAGGTCTTACAGGTTGTGGCGAAGATAATTCGACACCAAATTCGAGACATTGATGCTTTAGGGCGTATCGGAGGGGACGAATTTGTTGTGCTCGGTCATTTTTCTGATAAAAGTATATTTCATCATTTACATCAACGCGTTGCTACCCGCTTGCAGCTTATCCCGATCCATACCGAAGAGGCCAATATCACTGTTAGCGCCAGTGTTGGTGCTGTTGATTTTATGACAATACCCAAAGATATTAGTGAGTTACTTAGAGATGGTGATAAAGCGATGTACGCAGAAAAACTCAATTTTTATCACAGTATTAATCCTATTTAGAGCGCAAGATAACAATAAAAAATGTAAGGATAATGATGTTAACAAACCAACAAAAAACACAATTCACTGATCAAGGCTACGTGGTTCTAAATGAATTTTTTACTGCGCAGCGGATGGATGAGCTCAAAGAAGCTGCAGCCCAAATCGTTGATAACTTTGACCCAAACTCAACCCGCGCTGTGTTTTCTACTCAAGATCAAAGTAAAAGTCGCGATGACTATTTTCTTACTTCTGATGACAAAGTGCGCTGCTTTTTTGAAGAGAACGCATTTGATGAGAGAGGTGAACTTAAGCAAGAAAAATCATTGAGTATCAATAAAATTGGCCATGCCTTGCATGTCCTTAACCCCGTGTTTAAAGCATTTAGTCATAGTCAAACTATTGCACAATTAGCTTTCGATGTCGGTTTAGTTAAACCGCAGATCCACCAATCAATGTATATTTTCAAACAACCCAAAATTGGTGGAGTAATCCGTTGGCATCAAGATGCGAGCTATTTTTATAGCGATCCTATCACTGTTGTAACGTTTTGGTTTGCAGTGGAGGATGCCACGCTTGCCAACGGTTGTTTGCAGGTCCAAGCTGAGCCAGAAGCCTACCCCTTGATTGAGCAATTTAAGCGGGATGCGTATGACAATACCGAATTAGTTAAATTAAGTGATAAGCCTTGGCCTGCAGATGAAGACGCCAAACCGCTGGAAGTCAAAAAGGGCAGCTTGGTTATATTTAATGGATTATTACCCCACTTTAGTGCGCCTAATTTATCCGATAAGTCCAGACATGCTTTTACCCTGCACATGACTTGCGCAAGCAGTCAGTATGCAAAAGAAAATTGGCTAAGAGCAGAGCCTAGTGCTTTATATTGATTGTGGGATATGAATTTAAAGCGAAATTCGCTGGCCCTTAGCGGCCGAAGCAAAGGCCGCTTGAACAATTTGAATGTCCCGCATACCTTCTTCACCGGGAACTAGAAGAGGTCCCTTGCCAAGTAACGCTAAGGTATCGTCATCCATTTGAATAGCTTGTTGAATCTGTTTTATTGCAGAATAGATATGTTGGTCGCTAGTGTACCCGGTGACGCCTGTGTAATTTGACATCGGCCGCAAGCTATACCAGCCATTCGAGCAATTCATAGTCAGTTGACTAAAAGATTTCACTACACTGGTGGCACATTCCGCGATCAGCCCATCAGGGAACTCGAGGGTAAAATAGGTGGTTTCATCTACTTCCTTGAAAATATCCGGATGAGATTTTTCATGTTTGGCAGTTATGGCGACGGGTTCAAGCCCAGTCATAAACCGACAACCATTTAGGGGATAGACACCCATATCATACATAGCTCCTCCTCCCATGGCTTTCTGCATACGCCAATTATCGGCAGGTAAGCCCTGACCCCCATAACCTGCTTGAGCGACAATGTGGGTTAATTTACCGTAAGGGGCGGTGGATTTATATTGCATAAAACGCCTTGTATTGGGTTCATGTTGCATGCGGTAACCAATACTTAGTTTTACTTTATTTTTGTGACATACATCGATGATACGTTGACACTGTTCAACAGTCAGTGCCATTGGCTTTTCGCACCAAACATGTTTTCCCGCATTAGCAGCGATCTCACAGTATTGCAGGTGCAGAGCGGTGGGAACAACAACGTAAACTATATCGATATCAGGGTTGTTGGCTAATTCGTGCATGTTGCGGTAGGAATAAATATTGTTGTTCTTTATTCCATAGCGCTGTTGCCACTTAGGTATTTTTTGTGGACTGCCGGTCACAATGCCACGTAACTCGCAATGTGTGGTGAGCTCCAGTGCAGGAGCAAGCAAGCCTTCGCTGTATTGTCCTAGACCGACTAAGGCTACCCCAAGCTTTGAACTACCTGATTGTGAAGCCAAAGTTCCTTTAGCGTTGAGAAGTGTGCTTAAACCTAAACCACCACTTAGTTGCATAAACTTTCTTCGATTTATCTCTGGCATATTTATTGTTCCTTGCAGTACGTAAATTCAGTGTTGAACAAAATATGAGCGTTAGCAAGCCTTCGGTTATATGTCATAACGCACTTGTTAGAAAATTTAGTATGCCAGCTTAGATAGGAATTAATATTCATGTAGACTAAGCACAGAGTTATTTAAGTCGGTCAATATACCATGCTGCATGATTATGAATTAAAGAGTAGGAGCCTAAAAGGGCAGGTGAGTGAGAAGGAATGGCAAACTCGGGTCGATCTTGCCGCGTGTTATCGTTTGGTTGCTAGTTTTGGCTGGGGTGATTTAATTTACACGCATATTTCTGCTCGTATCCCTCAGACCGATGACTACCTAGTGAACGCCTTTGGTCTAACATTCGAAGAAGTGAGCGCTTCAAATTTAGTTAAGGTGAACCTCGAAGGAGAGATACTTGATGGTTCCCCTTATGGGATAAATCCGGCGGGTTTTACTATCCACAGCGCTATTCATGAAGTGCGTCATGATGTGCAGTGTGTGATTCATTTACATACAAAGGCCACTATTGGTGTCGCAACGATTGAAGGTGGCTTACAACCTTGGAGTCAGTATGCGTTGTTTTCACTTCCATCACTCAGTTATCACGGTTATGAGGGCTTAGCAGTTAACGCGGATGAAAAAGCCCGTTTGCAGAAAGACCTAGGCCAAACCAATCACATGCTGTTGCATAATCACGGCGGCTTGGCCGTGGGCCCCACGGTTGGGGATGCATTCATGCGTTTTTATGATTTACAACGTGCTTGTGAAATTCAAATGGAACTAATGCAAACAGGTAAACCGGTGATCACAATTCCGCCAGCTATCGTTGAAGGTATATATCAGCAAGCAAATGTCGTTCATAGTGGCATTACCGGTGGGCAATTAGCTTGGCCAGCTATGTTGCGTAAGGCCTACAAACTTGACCCTAGTTTTTGTCTTTAAGTTTTTTTAAGTTGAGTCTTTTTTAGGATAATTATGAAAATAGTTCGTGTTGAAATTTTTGATATTCATTGTCCAAAACGTACGGTTTGGAATCCTGTTTTTGTGCGTATTCATACAGACGAGGGTATCAGTGGCGTAGGTGAAGCTGGTTTAGCCTATGACTTAGGGCACAGCGCTGCCGCTCACATGATCAAAGAAATTGCTGAGGCGATGTTGATAGGTTGGGATCCCTTTAGAACGGAAGCACTATGGAGTCGAATGTTACGTGAAAGTTTTTGGGGTTTAGGTGGCGGTCCAATTATATATGCTGCTATGAGCGCTATTGATACCGCCCTATGGGATATTCGAGGTAAAGCCTTAGGTGTGCCGGTGTATCAATTATTAGGTGGTAAAACTAACGCTAAATTACGGACTTACGCCAGCCAATTACAATTTGATTGGGACAAAGAAGTCACGCGCTTAAATCATCCTGTGGACTACGGCAAGGCTGCAGAAAAGGCCGTTGCAGAAGGTTATGACGCAGTAAAAGTTGATCCTATTGTGTACGACAAAGAAGGCGTAAGCCATTTTGATCGAACCAAGTTGTTTACCCAGCCTGAGTTACGACTTTTTAAAGCCCGTTTACAAGCGATACGGGATGCGGTGGGTGATGATGTAGATATTATTTTTGAATGTCATAGCTTAGCTGGCGCAGCAAGTGCAATTCAATTAGGTGAAATGATTGAAGATATAGGGTGCTTGTTTTACGAAGAGCCGGTGAATTATCTAAATTCTAAGGTACACGACAAAGTCTCTAAACGGGTTAATGTGCCTATTGCTGGCGGAGAACGTTTGTATAATCGCTGGGGGATTCGCCCTTATATGGAAGACCAATCAATTGACGTGCTCCAACCTGATATCGGCTTGTGTGGCGGTTTTACCGAAACCAAAAAGGTATGTGATTATGCAGATGTGTATGATGTGCGTGTTCAAGCCCATGTGTGTGGTGGGCCTGTAGCAACTGCGGCAAGTTTGCATTTAGAAACGGCTATTCCTAATTTCTTGATCCATGAACACCATACTTATGCCATAAAAGAGTGGAACCGTGAGCTATGTTTGCAAGATCCACAACCAGTGAATGGTTTTTTTGAAGTGACTGAAGTCCCCGGCATTGGTATCGATTTGAATGACGAAGTGGTTTACCGTTCACCCCACATGGAAGTCAAATAAGGATATCTAAGATTAAAATAAAAAGGAGCACGATGCTCCTTTTTAATTTTTGCGCTTTTTAGTCACCGTCAACCAATCAAAATTGACCCCTGAAATTGCATTAAACCGAGATACCCTCAAGACCAAATCGAGCATTTTAGGGCGTTGGCGTATCGTTGGCTCCTGCAGGCGAGGGATGAAATACGCTACAACACATAAACGGCCAATACTGGATGCTAAAAAGACCACAAAGATAGTATGGCTTAGCAGGTTATCCAGCCCACTACTTTTAGCAAATGGCAATGCGTAGGAGGCGATAACTCCGCCAATAATGGAGCCTATAAATACCAGTGCGGCGCTAAGACCGGCTTGCATTGCGGCGTAAGTTGCAAAATCTGCTTGATGTGGACGAATATCATATAGGTAGTTTGCTGTGCTTAAAGTAAATCCACTCCACCACAGGCCTGAAATGGCCTGAATAATGAGAATGTAGGTAAAATCTCCGGAAAACAACCACAACAAAGGAACAAAAGGTATCATGCTACACGTTAAAACCATAACAAGACGATTACCAAATTTGTCGCTAAATTTACCCCAAAATTTCAGTGTAATAAACTGAGTGGCGATTGAAGCGACACCGGACAAAACAAACTCAATGTAAGTAAATTGCAGATCATTAAGCATATAAACGGCAAAAAAAGGTGCTGATATAGCCACCATGGATTGCATTGTGGCAACAAGTAAACTGTATTGTTTAAAGACAGGCTCTTGCCACGCTTCTCGAAGTTTTAGCCAAGTATTACCGGGCATTCTTTGTATAACTTGAACTTGAGGATCATGCATTTTCCAAAGCAGCCAAGCGGAACTAAAGCGTCCCACTGCGGCGATTAAAAAGAGTAAACTGAATCCCAGCCACGCAAGTTCAAGTTTATTACTGATGGTCAGTAAGCCGCCACCGATCACAAAAACGGCAAGTGATGCCAGCATAGTAATTCTGCTACGTGAGGCAAAAAACTTTCCACGACGTCTTGGGGGGACGATGTTACCCATCCAAGCTCGCCAATGAGGTTGCACTAAATTAAGTAATCCATGGTGCAGCATCGCTAATAAAATAAAAAGCCAAACGGCATTATCTGGTCGCCAAATACTTAACAGCGACATGGTTAAAAGTCCAGTTGCTTGCAAAGTTGCGCCAAACACTATGATGTCTTTACGGCTAAAAAAACGGCTGATGCCAAGAGATAGAAATTGCATTAATGCACCAAAGAGTTGAGGAAAGCCGGTTAATAAACCGAGTTGACTCATACTCGCTTGGATAAATATCGCAAAGGCATTAAAAAAGTTATCACTGGTGGCTGTCATGGCAGAGGACGCCAAGGCTTCTTTTTGTGAATAACGAAGTGTGGTGCGCAGCCAAATGTGTCGTGTGCCGCGACGGCTGCTTAAAGATGTGGCTTCTGATTTATCTCGTAACATGACTTGATAAGCAAGTTTTCATTGAATGGCTAGTAAAAAGCAAAAGCCTTGTTAGAACAAGTTTTAAGTATGCTTTTCACTAAATTTTTTTGAAGCAAACCAAGAGACAATGTTTACTCTGAAAATTACTGTAATATAAAAAAGGGCGATGAAGTTACCTTATCGCCCTTGGCATAGTTTAACCGTTTTTAGTTATGCCGCATTCGCCTGTGGGGCTGTTTGTTCTTTAACTACATTTAACTCGGTATCGAGTAATTCAAGATCAAACGTATATTCGTCTACCCGAACCGCTATTTTACGCTTCTCATTGTAATCCAATACAAGCGCTAAGTCTTGACCACTCAATTGACCTGCTTCGTGCAGTTTATTTACGGCATGTTCAAATGAGATAAATGGCACAACTGGGTTAGTTTTTAATGCTTTCTGAATTATTTTCAGTTGCGGCATTACTGCGTGTTTAGCAACAAAGGCACGCTCGTTAATGTCATTTGCATCACCTGGAGTCACTTTTATCAAGTGAGTCAACTCTTGCATTATGCTGCTTTGTTGCATGGTCGCATCAGACAATTCCCTTTTTAGTTTGTCTGAAATACTTTTAACTGAACGAGTGTAGGTGTTAGTTAAAACACGCATGAGGCCTCGAGTGGCTGTATTAGGAAAATTATCAACAAAATCGACAAGTGCTTGCTCACCTTGTTGTAAAGTCCACTGAATTGCATACTCGAAGAAAGGTTTCGCTTCATTTCGGTTGCTGACCTTTTGTTCATAAAAACGCACAACAGCCATAGATGCGTATAGATAACTCATTACATCACCTAAACGTGCAGACAACATTTCAGCCTTTTTCAGGTCGCCGCCAAGTACGAGCAATGACAAATCAGCCAAAGGCGCTAATTTTGCTGATAATGCATTAATTCGTTTTTCGTATTTTTTAACTTCAGGCAAAGCGGTTTGCGAGCCACGTAAAAACGGTAAGTAGCTTTTACTTATACTACGTAGCGAGTTTTTGACACTGAAACCAACTGTTTTCATCAATACTTTGTTAAATTCTGCGTCAGCATTGTTATCGTTACTGTGGATTAAATCGACCATCTCTTTTAAATGAGGGTGACAGCGCATTGCACCTTGACCGAAAATCATCAAACTTCTGGTCAGTATGTTTGCACCTTCAACAGTGATTGCGATAGGTTGAGCGGCATAACCATCTGCCAGATTGTTTTGCGGCCCACGCTGAATGGCTTTACCTGCTTGGATGTCCATTGCGCTGCTATTCACATCGCGGCCCAACTCTGTCATGTGGTACTTGGCAATAGCGGTTACCACAGATGGCTTTAAACCAAGGCCTAGCCCTTCAGTAGTAAGAACACGCATGGCTTCAAGGACAAATGTTTTACCAGCAATGTCAGCTAGTTTTTCTTGAATACCCTCAAATCTTCCAATTGGTACGCCAAATTGTTCACGAACAAACGAATATTCAGCGGTTGACTTAAGCGCAGATTGGCCAGATGCCACGCCCATTGCGGGCAATGAAATACCTCGTCCTGCACCTAAGCAGCTCACTAGCATTTGCCAGCCACGCCCGATATTTTTTTGACCGCCGATGATAAAGTCCATAGGTATGAAGACCTTATCTCCACGGGTAGTTCCGTTGTAAAAACGCATCCCCATTGGATCATGGCGGTTGCCAAGTTGAACGCCAGGATGAGATTTAGGAATTAATGCACAGGTAATACCGAGCTCTAATTTTTCTCCCAACAGCTGGTCTGGATCAAAGACTTTAAAGGCTAAACCAAGTACTGTGGCGATAGGGGCAAGCGTGATGTAACGTTTGTCCCACGATACCGATAATCCAAGTACTTCTTCACCGTTCCACATACCTTTGGTAACAATACCTGCATCTGGAATAGACCCTGCGTCAGAGCCAGCTTCAGGACTCGTTAGGGCGAAACAAGGAATATCTTTACCCACGGCAAGATTCGGTAACCACTGCTCTTGCTGCGCTGCAGTTCCATAATGCATAAGTAACTCACCGGGGCCTAAAGAGTTGGGCACCATAACAGTCACAGCAATCGCGCCGCTTTTAGCTGCTATTGTCGCTACAATTGTTGAGTTTGCATACGGTGAAAATTCTAAGCCACCAAATTTCTTCGGAATAATAAGCGCGAAGAATTTGTTAACTGACAGGTAATCAAGGATATGTTGTGGAATGTGTTTACCGTTTTGTAAGGCAAAGTCGTCAACCATATTTAGCAAAGTGGTGACAGGACCGTCTAAAAATGCCTGTTCTTCAGCACTTAATTTTGCACCGGGAATGGCGCGCAGTGCAGCCATGTCTGGCTTACCTTGATATATCGAAGATTCAATCCAAACATCACCAGCGTCTAAGGCTTCTTGTTCAGTTAGTGAAATAGGGGGTAATACTTTTTTAAGGCTAGTTCTAATACTCATTTTTACTCATCCGCTCATCTGACCAGTTGATGTTTATAATACTGCTTTTCCAAAATAGATCAAAACTGTTTTGTGATTTTGTAAATAAAATGTGGGTGGTTTGTACTGAGGGTTCAAATAAAAGTTAATTATATCAATTGACTAAGTGTATTTTTAAGGCCTAACATTTTTTTACATAAGGAGGAATAAATGACGAAATATGATACTGTTTTACATCAGATCTAGTGAGAATTGGTTATAATTAATCGAACTTAACGCCTTAACGTGATTTCGAATGGGGCAAAGTAGACAATAAATGCACTGTTTAGATAGCAACAACGTATCTTTAAATAGACGTTTAAGTCGCTCTTTTCATAGTAAGCTTAATATCGACATTTAGTAACGACCTTTTAAAAAGGATATGTTTTGAAAAACACTCTGCTTAGTTTGCCTGTTAGATACCCCAAAATGGTGTTGTTTCTGTGTTTTCTATTAGTTGTTGTAGCGGCCATAGGGAGTAAAAATCTTTATTTTCGAGGTGATTTTAGAGTATTTTTTGAAGCTGATAATCCCCAGCTTGTCGCATACGAAAAAATGCAAAATAGTTTCAGTAAAAATGACAATGTCAGTATTATTATTGCGCCACATTCTGGCAATGTTTTCGAAAAAAGCACTCTCAAATTAGTGCAGGAATTAACGGAAGAAGCTTGGCAAACACCGCTGTCCACGCGGGTTGATTCAATTACAAATTTTCAACACACGTGGTCAGAAGATGACGATTTAATTGTTGAAGATTTAGTAGAAAATATTGATGATCTAACACCGAGTCAATTAGCTAACATTAAACAGATCGCTCTTGACGAACCTAATCTACTCGACAGGATGATATCGCCCCTAGGGCATGTCACCATGATCAACATCAGCGTTAATTTACCAGATGGTGACCAGACAAAAGAAGCGTCAGAAGCGACGCAATTTGTCAAATCGATTACCACTCAATACAAAATGATGTATCCAGATTTCGATTTCTACCATACAGGCATCGTTACGATGAATGATGCTTTTAATATCACTGCAAAAAAAGATGCTTCAACGTTAGTTCCGCTAATGTTTTTGACTATTATTATTGTTATGTGGTTGGCCTTGAAAACTCTTGTTGGAACAGTTTCGACACTAATCGTCATTATAGTCAGTATTGTAAGCACAATGGGCATAGCCGGGTGGCTTGGAATCTTTTTAAGTACTGCAACCGTTAATGTACCCATTATGGTGATGACATTGGCCGTAGCCGATTGCATTCATGTGGTGTCTTCAATGTTACTTGGCATGCGTCAAAAAAAGACTAAGTCTGAAGCCTTACTTAGCAGTTTGGAGTCGAATTTCAAACCGGTTTTAATCACGACTCTTACAACAGGAGCAGGGTTTTTAACACTGAATTTTGCTGAGGTGCCCATACTAGCGGATTTAGGTAATTTGACAACAATCGGTGTGTTATTGGCCTGTTTCTTTTCACTTACTGTATTACCTGCTTTGGTTATGTTGTTACCTATTAACCCTAGAAGCGTTGTTCTTAAAAATTCAGGGCGCATTGAGGCTCTAGGTGAATGGGTAATTCAACATAATCGGAAGTTGTTACTTTTGAGTCTGAGTGTGACAGTGTTAGTTACAATCCTGGCATCAAAAAACCAATTAAATGATTCTCCTACTCAATATTTTGATCAATCAACCGCTTTCCGTCAATCAACTGATTTTCAACAAGATAATTTAAGTGGCATGACAAATATCGATGTTGCGATCTACAGTGAGCAAGAGAGTGGTATTAATGCTCCTGAGTTTCTAACAACGGTTGACAATTTTACAACATGGCTTCGTCAACAACTTGAAATTGATCATGTTTCTTCAATTAGTGATACGTTCAAGCGATTAAATAAAAATATGCACAGTGATGCTGTAGAATTTTATTCATTGCCCGGTGATAGGGAGTTAGCAGCCCAGTATTTATTATTGTATGAGATGTCTTTACCCTATGGATTAGATCTTAATAACCAAATAAATATGGACAAATCAGGCACGCGTATAATGTTAACGCTTAAAAATCTCGGCAGTAAGGAGATGACCAATTTTGAGAAAAAAGTAAAAGTTTGGTTTGAAGAAAACGCGCCTACTTTTACTATAATTTCGTCGAGTCCAGGCTTAATGTTTGCACATATTGGTGAAGCTAATATGGCGAGTATGATTGAAGGTACTCTGGTTGCTTTAGTGCTCATTTCAGGTCTATTGATTTTTGCACTTAAATCTTTTCGTCTTGGCTTTATAAGCTTATTGCCAAATCTACTGCCAGCTTTAATTGGCTTTGGTATTTGGGGAGCCTACTCTGCTGAAATAAATCTTGGCCTTTCGGTTGTCTTGAGTATGACTCTCGGTATCATTGTCGATGACACGGTTCACTTTCTAAGCAAATATCAACATGCTCGACAAGCTGGCAAAAACGCGGATGAAGCTGTGCGTTATGCTTTTGCAACAGTAGGTAAGGCGCTGGTGATTACGACTCTTGTGTTATCCTTAGGTTTCTCGGTTTTAATGTTGTCGCCGTTTGCTTTGAATGCCGATATGGGAATGTTAACCAGCGTAATTATTTTGGTCGCGTTAGCGGTCGATCTATTGTTTTTACCCGCTTTTTTAATGGTTTTTGATAGAAAAGAACAAACTAAAGGACAGTCGCTCAATGAAAATTTTACTGAATAGAAAGAAAACTACGAGAACATCATTTAGCTTGTTATTGTTAACAATGTTGTTTTGTACAAGCGCTTTTTCTCAGAGTGCCGAAGAGAAAGGCTTGGCAATAGCAAAAGAACAAAAATCTCGTGATGAAGGTTGGTCTGACTCAGTCGCTGAAACAAGTATGATTTTACGGAATCGGCAAGGAGACGAAACAGAGCGTAAAATGCGGGTTAAATCACTTGAAGTCATTGATGACGGTGATAAAGGCCTGACGATATTTGACCAGCCTTTGGATGTTAAAGGTACCGCATTCCTGAACTTTTCCCATCCTCTTGAGCCCGACGATCAGTGGATGTTTTTGCCTAAGTTAAAAAAGGTAAAACGTATTCAATCAAAAAATAAATCGGGCCCATTTATGGGCAGCGAGTTTGCATTTGAAGATATGAGCTCTTTTGAAATTGAAAAATTTAAATTTACTTATCTGCGTGACGAGCAGTATCAGGGAATGGACTGTTATGTGGTAGAACAGGTGCCTTTAGAAGAGGATTCAGGTTATAGCAAAAATATCACGTGGGTTGATAAAGAGCATTATCGCGTATTTAAGTCTGAATATTACGATCGTAAGGGTAGCTTATTAAAAGTATTGACCATGCACGATTATCAGCTTTTTTTAGACAAGTTCTGGCGTCCAATGGAATTAAGAATGGACAATCGTCAAAACGGCAAAAGCACCGATCTAATTACCCACTCTTTAGAGTTTAAAACAGGTTTGTCTGAAAATGACTTTGATAAAGACAGCTTAATGCGAGCTCGTTAGAGGAACTAATGAAACATACATTAATAAAATATCTACTTAGCGGAGTGGTTTTTTCTGTTGCTGGTGCTTCTCAGGCCGAGTTAGATATTGAGTACACTGGAACTGCTGCATTTGAACAACGTTATTTTTTGCAAGATGCGCTGTATCCGCAGCAAAGCCGAGATAATGCGTCTGTATATTTCAGCCCTGAGTTGTATACCGCGTTAAACGATGGTCAAGATACTATTTTGTTTCGTGGTTTTGTCAGGCTTGATCAAAATGACCAGAAACGAACCCATGGTGACATCCGAGAATTCTTATGGGCGCATATCGGTGATGACTGGGAAATTAAAACTGGTATTGGTAAGGTTTTTTGGGGCCAAGCAGAATCATTACATTTGGTTGATATTATTAATCAAACCGATGCTATCGAAGCCATAGACGGTGAAGATAAGCTGGGACAAGCGATGGTGTCTTTATCCTTGTACAAAGAATGGGGAAATTTTACGGCATTTGTATTACCTTATTTTAGAGAACGCACCTTTGCCGGAATGGATGGGCGTTTGCGTGGCCCTTTAGAAATCGATACTGATAATGCCTTATACGAATCAAGTGATGAGGAAAAAAAACTCGATTGGGCGCTTCGCTGGCAACATACCCTTGGTGATTGGGAAGTGGGTTTGTCTTACTTTGACGGAACCTCTCGAGAGCCTGATTTTATCCCCTCAATCAAAGGCGACAATGAATTTGTACTTCGCCCTTATTATTCACAAATTCAACAAGTAGGTATCGATGTACTTGCTATTGTTGAAGCTTGGATTATAAAATTTGAAGCGATTCAACGTTCAGGAAATATGCAAGATTATTGGGCGATGGTAGGTGGATTTGAATACACCTCTGTTGGAGTGTTCGATTCTATATATGACATCGGATGGTTGGTAGAATATCAATATGACGATCGCCAAGAGTTAGCTACAACTACTGCTCAAAATGACATTTTAATTGGTGCAAGGTGGGTACTGAATGATTTTGATGGAACCGAAGTGCTTTTTGGCATGGTTCAAGATTTAGATTATTCAGGTGTGCGCTCTGGTTTTATTGAAGCTTCGAGTCGGATTAATGATCATTGGAAATGGCGAGTAGATGCTTATTTATTTTCAAGTGATGAGCCAACTGATATTTCTTACTTTTTGCGCAGAGACGATTATGCTCAATTCAGTTTAGAGTACTACTTCTAAGTCACGAGTATAAAATAGCGTAATTTCTATTCTGCCTATCACCAGTATATTCTTAATAGTAGGGGCATCCTTGCCCCTTATTTTCCCTTCTTTTATTGATATTTGGTCAGTTTATCTTGAGTTTTTGTTTCAAAATCACTGGCATCATGACGCTCATGCAATTGGCTCGAAGGCTCTCCCCACGTGCGGTTGACGATCCGGCCTCGTTGCACAGCCGGTCTTTGGACTATTTCATCATTCCATCTCAATATATGTGTGTATTCATGAGTCTGTAAAAACTCAGCCGCTTCGTAAACTTTATTGGTCACCAAGGCGCCGTACCACGGCCAAATTGCAATGTCAGCTATACTGTATTCATCACCACACATGTACCGATTGTTCGCAAGATGTTGATTGAGCACATCTAGCTGACGTTTTATTTCCATAGCATAGCGGTCAATAGGGTATTGATATTTTTCTGGAGCATAAGCATAAAAGTGACCAAAGCCGCCACCCAAAATAGGTGCACTAGCCATTTGCCAAAACAGCCAAGACAAACACTCTGTTCGTTTGACTGGCTCCTTGGGTATCAGCACATCAAATTTATCAGCTAAGTACAACAGCATTGCTCCTGACTCAAACAAACGAGTAGGGGGAGTTGTACTATGGTCCATTAGTGCCGGAATTTTCGAATTTGGATTGACTGCCACAAAACCGCTAGTGAATTGCTCTCCCTCCATGATATTGATTAAATGAGCATCGTATTCAGCTTCTTTGATACCTAAGGATAATAGTTCCTCAAACATAACAGTCACTTTTACCCCATTGGGGGTCGCAAGCGAATATAGCTGGAAAGGATGTTCACCTACTTTTAAAGCCTTCTCTTCTCTAGCTCCGGCAGTAGGGCGATTGATCCCTGAGAACTTGCCGCCGAACTCTTTATCCCATTCCCATATTTTGGGAGGCGTATAATTATTATTCAAAATGTTAGCTCCTTATTATTGTCTTTATAAATAATGAAAACTTTGAATCATTCTTAGTATCTTATCTAGATCACCCCGATTATTGCTATTTCATTGATTGGGGCACGACGCTAAAAGATCAAATAGTAACTTTCTATTTTATGCCTTAGCTCTCTACCTATCTCGGGTATTGCAGCCTATACTAGGGTCATATTATCAAGGATAGAGGGTAAAATGCTCGAAAAACGACAGCATTCAAGAGTCTTAGTAGAGGATTTACAGGCAGATATCTGTTTCACCGATCCTGATTCAGACCATGTGACAGTGTTAACGGGTGGTGTCGTAGACATGAGTTATTCTGGTATTAAAATTAAGTTAGGATCAGCACTTCCCAATATTCCGTCTTTAAGCAAAATAAGCATCGTGTTAACCAGCGCAAGTTTATCCACCCCCATGACCATCAAAGGCATGGTAAAACATACATCGGAACAGAATGAATGCGGTATTGCCTTTTCCTCAGAAAACGGGGCTTCAAATGTCGGTGAATATCTTTTTGAATGTATACGAAAAGTACCGCACAACGCATCGGTTTAAGGCGATAAAAATCAAAACGAGTCATCCTAAAAAGAAGTTTGACTCGATTGTAGCTAACAAATAAGAGTGGTTATTATAAATATTTAGCGTGAAACCGCAGATGGTCTTCGATAAAACTAGAGACAAAATAATAACTATGATCGTAGCCTAGGTGATACCTAAAATCTGCTTTGTAACCGATTTCTTTGGCTACATCTTCTAAAGGTTTGGTTAATTTTTGACTCAGATAAAAATTATCATCTAGACCCTGATCCACTAGCATAGGGATGTGTAAAAACTGTCCCTGTTGGCGCATCAAATTGCAACTGTCGTAAGCAAGCCAATCTTGCTTGTTATCACCTAAGTAATGAGTAAAAGCCTTTTGTCCCCATTGGCATTCAAGCGGATTAACGATAGGTGCAAATGCCGACACAGAGCAGTAACGTTTCATATTTGATAGGGCAATGGTTAATGCTCCATGGCCGCCCATAGAATGGCCCGCAATCGCCGCTTTTTCTTTTACCTTAAATTCTTTTTGCACTAAGGCGGGCAATTCTTCAACGATATAATCGTACATTTGGTAATGCTCTTGCCAAGGTGTTTGCGTCGCATTGACATAAAACCCTGCACCTAAACCTAAGTCGTAAGCACCATCTGCAGCGTCAGTCACTTGGTCACCGCGGGGACTCGTATCTGGCATAACTAACATAATACCTAACTCAGCCGCTACGCGCTGTGCACCTGCTTTTGTTGAAAAGTTTTCATCAGTACAGGTGAGGCCACTTAACCAGTACAACACGGGTAAACGGTTGTTGGTTGCAGCAGCAGGAGGTAAAAATACACTAAAGTGCATTTCACAATTGAGTGTTTTCGAACGATGACTATAGCGCTTCTGCCAACCACCAAAACATTTATTGGCACTTAATTCAGCAAGTTCAGTGGCATTTGCCATGATATATCTCCTTATTAATAATGCACAACAGTACGAATCGATTTACCTTCATGCATCAAATCAAACGCGTCATTGATGTCTTCTAAGGCCATGGTGTGGGTGATAAAGGTATCTAACTCAAATTCTCCATCCATGTAGCGCTGCACGTAATCGGGTAATTGGCTGCGACCTTTTACACCGCCAAACGCGGTGCCGCGCCAAACTCGGCCAGTAACTAATTGGAAAGGACGAGTTGAAATTTCCTGCCCCGAGCCTGCTACGCCAATAATCACAGACTCTCCCCAGCCTTTGTGGCAACATTCAAGGGCTGAGCGCATCACATTGACATTTCCAATGCATTCAAAAGAATAATCGACACCACCGTCCGTCATTTCAACAATGATATCTTGGATAGGTTTATCGTAGTCTTTTGGATTAACCACATCCGTTGCGCCTAACTGTTTAGCAATTTCAAACTTATCTTCATTAATATCAATCGCAATAATACGTCCGGCTTGCGCCATTTTTGCGCCGATAAGAACAGAAAGTCCAATGCCACCAAGACCAAATACCGCAACGGTGTCTCCCGGCTTGACTTTAGCTGCATTGGTTACAGCACCCATACCTGTTGTCACACCACATCCTAGTAAACAAACTTTTTCAAGTGGTGCTTCTTTCGGGATTTTGGCTAAGGCGATTTCAGGTACTACAGTATGTTCTGCAAAGGTTGATGTGCCCATGTAATGATAAATGGGTTGACCATTGATTGAAAAACGACTCGTACCATCTGGCATCAATCCTTTGCCTTGCGTTGCTCGAATTGCTTGGCACAAATTGGTTTTGCCTGATAAACAAAACTTACACTTACCACATTCTGGTGTGTATAAAGGGATAACGTGGTCACCTACTTCAACTAAGGTCACACCTTCCCCTATTGCTTCAACAATACCAGCACCTTCATGACCTAAAATGGCGGGAAACAAACCTTCAGGATCATCGCCAGACAGCGTGTAGGCATCGGTATGGCATACACCCGTGGCCACAATCCTGACCAATACTTCGCCTTTTTTGGGGGGCGCCAGATCCACTTCTTCAATTTTTAGAGGCTGACCCGCAGCCCATGCAACAGCCGCTCTTGTTTTTATACTTTGCATTTTATTTTCCTTAGCAATTAATTTTGGTGAATGTTAGTGGGCGTCAGCAAATAGTTACAAACAACTACCCAATAATCGAATGTCTGCATCGCGCCAAAATACATCATCTATTTGGTAACCATCAGCACATAACTTTTCTTTTTTGAGTCTTTTTTGTAAGCTTTCTGCCGCTTTATCTTCTAGCTCTAGTTTGGTTTGATTATCTGCTAATACCGCAAAACGCTTGGCTTTTTGATCGCGGTCAGCCCTTTCCATGCGCGAACCATCGCGGGAGTCGCTGCGCTCATAGTCTCGTTGATTATTACTGCGTAAGGAATCCTGAGAAGTATTTCGCCATGAGAGACCAAACACAAATTCAATGGAGCCATCGGCCAAGGTACGACTTTCAAACTTTTCATCGGTCATAATGGGTTCAGGTTCGCTGGCCGCACAGGCTGTTAAAGCCAAACTAACAAGGCCTATTTTTATTAAATGTCTCAATGGTTCATCCAAGGGCTAGTGATTCGCTCTATACTAACGAATTGTCAATGGCAGTGACAAACATTAATCGCATACATCACGTACTGAGCGAATTAAAACTATTATCAAGTTGACGCTATCTTTGTTTGTATTTCAATATGTTATGTTGCAATATTTAATTCATTGTTGTCTCTGTAGTCTTGCCTTAAGTAGGTTAAAGGAGCGTTTAGTTTGAAAATGAGAATGTCAATTTTTGCCGTATTGTTGTGCGTAGTCGCAGGGCATAGCAGAGCGGTAGAAGGCTTATACGGAGTATCGACTATTGGCGCCGCAAACACAGAGTTTAGTGGTGCCGATTTGACGTCCATGTCGTATAAATTGGGTATCGGTTATCAGATTGAGCGTCAATGGTATTTTGAAGCAGGTTTTCAAAAGTTAGCGAATGACTCGCTGGCCACTGAATTGCCCAGCTCCATGGCGCAATTACAAGATGGTAGTATGCCCTTAGACGCCTCGGCGCTTTATGCCGCGTTTTTAGGTAAAGCGGCAGGGCCGGCTGGTGAATTATTCTATCGAGTTGGCCTACTCAAAACAGATACCAAGGGGCAACAAGTGTTGCAGGGTGAGCAGAGCTGTGCATTAGGTAAGGGCACTTCAATTGCGTTAAGTGCAGAAGAAACCTATACGTTTTGTGAATTTGACGAGGGCGGTATAGCTGGTGTAATTGGTATTGGTTTTGATTTTTTTATTGGTCCAAGAACGATGCTTAGAACTGAAATTGAATATATCAAAGGCGAGAATAATTTTACTGCGAGCGCTGCATATTTAGGTTTACGCTACAATTTTTAATTTAATTTGTACCAATGAGCCGCATTGTTGTATGCAAGTTGTTGGAATAAGTTAGCGCTTAGATGTAATTCAGTTTTGTAGCCTTGCCATAACTCTAGGTAGGGACGACTCAAGGTACAAAGTGGAAAGTTACTGGCTAACATCACTCTAGGCGAGCCAAAACACGTAATTACTTGTTTAAGTGGCTTTTCTATAGCTTGAAAAGACCACTGCCGATTGGCCATTTCCCAGCCTGACAATTTAATCGCAATATTTTCACAATCCCGTAAATAGTGAATATTGTCCTGCCATTTATTATCTTCAATTGTGCCTGAAACTGGCGGCCAACCTGCGTGATTGATAATTATTCTGAGGTTTTTATGTTGCTTTGCATGCTTAATTAATTCGTGCACAGCGCCAGTATCATGCACTGGGAATTGTGCATCAAAACTTAAGTTCATTTCATTTAAAACGGCAAAGTTTCGTGCACATTGTGGATGGCTTAAAATAGCTAAAGCCTCATCATCCAATATATGCCTGATCCCAACTACTGATTTTCGCTTAGCTAAAATTTGCATAGTATGAGCAAAGTCAGTTGAATATAAATTAGCGCAAGCAACCGATTTAAATCGAAGCTTGCACGTTGACTCAAGCCAATCAATTTCTCGCCAAGGATGCTCGTTATCAAAGCCTGCTTCAATATGCACAAAACCTGCTAAATTTAGGCCCGCAGTCAGGCGTAAATCCGCTTCACCAACATTTTTTGCGATGGTTTTTTTATCAGGCCAAAAGGGTGGTTTATCTGGTTTTAGCCAGCCGTAGTCACCTAAGTCTAAGGCAAATAAATGGAGATGGGGATCAACAATGTTTTGTGTCATGTCAGCTCTATTTGCTGTGGTTTAATTACGTGTTGTGACATCTACCTTACTGTGCGGTATACCCACCGTCGATAACGTGCAAACTTCCGGTAACAAATGCGGCATCCTCACTGGCTAAAAAGAATGCCATCGCGGCGACTTCTTTTGATTGCCCTAATCGACCCAAGGGTTGTAATGCGGCTTCTTCACTATGAACTTGTTGTTCATCTGCTCCGGATTTCTCAACGTATCTCGCTATCGCCTGATGATACAATGGCGTCTCGATGGTGCCGGGGCAAATGGCATTTGCACGAATATTAAAACTGGCGTAATCCAATGCGGTGGTTTTTGCTAACGAAGCAAGGGCAGCTTTACTCATGTTGTAGGCAAAGGAGTTACGCTTAGCAATAAGAGCTTGATCCGAAGCCATATATAAAATAACCCCTGCTTGCTGTTCTTTCATCAAAGGAAGAACGGCTTTGGTCGCATTGATAGCCCCCTTAACATTTAAGGCAAAAACTCGCTCAAACTCAGCATCGGAGGTCGTTTCAATGGTACCAGAAAAATGAATGCCGGCATTCGAGATCAGTACGTCTACTCTTTGGTATTGTTGCAATACCTTATTCAACACTGTGCGTGTTTCAGCGCTATCACTCAAATCACAGGGCCACCAGTCAATATTACATTGCTTTAGTGCTGGTTTTTGAATATCCAAATTGACTACTTGGTAGCCATTAAGGGCAAATCGTTCACATATGGCTTCACCTATGCCTGCGCTCCCTCCCGTTACAATACAGACAGGAAAAGGTGAGGGTTGTTGAGTCATAATTTAATTGCACCATGAAAATTACCAAAGAAGGCTTAGGGTAAAGCAAAGTTAATGTGCTACCAAGTGATAATTAAATACGAATAAACGAATGCTCTGAACAGAATCATTGCTTACAACTTTACACTAAAAAGTTGCTAGGCTTGGCATACATGCTTGGTTGAATATTGTAAAATCTGCCCTTACTCAGTTGGATTAACAACAAAAATAGTGAACTTGCACCGCCTCCTAGGTTCAAAAGCTGCTGTTTCAACATACTATTCCACTAACGATTACTTTAAATACAGAGAGAGATGATTTGTCTTTAAGTTTGAAAAGATTTTTCTACAATATGCTGCTATTTGTCACAATATCTGTAGGCAGTTCAGCGCTGTGGGCTGCAAACGTTGATGTTAAAGGCATTAAAAATGACAAAATCCTGACTAATGTCAATGCCCATATTGACAGTATAGAGCCGCCCGTAGCAACGTATCAGTTTGAACAGTATCAGTTGCAGTTAGTTGAAAAAGTGAAATTAGCGGTTGAAGTTTATGGATATTATCAAAGTCTAATACGGGTCAATTTGCCCGATACTAAGCTCAAAAATAGTCGCTGGAAAATCGAGGTAGAACTAGGTCCTGTTACTACTATAAAACAATTAGATATTGGGCTGGAGGGGGAGGGCAAACAAGATCCCATTATTCAACAAGTGTTGGCCAATTTACCGTTGTCGGCAAATAAACCCTTACATCACGCAGACTATGAATCCAGTAAATCGAAGCTACAAAACGTGGCTTTGTCGCTTGGTTACTTTGATTTTAAGTTTACCGAACACAGCATAAAAGTATTCGAATCTTCAGCCACGGCCACTATTACGTTAAAGATGCAAACGGGCCAGCGGTTTCACTTTGGTGAATTACGTTTTCCTGAGGATCAGCGCGCCCAATCCCTAGTTTTAGAGTCGTTGCCGTTTAGTGAAGGGGAACCCTATGAGGCAAATAAGTTATCGATACTTAACCAGCGTTTAAAACAAACCCAATATTTTCAACATGTACTCGTGCGCCCGCTTGTTAAAGATGCCGAGGACTATGCCGTGCCAATAGAAATTATTTTGACTCACAAACCCCGAGATAACTTTGATTTAGGTGCTGGTTTTTCTTCTGATATTGGCCCGCGCTTTACTGCAAAATGGCAGCGTCCGTGGGTAAATAGTCTCGGTCATTCAATGGGGACAGAGCTTTTTATCTCAGGCCCAGAGCAATCAATTAGCCTGGATTATCGTGTTCCGATTGAAGATCCAGTAAAAAACTACGCAAGTTTTCAGGTCGGTTTTCAGTCCCAAGATGATAATGATACCAACAGTAAACGTTATACCATGTCAGCGACTCGTTATTGGACTGTGCCAGATTCCGACTGGCAAAGGGCCGTGTTTTTACGATTAGAACAAGAGACCTTTACCCAAGGCTTAGACGATGAAGAGACCACGCGTTTATTAACCCCCGGATTTACGCTTAGTCGACTGCGAACTAAAGGGGGATTAGACGTCTATTGGGGGGATAAACAAACCCTCACCGTAGAAGGCGCAGCTGATGCCTTGTTTTCAGATATAAACCTACTTCGGATTACCGCTCAAACAAAATGGTTGCGCAGCTGGGACGAACATAGGGTGTTATTGCGGGCTGACCTAGGTGCAATTGAAACCAGTGATTTTGATCAAGTGCCCTCAAGTTTGCGATATTTTGCCGGTGGCGATCAAAGTATTCGAGGCTTTGGTTATCGAGATTTATCGCCTTTCGTTTTGGATGAAAACAACAATACAGAGTTAACCGGTGGGCGTTATTTGGCAGTGGGCAGTGCCGAATACAGTTATCCCGTTGCTGAAAATTGGCGTTTGGCTCTTTTTGTTGATGCCGGTACTGCGACCAATGATTTTTCTGGCGACTACGCTACTGGTATTGGCGCCGGTGTCAATTGGTTAAGCCCCGTTGGTCCGGTACGCATGTATCTTGGTTGGGGCAATAGCAGCTACGAGTCAACCACGCGCTTGCACTTTTCGATGGGGCCAGCATTATGAAAATATTCAAATGGACAGGCATGACATTTTTAGCCCTTTTATGCAGTCTGATGCTTATAGGTTTACTTGCATTTACACCTTGGGGGAGCCACGTACTGCTTAATGGTGCAGATGCTTGGCTTGACGAATTAAGTCTGGATTACAAAAGTGGTGGCTTAGGCTCCGAACTGCAATTGAACCAGGTGAAGTGGCAGCAAGACGCGATAAATATCCATATTGAAAACGTGCAATTAGACCTTGATTGGGGCTGTCTTTGGTCATTATCGGTGTGTATCGAACATCTCAAATCTGGCAATATTCAGGTTAATATTGTCCCTATAGCCAATGAAAAATCTACCGCAGAGCCCTTAGAAAAGCTTACCTTACCCTTTTATTTACGGGTGAAACGACTCGAACTTGGCGTCTTAGACCTTACAGTACAAGATCAATTAAACCTAAGTTGGAGAGGCCTCAGCGCCTCCCTTAACTTTGAGCAAGAACTTGAAGTTGAAACCCTTAATATCAATGCTCTACAGTTTGATATCTTGTCAAATGATGCTGCTGGCGCCAGTAAACCAACTGAGTGGACGGCATTTGAGTATCAGCCAATTACGCAATTTGCGATTGATTTGCCGCTGGTTTTTGACCTAGCTGACCTTAACATCAGCCCCTTTACCTTGAGCACTAATGGCCAAACGAGGCTTCAGTTATCGTCAGTTCAGCTTTCCGCTAAGGCCGATGATAAAACCTTAAGTGTCAGGCAGTTCATTGTTCGCCATAAGCTAGGAGAGGTTTCTGCTACTGCCGATATAGGCCTTGAGGGAAACTTACAACATGAACTGAATTTAGGCGCAAAGTACAAAGAACCTCAGGGCGGAGTCGTCAATCTTAGCGTATCCTCAGTAGGCGATTTGCAACAGCTTAATGCTGATGTGACAGCCAGCGGGCTCGTAAATGCTACTATAGCTCTTCAGGCAGAATTGGCTAAAGACAAGCTCCCTCTTGACCTCACAATATCGTGGCAAAATCTCACTTGGCCTTTACGTCATCAAACGCAGTTGGCAGAGCAATTTCAATCAACACAAGGACAAATAAGTTTAGTGGGCGATCTCGACAGGCTTAGCTTACAGGGCAATGGTAAAATAGCGGGCCAGGGTATTCCTAGCACTTCATTTACCTTACAAGGTAAGGCGGACAGAGAGCAACTGGTGCTTGACTTACTAAAACTCAACACCTTAGGTGGAGATATTGTTGCTAAGGGCAAGGTGGCGTTTGCCAATAGTCTAGAGATTACCAGTCGTATTGATATGCAACATATCAATCCTGGCGTCATGTTACCTGATTACCAAGCAGATATTAATGGTGGAATGCAAGCCAGAGTGTTTAATTCAGCTGGACAGTGGCAGGCAGAATTAAGTGAGCTAGATATCAATGGTCTGTGGCGAAATTATCCACTTAATATCACAGGGAGTGCCAAGCTTGACGATTCTGCCGCTGTGGTGCTTAACAAACTCAGTATTCGAAATGGTGAAAACTCCATTCAACTTAATGGTCAGCTAGACAGTGAGCGAAAGCTTGATGTGGATGTGATGGTCAACGCCGCTAACATTGGGCAAAGTATTGCCGAAATGCAAGGTAGCTTTTCACTTGATGCTAAGCTTAGCGGTAGTCTTGAACAACCTTCATTGCAGTATAGCTTACAAGGTCAAGAGTTGGCATTTGCCGATATCAACGTTAAAGCCTTTGATGGAAAAGGACAGATTATTTGGAACGATATCAAACCGGTTTCTCTTGAACTGAACGTGCAAAATATTATCGGCGTGAATAATCAGATCGATCAAGCTCGACTAAGCCTAAGCGGCAATGCCGCGGCTCATGAATTACTGCTTGATACCACCAGTAATAAAACCAATTTGCTGGCGAAAATCCAAGGTTCATTACAAAGCACGTCGTGGCAAGGACGCTGGTTAGAAGGACAAATCGAATCCACCTACGCTTCCTTGCAGTTAGCCGAGCCTTTTACGATTTCTGCGGATTGGCAGGAGCAGGCTTATTCAATTTCTCCGCATTGCTGGCAGCAAGAAAAAAGTGATTTGTGTATCAAACAAGCTAGTTTTGTAGGCCAGCAAGCCAAGTGGGATATTGCCTTACATGATCTCAATTTTATTCCTTTGTTACAGCGAGTGGTGCCGGCGTTTCCACCAATTGACTCTACTAGTCAATTAAGTTTGTCGGTAAAAGGTCAATGGTTGTTAAGTGAACTCCCCGAAGCCCAGCTTCATGCTAAATTGAGTCCAGCTACTTGGCGTTACACAGATAAAAAAGGCCTTGAACTGGTCATTGAAGAATTTGACCTCGATGCCCAAATTTCTCAACAGAATGTGAATGCCCAGGTTACCTTATCAGGGCCAGAAATTGGTTTGGTAGCGCTAGGTTTACAGGGAGAGGCAGGGACTCATGCAGACCAACTAGACAGACCCATCACAGGCGAGCTTAATCTCAGCCGAATTAACCTTGCGCCATTGAGGGTCTTTATTCCCGAACTTGATAAGTTGGAGGGAAAACTAGCCGGTGATGCACAAATAAGTGGCACCCTAAAACAACCTTTAGTGAATGGCTCTATTGTGCTCAGCAACGGCGCAGTACAAGGGCAGAATATTCCCTTAATTGTGAGCGATGTTAACCAAACACTAGAGTTGCAAGGTGATAAAGCTTCGCTCAGTGGAACCTATTTATTAGGTAAGGGCAAAGGAACCATCAACGGTAAATTGGCGTGGCGCCCTGATGTAAGTGGTCAAATCAACATAGCTGGACAAAATTTAGAGCTCGATTACCAAAGCATGTTAAGAGCACAGGTTAGCCCTAACATTGATGTTCAGTTTTCGCCCGATACGGTCAAAGTCCGTGGAGAAGTAATTGTACCCTATGCGCGTTTCAAATTACGTGACTTGCCTCAAGGCACTGTTTCTCCTTCCAAGGATGTTGTATTGGTTGAGCAAGAAAAAGCACTATCACAAGAACAACAGATCATCGATTTACGTGTACTTGTTTCAGTTGATCCCAAACAAAGTAACGAGGTAAAACTCGATGCCTTTGGTTTAACCACGGACTTACGCGGCACCATGCAACTTGAAAGCAGTAAACTAGGTATGGTGGCCAATGGTGATGTGCAATTAATCAATGGTCGTTACCGCGCCTATGGGCAAAACTTACTGATCCGTGAGGGTGACATTGCTTTTAATGGCCCCTTAGATAGCCCTTATTTGAATATTGAGGCGGTACGCGATCCGAAGTTAACTGCAGATGATGTTGTTGCCGGTATTAGGGTAAGTGGTGTGGCGGAGAATCCCAAAGTTGAAGTGTTTTCAGAGCCTTCTATGGAGCAGCAACAAAGTTTGTCCTATATGTTAACCGGACGAGGTCTAGGGCAGTCGAGTGGTGACAGTCAAGATACAATCTTAACCAACATGTTACTCGGATTTGGCCTAGGGCAAAGTGAAAATATGGTGACCAATATAGGCCAAAAATTGGGCTTTAAAGATGTCGCCTTAGATACCAGTGGTCAAGGCGATGGAACCCAATTATCCGTATCGGGCTATGTCGCCCCAGGTGTGCAATTACGTTACGGTATTGGTGTATTTGATTCAGTGTCAGAGGTAGCAATACGCTATGAACTGTTACCACAGTTATACATTGAGGCCGTCAACGGTGTAGGCACTGCCATAGATATTTATTACAGTTTCAGTATCGAAGGCAGCCAAAACGAAAAAGTGAAAGAGCAAAAAGAGTTAAAAGCGCAACAATAAACTCCGTTAGTGCAGTGGTTTGCCATGTAAAACGTCTTATACTGATGATTGATAAAGCTTAAATTTTTGGCCTACTATTTGCTGTTAGATCTAAAGTTAATCGGTAATTGAGCATAAAAATGACGCATCACAACAAACTTAGCTACAGTGTAATTTTGGCCATGAGCATGGCGTTATCGGCTTGTTCTATATTTGAACCCGCTGCAGTCGCAAGCTCCCTTCAAGCAGCGTGCAGTGATGGGCATCCATGTGGTGGCGCAGTGGTTGAAGAGCCGTCAAACGAGGACACACTCGATTTGTCTCAATATCGCGCGCACTCAGTACCAACTGCTTTTTCAACACCAGTGCATTTTCAAATGTTAGACAATTACGTGGAGCAGATGGCCATAGACTTAAGTCGCGAGTTAGTGGATTTAAGTATGGAATATCCCATCGCGGTGACCTCGTTTGTACAGCTTGATTCGACCCTAGATAACGCTGATAGCTTAGGTAATCAGCTTGCCGAAAGTTTTATTACTGAATTGCGCAAGGTGGGGTTGTTGGTAAATGACCATAAGGTCACTGGCAATATCGCGGTCAGCCCCACGGGTGATTTCGCCTTAAGTCGGGATCCTATGCAACTAAAGTCTGCGCAAAACATTGGCTACGTGTTAACCGGTACCATGGTAAAGAACAATAAAGGCATGATGATTAACGCTAGGATTGTTGGCGTAAGTAGCAATGTTGTCGTGGCTGCAACCTCAAAACTAATCCCTAATATAATGCTAACAGAATTGCAGTAGCGTAATAATGATACGCTATATTAAGCGTTAAGTGAGGGAGAAATATGCCTTATCTAGAACAAATGCGCAGCCTAATTAATACTGCGTTTTTTTCGCTTGGTTTATTGGCTGCTGACGAGTTTAATACCGTCTTTTAAGCCGTTAGAATTAATTGATTGAGTGATCTCAGCAGGTAAAAAACTCTGCGCCGAACCCACTACCGCTTTACTGGATATTCCCACAATTCGAGCATTGACCAATACGCCGTCTTGGTGTTTGGTTAAGGTACCTAACAAAACGTATTGCACCGGTAAATTGTTGGGTAATTCTAAAAAATCACGGCTTAGCACAAAATCACCAGTGGGGGTAACACGCACGTAATCCGTGGTTTTGAAATCAATAACAGGAATACCAAATTTATGTATTTCGTGAATAAAACTTTCGGCAATCTGATTACCCAACACATCGGCTTCTTCAAAGTTACTGTCTAAAAAGACAAAGCTGGTAACAGCCATTGGGGTTTCGGCGTTGACGTATTGTAAATTGCTAACTAAATCTTGCATCATGCCCCGAACATAATGGTTAATATTGAAGTTTTTAGGATCAACATTATTCATTTTACTGTAATTGTTCGCTTGGTTTTGTGCATTAAACTGTTGCTTAAATTGGTTTTGGAACTTGGTGCTGGCCTCCAATTGATTCATGTTTGGATTGGTTTGTTGTTGAACAACTTGACCTTGGCCACTTTCGATAAAGTATTGCTTATCTTGGTCCGAATTTGACGTTACGTAGGCCTCGTTAGGATAGTTTGCACAGCCACCTAATGCGATGCCAACACATAAACTTAAACAATGAATCTTCATGTAATTCTCCTAACCAATATGGCTCGACTATTAAGTCGTTATTTTACGAATCGTGTCAGTAACAACAGCGCAACTGGACCAGTTTAAACGGCAATAGTTTACCGCATATCCGAAACATAAGGCAGTGACTTGCCCAGTCCAAAATTGATGCTGCATGCTTAAAGGCATTAACAACCCTATGTTGCTTTACCAAACTATTACTTGTGAAGGATTTTGCAATTAAAGTGCCAATAGAAGCATCAAAGCAGGGATAGGTTATGCAGGAATAAGTTAAATACGACATCAGCCGTTTTTTGATTTAAACGAATAATATCCAATCCTCCCAGAAGAATGAACTGCTATGGATAAAAGGATTTATTCTTCAATAAATTCTTTACCCATTTGCAGTGTGCGAGTGGCCAGTTGTACTTCTTTTAAAAATGTCAGCAGGGCAAAGATCAACAATACGAGTGAAATAGTAAATAGAGCGACCACAACATTTCGAAAATTAATTTGCCACAAGTCACCCACAAATAAACAAACCACAACACCACAGACAAACAGGGCTGACGCAACACATAAACCTATTGCACGGTTAATGAGCTTTACCCTGCGCCACAAGTTTTTAAGTTCTTTTTGCGACATTTCTAGATAAGCCGGATTTTTTAACATCATGATCCGACGCTCCATAATGCGCGCTCTGTCCACAATGCGACCAAGTCGTCCCGACATGACATTAAGAAAGCCCGCTATGCCGGTTAACATAAATACGGGAGCCACTACAATTTGAATGACTTGTGCGAGATCAGAGCCTGATACATCCATATTAAGTGTTTCCTATTCTAATAAGTCTATTCATTGTCTACTTCCACGTCATCATCCACTTTCACGGCCCACAAATCATGTTCATCAGCATGGATAATTTGCGCCCAGATAATATCACCTGGTTGTACATCAAATTCATCGGTCAAATGCACATTACCATCGATTTCTGGCGCATCGGCATAACATCGGCCCACTGCGCCCTCAGTCGTCACTTCATCAATTAGTACTTGGAACTCCAAACCTATTTTGGCTTGCAGTTTAGCCGCACTGATGGCCGCTTGTTTTTGCATAAAACGCTCATGTCGCTCTTGCTTGATGTCTTCACTGACTGGATCGGGTAGATCATTCGCTTTAGCTCCATCAACATCTGAATACATAAAACAGCCTACGCGATCAAGTTGCGCTTCATCTAAAAAGTCGAGCAACATTTGAAAATCTTCTTCGGTTTCACCGGGAAAACCTACAATAAAAGTAGATCGAATTACCAAGCTTGGACACACTTCACGCCACGCTTTAATGCGCTCCATGGTGCGCTCCGCTGCAGCTGGGCGTTTCATTAGTTTGAGAATACGCGGACTTGCATGTTGAAAGGGAATATCCAAATAAGGCAATATTTTACCTTCAGCCATCAGGGGCATAATTTTATCAACTGAAGGATAAGGGTAAACATAATGCAAACGCACCCATATACCCAAATCAGCCAATTTCTCACATAAGGCTTTCATGTCAGTTTTTACTGGCATGCCATTCCAAAATGCGGTTTTGTTTTTTACATCTACTCCATAGGCACTGGTATCTTGCGAGATAACCAGTAACTCTTTAACACCGGCATTTTTAAGGCGCTGAGCTTCGTCTAAGATATCGCCGATAGGTCGACTCACTAGATCACCGCGCATTGAAGGAATAATACAAAAGGTACAGCGATGGTTACAGCCTTCGGATATTTTTAAGTAGGCGTAATGACGCGGGGTCAATTTAACACCAATGTCAGGAACCAAATTTAAATAGGGATTATGCACCGGTTGTGGCAAGTGGGTATGCACTTGATTCACCACTTCTTCATAGGCATGAGGGCCAGTAATGGCCAGTACATTAGGATGGACTTCGCGGATCTCATCTTCTTTGATACCTAAACAACCCGTTACGATCACTTTGCCGTTTTCAGCCAAGGCTTCACCTATCGTATCCAAGGATTCTTGCACCGCAGAGTCGATAAAGCCGCAAGTATTAACGATGACCAAATCAGCGTCATTGTAGGTGGGTACTACGTCATAACCTTCGGTACGTAATTGAGTCAGAATGCGCTCTGAGTCAACTAAGTTCTTCGGACAGCCAAGGCTGACAAACCCAATGCGCGTGCCTTCAGCAGATTTAATAGGCGAACCTGATTCAAGCACCTTAACAGGTGTTTCTAAAGTCGTGGTGCGATTGGGGATATAGGTTTCAACAGTCATTTGGCGCTCAAAAACAGGACAACAAGGAATTGCAGCGATTATACACTAAGGTAAAACGCTTGGCAGCAGCTGTGGGTCACTAAATAGTTAATAGAGGATTTAAAATCTGTCTTTGCCATTTTACCAAAACAACGTCAATGACCAACTATACAAAAGTGAAACATCAGTATATGTGCATATTAACATGATGCCGAACGCTCAATAACCAGATATTCCAGGATGACCTATTGGGTATCCTGGAAACATTATAAAATTGCTCTTGCTTTAAATTAATATATTCAGAACCATTTGAAGAGTGAATATGATGTGAAGGTCATTAATAGCTGTTAATCAAATTAAGTCATTGCCTGCTACTGCTTAGTATTATTCGGCACCTAATACATCATATCCTCCATACACCATTTTTCGAATTACTGAGCTGTCTAGCATGTCTGAAAACTCAGGTTTAAGTTGACTTATTTGATTCAGTTTTCCAAGGTGTTCAGCAGTTAAATGAATATCCAGTGCGGCAATATTGGATTGCAATTGAAACAAAGACGAAGCGCCGATAATAGTTGAAGTGACTTCAGGCTTAGACAATGTCCAAGCAAGCGCTATTTGAGCAAGTGGTTTGTCTAACTCATTTGCAACTTCGCGCAAAGCATCCAGTATATGCCAGTTTCTATCACTAAATTTCGAATCACCAAAGGGATTGGGTTTAGTTAATCGCCCCTCACCGCGCTGTCCTTCTTTGTTGTATTTACCAGTTAAAAAGCCCCCGGCTAATGGACTCCAAGGCATGACGGCCATTGAAGTGTCGCGGGCAACGGGGAAGTGTTCTCTTTCTACCTCGCGGGCGACCAATGAGTATTCTAATTGCATGGCAATAGGTGCTGGAATTCTGCGTTCACTCGCCAACGTTGCCGCTTTCATCGCAATATAAGCAGGCATGTCTGAAAAAGCAAAATAGCGAATTTTACCCGACCTAACTAAATCACCTAAGGTTTGTAATATTTCTTCAATAGGAGTGACGCCATCCCAAATATGCATCCAATAAAGATCTATATAGTCAGTACCAAGTCTCTTGAGCGAATTATCCAATGCCCTATATATGTTTTTTGTACCGCTCCCACCTGCATTTGGATTGGCTATCGTGCCCCCGGTCTTTTCTGCCAATGGACTTGCTGAAAAATTAAAGCCAAATTTTGTGGCTAATACAATCTCATCTCGACAGCGGGATTTGGCAATAAACTTACCAAGCAAGTCTTCACTTGCTCCTTGGCCGTAGATATCGGCAGTGTCAATAAAATTACCTCCATTTTCACGATAAGCATTAAAAACAGCTTGCGCGTCCTGTTCAGTCGAACCCCAGTTAGTGCCACCAAATGTCATCGTTCCGAGAGTCAGAGGGCTGACAATTAGACCCGAGCGGCCCAGTGGTCGATAAGATGTTAAATTCATTCTTTAATTCCATAGTGATTACTATGATATACGCTACACCGTTGATTTACTTTGTCAATAATTACATAATGAATACTATGAAATACTTGTTTTGGTAACACTGATATGAAAAAAGTGGGTAGACCCCTCTCATTTGATAGAGATGAAGTGCTCAAAAAAGCAATGACCACATTCTGGAAAAGTGGCTATGAGACAACATCTATTACCGATCTGACAACTGCAATGGGGATTACCGCACCGAGTCTTTACACTGCTTTTGGCGACAAAAAACAACTTTTTTTGGAAGCGATTCGGCTTTACGTATGCGCTGATCCTGAAGTGATAAATCAAATTGACAATGCGCCGACAGCAAAAGATACCGCTTGGCTATTGTTGCAAACGTCAGCCAGCATATTTACCAATGAAAATACACCACTAGGTTGTTTTATGGCGAGCTCGACCGCTAGCGGATCGGCTAATTCAGAAGACGTGCGTCGTTACGTTACTGACATCCGCAATGAGATGCGCCTTAATTTGAAGTTGCGGATTGATCAAGATATTGAAAAAGGGTTATTGCCAAGCGACACATCTGCGTTTGCGCTTGCCGATTTGGTTTTTGCTATTATCCAAGGCATGTCTGTTTTAGCCCGCGATGGCGTCAAACAAGAAAGTTTGATTTTACTATGTAAGCAAGCTTTGAACGCGTGGCCTGAAAATAACTAATATCCAAAATAAACCAGCTGAAAGCGTAAAAGTACTTAGTTTGAAACAGTGTCAAATCGACATAAACGATTAACTTAAGCTGTAAAAATGTATCTTCTTTTTCACACCGACATAAAAATGTCTTAAGAAGCACCAGTGTTGGCGGCAACTTATCACTATTTAATTGTAGTTTATACGTCTGCGTTCTCAGCAAGTTGATCGTCAATGGGAGTTAAGTGAACGATCCAAAAAGTAGATTGAAAACAGTCAAGGTTTTAATCTGACGTGCAAACCTTGGTGATAAGTGATCGTTGAGATAATAAGTTTTTTAACCGTTAATATTCGTATTCTAGCGCTATAAAGTTCCTATAAATTCACACGCCTCCGTTGCCAGCGAGACACTTATTGGTGGCCTATTTCTGACGGTACACCAGTTTTCTCTTTCAGTTAAAGTAAAACCATTACTTAAGCAACTCCGCGTCGCACTGGTTAAAAAATATCCACCCAAGAGCGTTGACTCACATACGCCACTAACCGGATGAGTTTAGTGGAGGAGGCGGTCTTCAACTCTGATCTCGAGGACACATTCCTTCATCCGGCGCTGTGTTTTCAAAACTATGCTGGAGCATGGAAGCGGATTGTTACGTCGGGAGAATTGGCAGAGCCTTGGTCTAACGAGACGCGATTTTCTCGGGTCGATTATCGAGACGTCGGGGAAGTTGCTGCCATTACTCTCACTGAAGATCGACTGCTCTATGGTACCTTCGAGCTTTGTTCTGGACTTTCATTCAATCGAATCGAGGTTGCCGAACTTCTGGGCCGAAGACATAAACTAGATAATGGCGGGGACAGAGCACTTAGTTAGCATAACTAAATTGGTATTTTTCATCATTTTTACTGCGTTAAATAAAGTAATAACTAATTAATTCAATGTGTTATTAATTGTTGATGTTGTTAGGAACTAGCTTGCGGTAGGTTTTAAGTCAGCCTATTTTAAAATTACTTCTCTGTGCTCCAAGTTATTAGTAAGTAGTCACTGCATTTATTTGCTTTTTAACCTTTGTTGTCGATAAACCTTGTCCCATCAAAAAATATAGCAATAATCAGCCTAGGTTTTATTTATTGGATTTATATAGTGCAATTGTTAGAAATAGAGTGTTTGGGTAAAACACTTAAGTTAGAAGGTTCAATGGCTGGGTGGCAACAACTGTTTTGGGGGGAACAATGCGTTTCGCAAATTAGTGCCAATGCTGACAATGATAAATTTTCACATCAATTTTCCCTACAAAGTGAGCAGGGCGAGATTCAAGTGAAGCTGAATGGTGCTCTGCAATGGCAGCCTTTTGATCTGCAATTCCAGCTTTTAGTTAATGATGAGCTATTGCATGAAAATACACTGACTGAAAAAGACATAGAGCAAAGGCAAGTGGTCCAGGGTGAAAAGCAAGCGATGAAATTTAGTGTCGTTGGTATGGCGGGCTTGGGGTTAAAACTATTTAAAAGTGCCAAAGTGATTAAAGTGTTGTTTGCTGCTGGCAGTTTAGCCGCATATAGCTGGTTGTTTTCTATTGAGTTTGCCATTGCCCTGATACTTTGTCTGGTGTTTCATGAATATGGTCATATCAAGGCGATGAAGTACTTTGGTTTGAAAACCAAAGGTATTTACCTTATTCCTTTTGTGGGCGGTTTAGCGCTCAGCGAAGACAAAATTAATACACGCTGGCAGGATATTGTCATTTCAATTATGGGGCCATTTTTTGGCTTGATATTGTCTATTGCTTGTTTAGTAGGATATTGGTTTACCGATATAGAAATACTCGCAGGTCTAGCGGTATTTAACGCCTTGCTCAATTTATTTAATATGTTACCTGTATTGCCTTTAGATGGTGGGCATGTGCTGAAAAGTATCGCTTTTTCAATTAACTCCCGAGTCGGAATCGTCGCTTGTGCATTGGGGGCCGCGCTAGGTGTTTATGTTAGTTATCATTTTGGTTTGGCTTTGTTAGGTTTTTTACTTGCTATAGGTAGTGTGGAAATATTCTTTGAATATAAACGCCGACATCTCAGTGAGCTATTGCCCCTTAACCGTTATGCTCAAATCGTTTCCATTTTGTGGTATGTCATCACTTTGGGTGGTTTAAGTGCCATTATTTGGCTATTGGGTCAAACAGATAACGGTGCGTTGTCATTACCGCTTAGAATATTGAGTAGTTAAGGTGACTCTCGGACCTGTGAGGTCAGGTTTTAGTTGCAGGGCAAATTATTGCCAGATGCAACCGGAAAGATCAAAAGCATTTTAACCACAGAGTTCACAGAGTACACAAAGGTAAAGCAGATAAATTAACTGTGTTTTGTATTACTTAGAACTCAGCCTGATTGACTGAAATGTGCCAATTTCAGACATAGAAATGCAACGGCTAAACTTAAGAGTAAAACCACCTTGATTGCTTTTTAACGAAAAAAATTCTAGCAATTAAATCTATAAATGTTGATGGAACCAGTCGGCTAGCTCTTTGATAGCTGTGGGCCTAGTTTTTGGGCTGAAACCATGCCCTTCGTCCTTATAAATACTAAGTTTATGGGGGTGCTCTAATTTAGCTAGAGTAGCAGCTAGCCATTTAGCATTTTCTACTGATACACGGGTATCTCTATCACCATGTTGTATGAGTATTGGCACATTCTTATTTAATTTATCTGCCCACTTAAGCACTGAACGTTTGTCTAGCTCTACTTCTTTGTTAGCGGCGTAGTTTGGTATTCTATTTTCGTAGACTTTTTCCATCGCTTGCCTGAATTTCAATTCCCGTAACAAATCTGAAGCGCCAGCAATGGTAGCAACAGCCTTTATCTCAGGCATTTTTTGCATGGCTAAAAAAGTCTGCATGCCACCACGGCTAGAGCCGTACATACCAACTTTTGTCGAGTCGACATCTTTAATATAAGGAATGTATTTTGCCAGTTTGACCACATCCAACACATCTTCACCACCAAATTCATCAGACTTTCCAATTATCTCTTCTTTGTCGAAGGATCCTCGATATTGGCTACCTATAATAGCAAAGCCTTGTTCAGCCATGGGAAACAAGGATGCCATCATTGATCCAAATACAACTGCTACATAACGGCCATTACCGCCTCTGTTGTATACGAGAACAGGTAGGTCTGTTTGACCCTTCGGTTTCATGACGTACCCCGATACTATGAGGTCACCTACTGGGTATTTGAAGATAGTGACGTGGTTGAATAGATACGACCACCCCAGTTAAGACATAATAGCTTAACTGGAGATTTATAATGACAACACGTAAGACATATTCAAAAGAATTCAAACTGGATGCTATTTCCTTGGTGGTAGAGCAAAAATACAGTAAAGCCGAGGCAGCCAGGAATTTAGGTCTGAGTCCTCAGATACTCGGTCGTTGGCTTAAAGAGGCTGAAGATGATAATGGTCAGGCTTTTCGTGGTAATGGCACGCTAACCCCCGAGCAAGCGGAAATCCGCCGTTTGAAGGAGCAAGTAAAGCGTCTTGAAATGGAGCGTGAGATATTAAAAAAAGCGGCTGAGGATTCAAGCTAACAGCGCAACACTCTTTTCAATCATGTGTGATGGTGTTTTAAATTTCAATGTTTTTCTTG
>NZ_JBGQOM010000012.1:0-132262 GCF_052119645.1 Flavobacterium sp. W21_SRS_FM6
TCCTCAAATAGGTAAAGTAGTTAGGTTTAGGTTTGAAACAAGTTAGTGTGTTGGCCTGTCTCGATGGACCTATTAAAGCCCATTAAGGCTGTTTAAAAAATCTACAATGCGATACTTAGGTATAGGGTTTTATAACTGTTGTTTAAGCGCATTGTCATAGTTGAGTGATTCGCGTGGAGTGACTTTATTTGAAGAGTACTTGATAGTGGTGAGTGGCAAATAACGAGCTTTGAGTAGCCCTTATAAGTGAGCGTTACACAGTAAATTACACCACAAAGATTTTTAGCTTAACTACATCTTATGAGTAAAAGACACGCAATAAAAAAGACACTCATAGTCATTTGCTATGAGTGCCCTTGTATGTGTTAGCGCGAAACAGCTATTAAAACCCTAAGGTAATTTGACCGCGTAGTTCACCACTGGGATTTGCCGTAGTATGAAAGTTGGTGTACAAGCCGCCCGCTTGCATCAGGCCCATTGAGGCTGAATCTAAGGTGGTGTTAACCGTCCAAACACCATCACCGGCATCAACAAAGCCTACAGCGACAGCGCCATTTTCGCCTGCCTCTCCAATGTGGATATGGCCCATTGTAGGCGTGATATCAAAGAGGTTCATGGTGCCGTTAATTTCCATCGTTGTGGTATTCAAGGTAATGGCACCCACGGCGGTAGCGCTTGTTGTTACCGCAGGTACTTCTTGTGCTCCTGTGGCCACGACGCCGTAAACCTCAATATTGGCTGGCGTAATTTGCCCTCTTAATTCTCCGCTAGGATTTGCTGGGGTGTGAACGTTAACGTAATGTCCGCCTGACAGCAGTAGTTCAGCGGTCGTGTCATCTAGCTCAATTTCACCACCTGTGCTCCAAACATAGGCATCTGCTGCTAAGGCTGTTGCATCTAAACTGAGGGCTGCTAATACGGGGCCGTTAACGCCAGCAAAACCAGTATGAATGTGTGCCATAGTGGCATCGTTTACGCCGTTGGTTACTACGTTTAGGGTTACACCATTATTCAGGGTGTTGAACAGAGCATAGCCGTAGCCTATTGCTTCGCTAGTGACTTGCGGGATTTCTTGTAACCCACTTAGACCAAAGGTCACTACAGCAGTGGTATCAGGCACTATTTGACCGCGCACCTCACCACCTGGATTAGCCGGAGTGTGCACATTCAAATACCACTGACCACTTAATAGGGCATTAAGAGAGCCTGCAGTCAGCTGGCTTGTGTCTAGGGTAAACAAGCCATCATTATTACTAGTCAAGCCGAAGGCGACTGCACCATTCATGCCTATGCTGCCAGCATGGACGTGTGCTGCTGTTGCGCCCTCTACCATGCTTGCGTCTAGGGTTACTCTAAAGGCGGGTAGGCTTTCGTCTATTTCAATGGTGGCAGTTGCGCTTGAATCCGTCATAACCATTGGTACTTCTTGACTACCGCTTAATTGTACGGTGTAGGTTTTACTGGCAGTAAACGCGGGGGCTAGATTATCTGCCGTTAGTAACGTAGGCCCATTGTCAGAATCAATTGCGATCGCGGTATATACCTTGTTTACCTCAAGGCCAAGGATGCCTGTTTCAATTGCTACCGTTTTGGTTCCTGCGGCTGTTACCGTGACAATATAATCGCCTGCGGCTAGCTCAACATAGCCTGTTTCACTTAGCATGGGGGTGGTGAATGCAACCCCCGCAAAGGCTGGCTCAACATTAGCAATATCGCCGTCTGGCGTAACATAAATATCTACATTTCCTGCTGATGGAGCGGCGTGAAAGATACGTACTTTTGCGGCAGTAGCGATAGGGCGTGGCATGTCGGTGACTAAATCTAAGCCGATTGTAGCAAGCTCGCTATTAGCAAAAGCCGTGTAGAACATCCCCTTTTCTAAAGTGATCTGTGCATCATCAATTGCCACAATCGAATTGTCACTGTCGACTGCCACATCAATTAAGTAGGTGTTTGCATCAACTGAGATGTAAGCAGTCACATCAGGAAATGCAACGCCATCAAATAGGGTCAGTGCGTTATTAGCTATGACATCAACGGCAGGCGCGTCAGGCACCGCGTGCACCACGCGAATATCGGCTTTAGAATTAACGTCCCACAAGATAAACGAATCTGTGCCGTCGCTTGCTAATAAGCTAACTGGAGAAGAGCCTGTTCCAGTGTTTGTGGTGGCTATGACTAATAAATCGGCACCAGCGGCAAGCTCAACTTCACCGGAGTCATAGACGACGGTTTTGCTGCCAGCGGGCGTCAACCGGATTTGATAACTACCTGCCGGTACTTCAACTTGACCTGTGGCGTCTTTATACGCAGCGGTCGCGAGTGGCTGTTCAACTTCGATATCGGCCATTGGTGCAGTCACATACACATCTACGGTAGGCGCGGTCGATGCTGCATGCACCACTTGAACGCGGACATTGCCAGCAGTGACATCGGAAAGGGTGTTAGATACCACTAGAGGCTCAATGCTCGTGTCTGCTACCGAGCCTACTGCAAGCACGCTATAGGTCATGTCTTCATTTAACAATAGGGTTTCACTGATGACGTCTGCGTTGTCACCGGGTAAGTTCGCTTCGACGCTGACTGGGTATGATCCACTGTCTACTTCAATCCAAGCCGATGCTCCTTGATAATCAATATTGTCGAGAGTTTGATTGCCATAGGTGATGTTTACACGTGGTGCATCATAAGCCGCGTGAATAAATCTGAGGTGAGATTTTGCAACGGGCGTAATGGCATCATCTGAATCGCTATTACAAGCCGTTAAGCCAACCGCTAACGAAGCGACAATTAACCCTTTTGTAAGTATTGCTCTGAATCTGTTCATATTAATACCTTGTTAAAGAAATGATTGTTTTTTGTGCGGTTTTGTTACGGCCTGAAATTTTAGGAGGATCACAGAAATTTGCGCAAAGGCGTAAATGACTTAATTCATGCTTTGAAAATAAGGCGAAAATATTGTGAAAACAGTCGTTTAGCCTTAGTTGTACTCGCTGGTATAAATAGAAGCTAATTTTGTTGAGAAAATTGTCTATGTAAGCTTGTTGTAGTCGCTGACGTTAATTTTTTCTGCTTGTTGATCGTTTGCAGTTATTCTGCGGCATGTGATGGAGGCACGGTTTTATCAACATCGCCCTTATTCCTCACTATGTGGGCAAAGGGCGCTTGTAAGCCTGTTTAAATTAAACGCGATGTGCTCTTAAAGCGGTTAAATTCAGCCACTACTGCTCAGCAGCAGGCGGGGTAACATAAATAGCTACAGCGTGGCTGAGCTGGTTGGTGACTGGGAAACTGAGTCCGATACCTATGCCCACATTTCGGCCTGACATTCCGGTTCCAGAGCCTACTGAGCCAGTCACTTGTTCTTCAGTTTGTTGCAGCAGTACGCCATTGGCACCTAATGCCGCCGCTTCGGTTTTTAGGCGCGCAATAATCACTCGTTGCATAGCGTCATCACTAAAGGCTAACGCATTTTTGCTACTTGCTTGGATAAAAGCAATTTGCTCATACTGGGCTGGTGCCGTGTAATAAATCTCAACTTGCTCGGCGTTAATTGCGGGGCGTTTTTCACCTACTATTTGCCGAGAACTGGTCGAGCAGGCACTTATAAATAGGCTAGTGAGTACTAGCATGACTAATTTTATGTTCATACAAACCCTTGATAATGGTGGACGTAGATGCAGCAAATCATAACTCGCATTGCGAACGAGCAATAGCCCCCTTGAGGTAATACAAAAAAATAACAGTGCTTAGCGTGCTGATTAAGTTCACTTAATTTTCTTCACAAATTTTGTGGTATTTCACTATGTCGTTACCTTTTTTTTCGAATCGGCTGATATCGAGATTAAACCCGTTTCTTTACTTTATTTTTCGGTTTAGATATCACATTCTGCCAATGTAGAATTAACGTTTTGTTAACCCACTAGCAATATGGCGCTTAACAATGGTAAACGAGGTGAGTAATGAATAGACGGCAAATATTAAAGTATACTGCCATGCTAACGGGTGCTGCAATTTGTGCACCTTTAACAGGAGTGATGTTATCGGGGTGCACTGAACAGGTAAAAAACACCCCACCCGTGATTGCAAATTTACACTTTTTTTCATCAGAAGATTTTCACTTATTGAGCCAGTTGGTCGATGTCATTTTACCAAAAACTGACAGCCCATCAGCTTCTGAAGTGAAGGTGGACTACATCATCGACAATATGTTTGGGCAAGCCTATCCCGCTGATTATCAGCAAAAATTCATGACAAATTTTGCTGAGTTAAAAGCATTTTTTACTGAAAAAGGGTTTGCTTCACTCAATGCGAAAGAGCAAGAAGCTCTGCTGTTAGCGCTTGAAGGGCTGCCTGAAGCTGAGCGTACTAATGCCTATTGGGCCTATATCGATTTGAAGCAGCAAACAGTCGCCTTTTATTTATCTACTGAAGCAATCGCAGAACATTATCTTAACTATTTACCTATCCCTGGCGAGTTCAAACCTTGTGTACCGCTAGCAGAATTGGGTGGTAAAGCGTGGGCAATTTAAACATGAGTGAAAATAATACATTTGATGCCATTGTTATTGGTTCGGGCATTAGTGGTGGTTTTGCTGCCATGGAACTGTGCACTAAAGGTTATCGTACCTTAGTGTTAGAACGTGGACCGATGATTGAGCACGGTGATTACCCCACCGCCATGTTGGATAAGTGGGATATGCCCAATCAAGGCAAAGTATCACAACAAGAGATCAGTAAACATTACCCTAAACAAAATCGTTTAGCGTGGTGGGTGAATGAAGATAACAAACACTACATCAACAAAGACGATGAGTACCCCTATCACGAAGATGAACGGTTTGATTGGATAAGAGGCCATCACGTGGGCGGACGTTCTTTAATGTGGGGGCGTCAATGTTATCGCTGGAGTGATATTGATTTTGAAGCAAACCTGAAAGAGGGCGTTGCGGTTGATTGGCCGATTCGCTACGCAGACATCGCCCCTTGGTACGATTATGTCGAGACGTTTGTAGGAGTTAGCGGGCAAGCTGAAGGCCTCAAACAAGTGCCTGATGGAGTATTTTTAAAACCCTTTCCACTTAATTGCGTTGAGCAAAAATTTCGTGAAGTCGTGGCAGAAACTTACCCCGAGCGGGTGGTTACACCAGGGCGAATTGCGAATTTAACTGAGTATAAACCCGAGGTGCATAAGGGCCTTCGCGGGCAGTGTCAAAGTCGCGATCGTTGCTGGCGTGGTTGTCCTTTTGGCGCTTATTTTAGCAGTCAGGCAGCGACCTTACCTGTCGCCAAGGAAACCGGTAATTTAACCATTCGTCCCGACAGCATAGTTATGGAAATTTTGTATGATGCACAAGCAGGTAAAGCGTCAGGCGTTAGGGTAAAAGACGCGGTAACAGGTGATGTGACTGATTATCATGCGCGTATTATCTTTTGTAACGCCAGTACGGTAGGTACAACAGCTATTTTGCTAAACAGTCGTTCAGAAACCTTTCCAAATGGCTTGGGGAACAGCAGTGGTGAGTTGGGACACAATATTATGGACCACCATTATGGTATGGGCGCTTCTGGATTGTGGTCGGGTAACGAAGATGATTATTATCAAGGGCGCAAACCCACTGGGTTTTACATCCCACGTTTTACTAACATAGACGAACAAACTGAGCAAAAAGAGTATAAACGTGGCTTTGGTTATCAAGGCGGGGCAAGGCGCATTGAGAATATACCTGAGGGCAAAGTGGGCCTTGCACTTAAGGACGAGATATTTAAACCAGGGGCGTATCATATTGGCATGACATGTTTTGGCGAAATGCTGCCACATCATGACAATCGTATGTACCTTAATTTTGATGAGCGTGATCAGCATGGGATGCCGATTATTACCTTTGATGCGAAGTTGCGTGAAAACGAATTAGCCCTACGTGAACACGGGGTTAAATGTGCAGTTGAGATGCTTGAAGCAGCAGGTTGTACTAACATAACCAGTTACAACAGCGTGACGGCTCCCGGTGCGTGTATCCACGAAATGGGTACTGCAAGAATGGGCCGCGACCCCAAAACCAGCGTGTTAAATCAGTGGAACCAAATGCATGATGTACCAAATGTATTTGTTACTGATGGGGCCTGTATGACTAGCTCTGGCACACAAAACCCCAGTATCACCTATATGGCGTTAACGGCACGAGCTGTGGATTATGCGCATAAACAAATCGAGGCGGGTAAACTTTAGTTTGACTGCTGATTAGCGGCAAAACGAGCTTTCCATTGTAGACGAGCGGCGGCTAAGGTTTGCTCCTTAGTGTGTTGCTCAGAGGAAAGTTCTGCCGCAATTTGCTCAATTATTTCATCTCGTTGGGCAATCAGTTGGTCAGCTTTAGCAAACAAATCTTGCGCTTCTGGATATTGAATTTTCAGAGGCTCAATGTCGTACAATGCATAATAAGCTTGCTCGACGGCATCATTAAATAAACTGCGTTTTGCATGAAATTCAAGGTAGTTAATCGCCATATCTGACTGCAAATAATGAATGTCATCTTCTGGTAAGCCCGCTTCTTTTGCAAGATCCGTGGCTTTAACCAACCACGATTTTACCGTGGCTTTATCATTTTGTTTAACCGCTTGTTTTACTCCGGCCACAAGATCGCTGGCTTGAAGGATCTGTTGGCGAGTGATCACCGGCAGTACTTGATTAACATCATCCGCTGTCGTGTCTTCACTAGATTGGGAGTACCAAAATCCTAAACCCGCTAACACAATAATCATCGCAGCCAACAATACTTTCATATACTTACCTCTACTCAAAAACGGGCGCAAAGCCTAGCACACTCTCCTTGGACTCAACAAAACTAAAATGCTTTAATATCTGACCATAAAGTGAGATTAACCACAGGATAGCTGCCATTTGTTAGCGTTTGAAAAGATCAGCCAATATTACCAACATCGTTGCGTATTTCATGATTTTTCGCTGGAAATTTCTGAACCAAGAGTGCTTATCAGCGGCCCTAACGGCAGCGGTAAAACAACCTTGCTGATGTTAGCTGCGGGCCTAATTACCCCTGACAGCGGTAGGGTCACGATGACGCAACAATCGGTTTTAAGGCCTGACAGTAAACAGTATATTGGTATTAGTGCCGCAAAAGTGGCCTTACCCAGTTTTTTAACGGTGGCAGAACTGCTGGATTTTCATGCGAAGCAATTTGTCTGTGACATCAGTGAGTATTGGCTAACGCAATTCGGCTTAACGCCTTACTGGCATACTAAGGTGGCTAATTTGTCGCTGGGTAACTACAAAAAACTCAGTTTACTCACGGCAGTCATGCATCAACCTCGCCTCCTGTTACTAGATGAGCCCGCCAACGGTTTAGATGAAAAAGCCCGTTTGGCACTGAATTTATTGATCAGCGAGTATGAGGGGCAGGTGATTATTGCCAGTCACGAGGCCATGGCGGCGGAACATCAGCATGTCAGGCACATTCAGTTGCAGCGCAATGAGCCTGAATCAGTATGAGTTATTGGCAATTTAGACTCAGGTTGTATAACGAGTCACTTAAGCAGTGGTTGGAGAGTGTAAAACAGATCAGTTATGGCTTAGTGGCCTTGTTTCCTTTGGCAGTGCCCGCACTGATATTTTTGCCTTTTGTTGCGTGGGGGATCCTAGCTGACCCTGGTTCTGAACAAACTCGCTATGTGAATACCCTATGGGGATATTTACTCTTTGTCTACGCGTGGATGCATCTCCAGCATCACGGTATTGTCGCGACTCAGCATCAGTACTATGTTGCCAGTTTGCCCACAACGGACAGTAAAAAACAGTGGGTCGAACTCGGTTTGATTGTATACGGCGCCAATATATTACTGCTTGGTCCGCTGTATTTACTGCTATCGATGTTATACCAACAAGCTAATACCTTATGGCAGTTGCCACTGGCTTTTGTTATTGAACAACTCACGCCTATTTTGGGTTTGATTGCTTTGGTCAGTTATTACTGTGTTGCAGCGGTGCGAGTGAGCACACTACCTTGGCTAAGTTTGTTGCTTATGCCTTTATTCGTCTTGCCATGGGTAACTGAATTGGCAAAAGGACAGTGCTTAGTGCTCTGGTGTGCTGCCATTTTAGTCGAACGGCAACTGTCCCTTCCTCGCTTCAAATTGGGTAGTTGGCCAACAGGGTTTTACCGATTGCAGCTTCAAGCAGACATTTATAGCCCGCGCTCTGAGAGTTTGCGATTTGTCGGGGTACTGCTGGTGAGCATTTTACTCGGTCTTATGTTTCACGGAGTAAAACCAGAGGCGCAAAGCTATGTAGCGGGCTTTTTAAGTTTCTGCGCTGCCTTGATCATGGCGAGCAGTTTATTTGATGCGCTCTCTTTGATAGAGCGCTATCAGGGCTACTTCAACAGCTTGCCAGTATCGACGGTAAAACGGCTGTCTCAGTGCGTTTGTTATGTTTTGTGTAAAGCCATTCCTGGCTTGTTACTGCTGGCTTATATTGGAGTGTTCACGGCTATACATTGGGGATTGTGGTTGGTCTTTTACGTCACGAGCTTGATGGGGATTATGCATCGACCTAAGTGGTTTTTTATCTGGCCTGTTATCAGTGCGATTGTGTTGTATTTGCTGGTGGCTTAGGCAAGCTAAACGAGCGGTGGAGCCGCTCGTTAACCGTTATCGTCTATTTTTTATGGCGCTGGCGTAGTACTTGTACTACGTCACTTAAACTTAATTCGCTGGCTTGCAGTAAAACAATTAAATGGTAAAGCAAGTCTGCAGATTCGTTTTTGAGTTCTTCTAAGTCTTTCACCGTAGCCGCCAGTGCTGTTTCAACGCCTTCTTCACCGACTTTTTGCGCAATTCGCTTAATGCCTTTGCTGTATAAGTGTGCGGTGTAACTAGACTCGGGATCTGCACCTTTACGTGAGGCAATTAACTGCTCGAGCTCACCGATAAAACTCAAATCCGCCGATTCACTATCAAACCAGCACGTTTCAGTGCCTGTGTGACAGGTAGGGCCGTTTGGATGGGCTAGCACCAATATCGAGTCTTGATCACAATCAGCACTGATTTCGACTAAATCAAGGGTGTTGTTTGAGGTTTCGCCTTTGGTCCACAAACGCTGCTTTGAGCGGCTAAAAAAAGTTACTTTGCCGCTTTCTAAGGTATGGGCTAGGGCATCTTGGTTCATATAACCCTGCATTAGCACCTTACCACTTACGGCATTTTGCACGATGCATGGCAACAGGTTATCCATTTTTTGCCAAGCCAGCTCTGCAATGTTTTGTTTATTAATTTTCATGTCAATCTCGAATTTGGATGTTTTGCGCTCTTAAGTAAGCCTTTAAGTCTTGAATAGGGATAATGCCTTTGTGAAAAACCGATGCCGCTAATGCGCCATCTACATCGGCTTGCTCAAATACATGACTAAAATGCACCAACTCGCCAGCACCGCCAGAGGCGATTAAGGGCACTTTACAGCTTTGACGAATTGCGGCTAATTGTGCAATGTCATAGCCTTGGCGCACGCCGTCTTGATTCATACAATTCAGTACGATTTCGCCCGCGCCGCGTTGTTGTACTTCTTTGACCCAATCAGCGGTTTGCCACGTCGTTACTTGTGTGCGGCTCTCGTCGCCTGTGTATTGGTGCACTTGATACACACCGGTATCTTCGTTGTAGTAACTGTCGATACCAACCACCACACATTGCTGGCCATAGGTATCATGTAATCGTGTAATCAGTTCAGGATCGGCCAAAGCAGGGGAGTTAACTGATATTTTATCGGCTCCCATTTCAAGAATATGGCCTGCTTGCTCAACGGTTTTAATTCCGCCGGCCACACAAAAAGGGATGTCTATTACTTGGGCAATGCGAGTTACCCAGCTTTTGTCGACTACTCGTTGGTCACTTGAGGCCGTGATGTCATAAAACACCAATTCGTCAGCACCTTCTTGGGCATAACGCTGGGCGAGGGGCACAATATCACCAATTATTTCGTGGTTGCGGAATTTTACCCCCTTTACCACTTTGCCATCTTTTACATCCAAACAGGGGATAATGCGTCTTGCGAGCATAATATTTCCTTCAGGGCAGTTTCGAGTTACTAGCAACGAGTTTCGAGCTGCAAAATTTAAATCAACATCAAGTCGTGAGCAACGAGCGACAAAAATACTAACAAGCGGCTTACCGATATAAACCCCAAACAACCGCTATAACTAAGCTCGCTTAGCCGGTTCTTTTGCTGGTAACTCGCTGCTCCTCGTCGATATTTGTTAAACGACTTGGCTCAACCAACCATGGGTATCAGGTGCTTTGCCCCATTGAATATCATTCAATGCTTGTCGTAATTTTTGCGTGGTTGGGCCTGCTTCACCGGTGCCAACCTTGTGTTCTTTGCCGTTATGGATAAAGGTACCAATTGGCGTTAATACTGCTGCCGTACCAGATAAGGCGGCTTCTACTAAGGGTTTCGCGGCACGTTCGAGCAATTCATCTACGGTGATATTGCGCTCACTTACCGTCATACCTAAATCAGCGGCAAGCGTTAAAATAGTAGAGCGTGTGACACCGTGTAAAAAGCTGCTGTCTAAGCCTTTGGTGATGATTTCGTTACCATCGATCAGTAAAAAGTTTGCGGCACCGGTTTCTTGCACGTCACCGCCTGGACAAAACAATATTTGGTCGGCTTGTACTTCTGCTTTGGCTCTTAAAATAGGACCTAAGGCGCTGGCGTAGTTACCGCCGCTTTTAATCATCCCCATGTGCGGTGCGCAGCGCATGCCTGTCTCATCTAACAAAATACGCAGAGCTTTAGCGCCAGCAGTAAAATAATCACCAACAGGTGATAACAATACATATAACATGGACGTTGCTGTTGGGGCGGCGGCCTTACCAATCGCACCTTCAGTACCAATATGGGTAGGGCGAATGTACATTGAACCGGGAGGCTCCGGTACATCAGCCGCATATTGTGCCACGATATCTAAAATCATCTGTGATACTTGGCTTTCATCAATCGCCGGCAATGATAAGAAACGACTACTTTGAGCAAAGCGTTTCACGTTTTGGTCCATTCGAAAAACGTGCACACTGCCATCAGAATGGCGAAAGGCTTTCAAGCCCTCAAAGCATGTACTGGAGTAATGCAATACGTGGGCACCTGGATGCAATTGAATGCTGTCTGCTGCAACTGTTGCTGCAGGGCTCCACTGATTGTTTTCGAAGGTGGTTAATGCCATCTTGGGCATAAACACGGTACCAAACGCCGCCATTGTCGATTCCTATTAAGTTGTTTGTTTTCTAAGCACAGATCTTTTGCTCTATGCTGCTTTAATACTGATGCGCTGAATTATTCAGTAAGCCTCTTTGCATGGCAATTAACAAGCGCCGCTATGGCTGATTAATTGTTAACTGTGGTGTTTGCTAAAGTTGCCAGTCTTTATCAAGCCCTTTTCTATGCTTGCCAGCAGGCAATCGCTTGCTCAACCGTAAATTTACCTTCCAGTAACGCTCTGCCTAGTATCACGCCACTGACACCGCTGGGCTTTAAGATTTCAATATCGGCTAATTTGCCTATACCACCAGAGGCTTGCCATCCTACAGTGGGAAAGCGTGCGGCAAGCTCAGTATATAACGGATGATTTGCGCCTTGCAGTGTGCCATCACGGCTAATATCTGTGCAAAGAACATGTTGTGCGCCCACCGACAAAAAGTCTTCTAACAAGGCTTCAATAGGCACTCCTGAGTTTTCTTGCCAGCCGTGGGTGGCGATAAACTTATTCCCACTTTCGTCGATATTAATATCAAGAGCTAAGACGATGGCTTCGCTACCGTATTTTTGCATCCATGATTTAACCAAAGCAGGCTCTTTCACCGCTAATGAGCCGATAACCACACGTTTTACACCAATAGCAAGCAACTGTGCCACATCGTGCTCGGTACGAATTCCACCACCGGCTTGAAAGTCCATACGTTGAGTGGCTACCATGTCACCAATTAATTTAAGCTGACGTTTACTGGTGTCTTTGGCGCCGGTTAAATCAACAATGTGTAACCATGTGGCCCCTTGGTCAGCGTAATCATTAACCACATCAATAGGGTTCAATTTGTATTCAGTTTTTTGTGCGTAGTCGCCTTGGTAGAGACGAACCACATTTCCATCAATTAAATCTATGGCTGGGATAATCATATTTATAACTCAATAAAATTCTTTAAAAGCTCAGCGCCAGCATCGCTGGAACGTTCGGGGTGAAATTGCACACCAAAAAAATTGTCTTTGTGTAATGCCGCAGAAAAGTCCATCCCATATTGGCAACTGGCCATAGTATATTCACCCACCGCCACGGCAAAACTGTGCACAAAATAAAAATAGGTGCCAGCTGGTATGCCCTTGAACAAAGGCGCGTCGCCTTGAGGACTTACGGTATTCCACCCCATATGTGGTAAGCGTAAATCACCCACTTGCATGCGTTTTACTTCGCCCGGTATCACGTTCAAACAGGCAGTAGAACCACTTAAGCTTTCCGCTGACTTTTCTACCATCAGTTGCATACCTAAACAAATGCCTAGCACAGGTTGTTGTAAGCCTTGAATGCAGCTAATCAGGTTTTTTTGCTCGATGCTGGCCATCGCTGCATTAGCACTGCCAACACCAGGCAGAAACACTTTGTCAGCGCCACTAATAACGCCTAGATCATCACTGACATGTACGCTCACACCGAGTCGTTCAACCGCAAACTTAACCGAGGAGATATTCGCGCAACCCGTATTTACGATAACAATTTGCTGGCTCATGCTTACAGCGCTCCTTTGCTGCTTGGTAAGGCTTCGCCTTGTTTGTGAATGGCTTGACGCAGTGCACGGCCAAAGACTTTGAACAAGCTTTCTACTTGGTGATGAGCATTGCCCTCAGTGGTCGACAGGTGCAACGACAAACCCATTGCTTGGGCAATTGAGTAGAAGAAATGCGGCACCATTTCTGTGGCCATGTCACCCACTTGATCACGGCTAAATTGCGCTTCAAATTTAAGGTGGGGACGGTTTGAAATATCCATAATACATTCTGCGCGGCACTCGTCCATTGGCAAGGCAAAACCAAAACGGCCAATACCGCGTTTGTCACCCAAGGCTTTTTTCAAGGCTTCGCCTAATGCTAGGGCGGTGTCTTCAACGCTGTGGTGATCATCGATATGTAAATCACCATCAGTTTTAAGCGTTAATTCAAAACCACCGTGGGTAGCAATTTGATCAAGCATATGATCAAAAAAGCCAAGGCCGGTGTGAATACTGGATTTGGCAGTAGAGTCTAAATCGACGGTGACTTCAATATTGGTTTCAGAAGTCTTACGCACAACCGTAGCCACCCGACTTGAAGACAATAGTTGTTTTTCAATGGCTGGCCAGTTGATGGTGTCGCGATCGTATTTTATGCCAACAATGCCCATATTCTCAGCCAATTGGATATCAGTAGGTCGATCACCAATGACATATGAACGGGTGAAGTCAACATGGCCTTGCTGTAAATAGTCTTTCACCATACCTAACTTGGGCTTGCGGCAACTGCAATTTTCATGGTCAAAATGCGGGCAAATTAATACGTCGTCAAACTTCACACCTTGACTGGCGAAGATGGCCATCATCATGTTGTGCGGCGCATCAAAGTCAGCTTGTGGAAAGCTGTCAGTGCCTAAACCATCTTGGTTAGTGACCATCACTAGGCGGAAGCCTGCTTGTTGTAACTTCAATAAAACCGGGATCACCTGAGGTTCAAACACTAGCTTTTCTAGGCTATCTAATTGTTTATCGATAGCGGGCTCTTCGACTAGTGTGCCATCACGGTCGATAAATAGAATGGCTTGTTGGCTCATGCTGGTGTTCCTAAGGTTTGGTAAAATTGATTAATTAACGCCAGTAATTGTGCATTTTGTTGCACGCTGCCCACAGTAATACGCAAGCAGTTGGCCAAATTACGTTGTTTACTCTGGTCACGAATAAACATTTTGTTGCTGACTAAAAAGTCCATCAGCGCTTGTTTCTGCCCGCAGCGAAACAGAATAAAGTTAGCTTTATCATCACCGATTAGCTCAATACCGGGTAATATTTGCAAGGACTGCTTGAGTTTACTTTTTTCATCAGCTATCGCTTTTACTTGCTCGTTCATCAAACGAAGGCCATTGGCACTCAGGGCTTGTGCGGCAATTTGTGCCACTGGCTCTGGCATCGGGTAAGGCGCAATGACTTTAAGTAAAGTATGAATAATGGCTTCGTTTGCTAAGGTAAATCCACAGCGAATACCTGCCAGTGCAAAGGCCTTAGACAAGGTTCGTAAAATAACCAAGTTTGGGTAGTCTGTTAAGCGCGGAGCAAAGGTGCTTTGTAAGTCAAACTCAATATAAGCCTCATCCACTACCACTAGGGCAGAGTCAGAAAAATGCTCAAGTACTTGCTCGATTTGCTCGGCGGCAACACGGGTGCCTGTAGGATTATTAGGCGAGCAAATAAATACTATGTTGACAGCATCCTTAAAACTTTTTATGGCATCGATATCCAAGGAAAAGTCGTTATTAAGAGGGGCTATTTCAACGCCTACATTGCAGGTTTCTGCGCTAATCGCATACATGCCATAAGTAGGCGGGCAAATTAAAATACGGTCTTGGCCTGGCGTACAAAAAGCGCGAATGAGTAATTCAATGCCTTCGTCTGCGCCGCGGCTTACCAAAAGCTGCTTATTGTTCACGCCGGCATAGGCGGCATAAAACTTAATCACCGAGCTTGGCTGGCAATCGGGGTAGCGATTCAATCGATCGCAATCCAGTTCATAGTCATTGGCAAAAGGCGACTCGTTGGCATTTAACCATACGGGCACTTGAGCATCTTGGCTATTGTCGCTGGCTGCAAATAAGCGTCTGGCTGATTCATACGGCACTAAGACTTTTAAATTTTCGCAGACAAGTCTGTCAACTAAGCCTTCAACCATGGCCTTGTTATTACTTTGGCTCATCGTTTTTCTCCAATATTCAAGCGCAGTGCAACCGCTTGTCTGTGAGCATCTAAGCCTTCAGCGTCAGCCAAATCCATAATCGCATTACCAATGTAGCGTAAGCCTTGGTAACTGAGTTCTTGCACCGTATATCGGCGCATAAAGTCTGCTAAACCCAAGCTAGAGTAATTGCGTGCATAGCCATAGGTGGGCAATACATGATTAGTACCACTGGCATAATCACCGGCTGATTCAGGTGACCATTGACCAACAAAAATAGACCCGGCATTTTTTAAGCTTGCTAAGGCTTCACGGGCTTGCTCGACCTGAACAATTAGGTGTTCTGGTGCGTAGGCATTACTGACCTCATACGCTTCTTCAATGGAGTCGGTCAATATATAACGACTGTGCTCAACGGCTTGCGTCGCTATGGTTTGACGACTCAATGTAGTGAGTTGTTCTGCAACTTGTGCTTTTACAGCTTCAATTAAGACTGCGCTGTCTGAAACCAGCACCGCTTGTGAGTCAGCGCCGTGCTCGGCTTGCGATAATAAATCAGCAGCGACAAATACAGGGTTGGCTTTGGCATCTGCAATGACCAGCACTTCTGAAGGGCCTGCGGGCATATCAATCGCTGGACCTGCTGGAATACGGCTCACTTGTTGTTTGGCTTCTGTCACAAAACTATTACCAGGGCCAAAAATTTTATCAACTTTAGCAATGGATTCTGTGCCTAAGGCAAGCGCGGCAATTGCTTGTGCACCGCCCACTAAATAAATTTCATCAATGCCACACAACTGAGCGGCATAGCGAATTTCGAGGGCAATTTCACCCTGCTTATTGGGTGGCGTACATAAAACTTTGCGTTCACAGCCTGCAACTTGGGCTGTTACGCCTAACATTAAAACGGTAGAAGGTAAGGGCGCACTGCCCCCTGGAATATACAAGCCAACAGAGCTAAGTGGAGCGTGTTTTAACTCGCATAATACCCCAGGTGAAGTTTCTACTTTCACATCAGTGGGGTATTGTGCCTGATGAAAGCGTTTGATATTGGCATAGGCTTGTTCAATCGCGCGTTTTACTTTAGGCGAAAGTTGGGCTTCAAGATCTTGCATGGCAGAGTCAGCAATAGGTAACTGACTGAGCTTCGCACCGTCAAAACGTTCCGTAAGAGCAAATAACGCTTGGTCACCTTGCTCTTTAACTTGTTGAATAATATCAGCAACAATTTGGCTTAACTTGGCATTGTCGGCCATCGCCGGACGACTCAGTAAAGCGAGCTGTTGCTCAGTATTTAGCGCTGACCACTTTTGCATGACTGTTGCCTGCTCCTAGTTCATCATCTTTTCAATAGGCATAACAAGTATTGAGCTACAACCCAACGCTTTTAGCTTTTCCATGGTTTCCCAAAATAAGTTTTCAGGGCTAACGACATGGATGGCCACAGTATTATCGTTGCCTGCTAAGGGGAGAACCGTTGGGTTTTCAGAGCCTGGTAGTAAGGTTTTAACCTGCTCTAAATACGCCTTAGGCGCGTGTAACATAATGTATTTACTTTCTTTAGCTTGAATTACCCCGTCAATACGTGGCAATAGTTTGTTAATCAGAGCTTGTTTGGCTTCGGGTAATTCACCAGAGCGTTGAATGAAAATTGCTTTTGAGCGGAAAATCACGTCTTCTTCGTGTAAACCATTCGCCTCTAAGGTGGCACCAGTTGAAACCAAGTCACAAATTGCTTCGGCAACACCTGCACGAGGTGCAACTTCAACTGAGCCTGTTAACATAACCGCTTGTGCATCAACGTTATTTTCTTTGAAAAAACGCTCTAATAAAAACGGGTAGGTGGTAGCGACTTTTTTGCCTGTTAAAGACTGCACACCTTGGTAATCAAACTCATTAGGTACCGCAATAGACAAACGACAACCACCGTAATCTAAACGACGTAATTCTTTATAGTCATGGCGTTTGCCTGCTGCTTGGCGCTCAAGCATTTTTTCTTCTAATTCGTTTTCACCGATAAAACCAAGGTCAACGACACCGTCCATCACTAAACCGGGGATATCATCATCGCGCACCAACAAGAGGTCGATGGGTTGGTTAGTAGAATGAGCAATCAACAAACGATCGCGTATTTGTAGTTTGATGCCAATGGCTTTTAACAACGCAATGCTGTCGTCACTAAGGCGACCTGATTTTTGCACTGCGATACGAAGTCTGTTGTTATCACTCATGTTTTATCCCGTTTAATTTTCTAAATTCAAACTGTTATTGGCAACATTGCCTGATATTCATTGCGAGGGGCCTTTAAATGAAAAACCCCCGAAAGTTGCCTTCCGGGGGTTGAGAAAAAATTCTGCGCCACTGGAAGGGTAATTAAACCTTCCAGCCTAGACCTGAAAGGTTAAGCTTTATGGTGGTGATGGACGCCTTGCAATGAATTTTTCAAAATTTTTTTCCTGTGCTTAGGAGCGTTACAACATTATGAATCATCATATAATGTTGTGCCCTCAATCTTGGCGCATACATTATTCAATTGGCTTTATTAATGCAAGCCTAAATCAAGCTTAAATGAAGGTTTTTGCCTCTTACTTAAAACAAAATCGACTAAATAGGGTCAAACGAGTAAGGTGTTTTTTTAAAGACCTATATCAAGGAGACGATATAGTGAATAGCCGATTAAAAAGTGAGCGATAAATTATGTCCAGCGATTTACTTTTTTCAGTGTTACCTAGAGAAGGCAAAGTGCCGATTGCTCATGATGAGTTAAAGGTGCAAAAAGTGGAAAAAGAAGCGCCCTTACGTGAATTAAGCGATGAAGAGCAAGAGTTGCACTTAGAAGAACGGGACGCTCGCCAACAACAGCAATCTCAGAATAAGAAAAAAAAATCAGCGCTTGCTACTGACAATAGTGAGAAAAGCGCCGAGCAGGACACTGAATTAAAAAAAACTGATGAAGATGACAAGGGTTTTAAACATCTCGATATCTATGTATGAACAAAACCCCGTGTCGATTAATTTTTGGCGAAAAACTCTGCTCTAGTAACAGGGTCGCTTTTAAACTTACCGCCTAATGCACTGGTTTTAGTGTAAGACGTGTTGTCACGGATGCCGCGGGCTTTTACGCAGTAATGGGTAGCATTAATGGTTACTGCCACGTCATCTGTGCCTACAATGGTTTGGATCGCCACAAGAACTTGCTGAGTTAAACGCTCTTGTACTTGTGGGCGCTGGGCAAAGAAATCCACTATCCGGTTTATTTTTGACAAGCCTAATACTCGCTCTTTCGGGATATAAGCCACAGTCGCCATGCCATCAATTGTGACAAAGTGATGTTCACAGGTGCTGGTCAAGCTCACGTCACTGACTTTAACCATTTCACTGGTTTGCATTTTATTGTCAATGGCGGTTACTTTTGGGAAATGGCGGTAATCTAATCCCGAAAAGATCTCGTCGACGTACATTTTTGCAATGCGAAGTGGCGTATCGGACAAGCTATCGTCGTTTAAATCTAAACCCAAAGTCTGCATAACTTGTTGCATAGCACTTTGAATGCGCGAACGTTTTTCCGCGTCAGTTAAGCCATTATCAACCATGGGGGTTTCAAGCCCTTGGTCAATCAAGGCCTTTCGCACCGCTATTGCTTGTTCAGAAAGTGAATCTCGTACTGACACCACTTTGGTTTTTAACATTTATAGTTCCTTCGGAATACGCCTGAGGCACAATGAGTGTTAGGCAAATTTAATTTTTGTGATTTATTTCTGATCACCATAGGACCCAAAACGTAAGTAAGCTGATTTCGGATTACTTAAAAATTAAAAAGAGGACAATCAATTGCCTAATTCTATCATCATTACTGGGGGAACTCAGCGTCTTGGTTTAGCGATTGCTGAAAATTTATGCAAAAAAGGCTATGAAGTTTTAGTAAGCTATCGAAAAAACCACGATTCACATCAACAATTGCGTGAAAAAGGCTTGAAGTTGGTGCAAGCAGATTTTTCGACGCAAGGCGGAATAGATGACTTTATTGGCTATGTTAAACAGCATTACTGTGCACTTAGGGGCATTATTCACAATGCTTCTGATTGGGCAGCGGAGAGTGATGATGGCGAACCAGCAGCGCTTTTTAATCGCATGATGCAGGTGCATGCGAGCGCACCTTATCAGATGAATTTAGCGTTTCAATCATTGCTTACCCAAAGTGATGGGGTCACTGACATTATTCATATGACTGATTACGTGCATGAAAAGGGCAGTAAAAAACACATCGCTTATGCCGCGAGTAAAGCTGCTTTGCACAATTTAACCTTGTCGTTTGCGGCGTCCTTGGCACCCAAAGTGAAAGTGAACTCCATTGCGCCTGCTTTGTTGATGTTTAATGAGCATGATGACGACGTTTACAAACAAAAAGCCTTAAAAAAATCATTGTTAGAAATATGCCCGGGAGCACAAGAAGCGGTCAAAGCGGTAAACTTTTTATTAGACAGTGATTATGTCACTGGTCGCACAATGTCCTTAGATGGTGGTCGACACTTAAAGTGATTTACAGTTTTAGGGCGCCCAACAATTGAAAATATTGCGTTTATTTAGGGCTCTTGCTACTTTCACGTCGAGAATAAATACCACCCATAAATAAAGGGAACTTAGATGTATAAATTATCTGTTGTAGCGGGCGTCAGCTTATTATTAATTGGTTGTGGTGGTGGTGCTGGATCAATTGGTGGTAACGGTGGAAGTACACAAAACACACTATCGCTCACCCTGAAATACGAAAACATTTGTGGGCAGGTAACGCCTGCTACTGATGCTGCCATCATCATTCACAAAAATGATATGTCAAATGAGAAAATCATCATGGCCAATGCGAACGGCCAAGTAGAATACAAAAGCAGCGCTAGTACAGTCACATTTTCAACCATTATGCGCGACACTAATTTAGTCGCCAATACGCACCCTGTCTATATGCGCACTTTTATCGATCATCCAATGATAAACGCAGATGAAGTTGTACTGTACAATCAGGATGAGAGCTCGTGCACATGTCAAACTTCGGATCTGAAAGTCAATTTACCAGTCAACGCTTTTGTTGAAACGGCCAGACTTTCTGGAGTACGGTCTACTGGAAACATGCAGATGGAGGTAGGCTCTGTGTTTTTCTCGAATGTAGAATATTGTCAGAATTCCGCAGGGCAATGGCCTTTGGTTACTGCGTTTGTGAAAACGATCCAAAATGAAGCGTTCGGGGCAATAGTAAATGATATTGCAAGCGTGTCAGAGGTCGAAGCAAACCTACCAGGCGTACCTTTGTCAATTAGTGCAGATGACCCTAATGTTCAAGTCTATTCTTGGATTGAGGGAAACAGTTATTTTAGAAACTACGATCACAATTATTCAAATGACGTCTACGGTTTTGAAGCTGATGAAGTTGATTTCTACTCCATTGATGCTTACGACTTTACGGATATTTACGATGTCGAGGGCGTCGATTTGGCCCTAATATTGACCTCCTCAGCGGTCTATACTGATAATCTTTATCAAAACTTTTATTTGCAAAAGCCTGAGCTCGACTACTTAGCGCTTGTGGAGATTATTGATGGCCCAGGTAATTATGCCGTTGAAGATAATTATGGTTATGATTATGTGGTTGTATCGTTAGATGCAAATTATGCGAATGAACCCTTGTTATCATGGAACATTATTGCCCCTTTGTCCGGCAATGCTATAAATGTAGATAATATAGAAATAAGTCAGTTTATAAGTGATTCGGTACTAGAAAATTACGTGGATGGCACATTGATTAGCATTGGTGCTCGTGGGTATGCAGGGATTAACGGTTATCAGGACTATTTGACAAAGATGATTGGCAGAGAGCCGGCAGATTCGCTTAATTCTTTGTGGTCAAAACGGGTGTATTCTTCAATGACGATCAGTATGTCAGGGATGAATTTTGCTGATTTTAGCAGTGCTATGTCACTTAAAAATGTCGTTAACGCCAAACGGGTCTCCCGTTCACAGCCTAAGTCCACTATTCAATAATTTTACCAGCCCATTTAGCGAAAGCGCCTCAGGGCGTTTTCGTTTTTACGGTTACTTGCGCAATGAGCCAACTTTAAGACTGCTAGTTCCCTTGGTCATAGTATCGCTTTTTTTTTCAATCAGATAAATCCATTGGTTCCTATCAGGCCGCCGCCATTCAAATAATGTCGGGCGAATCAGCCAAGCTGGACTTTCATCTTAACATCGCATTCAATCAGGCTTGATAATGGTAAAATATTTCGGAGCAACAAAATGTTCAAAACTAGGTTTATAAAAATGGTAGTCGGTACTTGTCTGGTTTTAGTTGGCACACAATTTTATGCAGGGGCCAGCGAAACCACAGCAGATGATTCAAAAATCAATAGAGTGTTAGACGACTTACACGACGCGGCCAGCAAAGCACAAAAGGATCGTTACCTGGCATTGTTTACTGAGGATGGGGTATTTATGGGCACCGATGACTGGGAGCGATGGACCCGCCCAGATGAGTTTGATGCCTATGTTGAAACAGGGTTTAACAAAGGTGGATGGACTTATTTTCCAGTTGAGCGTCATATCCAGTACTCCCCAGACGGCAACACAGCTTGGTTTGATGAAATAACCGAGTCCCCGAAGTGGGGACGATTTCGAGGCACAGGTGTGTTGATACGCCACGCAGATAATTGGAAAGTGGCTCACTACGCTTTATCTTTTTTGGTACCAAACGAGGCTTGGGAGCAAGTGTCAAAGATGAGTACAAAAGCATTTGAAACTCGTAAAAATAAGTAACCTGCACTTCTGAACGGGGATGCGCGGTTACTTTTTTAGTTGTGCAACAAGCGTCTTTTTTGAATGAGTTTAGTGTGCCAAAACCAAACTCATTTAACAATTCAATTTTTATCTATTAGGTCCATGCCACGTCAGTATGGTACACCTGATGGACTTGAGCTAATGGCAGTGTGTTTAAAATTTAAACTGAGCACTTGACTTGTCTACGCCAATAACTAAGGTTAGTGAACCAATACGTTAGGCAGTCCATAATGTTCAATAAACTACTTAAACAGCAACTCGCTGACGCAGAAGCGAAACTCAGTCCTTTATTACAAATTATTGATAGTCTTCATTCAGAAATGTTGCATCTTACTTTGGATGTGAGTGGCACTATCACTTCAGTAAACACCTTATTTGTGCAAGAAACTGGGCTGACAGAGCAACGTTTGATCACCGAGTCGCTAACGAATTTAGTACCTAGTCACGCGCGGGTCACTAATCACTACAAAGAGTTAAATAATGCAATTAGCCAAAAGGAACATTGGGCTGGGGCGGTTGAACTTCAAAGTAATAATCAAGTGGTATGGCTTAGAGTCGTTTTACAACCCATTCTAAATCAAGCGGGAGTGTGTCAGAGTTTTGATGTTTTTGGCTCTAATTTAACCAGGACGATTGAACATTCTAGGCAAAACGAAAATTTGGTTGAAGCCCTGAGGCGCTCAATGGCGGTTATTGAGTTTTTGCCCAGTGGCGAAATTATCACCGCAAATGAACTATTTCTTAAAACGATTGGTTACTCTTTAAAGGAAATCCAGCACAAACATCACAGAATGTTTTGTACTGAAGAAGAGCGCAGCAGTCAGCAGTACATTGATTTTTGGCAACGCCTTAATAGAGGAGACTTTATCGCTTCGCGGTTCAAGCGTATTGATAAGCAAGGTCAAGAGCTTTGGTTAGAAGCGTCCTACAATCCGATATTCGATAGCTACGGTAAACTTTATAAAATTATGAAGTTTGCGACCAATATCACACCGCAAGTGATGAGAGAGCGGCAAGTCAATAGTGCGGCAATTTTAGCAAATGATACCTCAGAACAAACAGGGGTGTACGCCTCCAAAGCGGCTGAACTAATGAGAGAAACCGCTGGTGTGATGGAAAAATTGTCTGAGCAAATGAAAATAGCTTCTGAGAATATTGATGCCTTAGAAGAACAGTCGAATGCCATCAGTGCGATGGTTAATTCAATCAGTAGTATTGCTGATCAAACCAATCTTTTGGCGTTAAATGCGGCTATTGAGGCAGCTCGAGCCGGCGAACAAGGCAGAGGCTTTGCTGTGGTGGCTGATGAAGTCAGAGAGTTGGCGTCGCGAACGTCTAAATCCACAGAAGAAATTATCCGGGTTGTCGCGAAAAACGAGGCGCTAACCAAGACATCGGTTGATACGATCAATGCCGGTAGGGGAACAGCTTCTGACGTTGTAGAAAGACTCAAAGCCACCAACCAAGTGATTCATGATATTCAAGAAGGTGCGAATAAAATTTTGGACTCAGTGTCGCATCTGCGCAATAAATAGTCCCCATTGGAGATATGGAGCGTTTCACGCAGGCAGCAATGATAGCCTCAAGGATCGCCGTTTTTTGTGCGTAAGAAGCAGGCCATTACGCACAAAAAAAACTTATGTCGACAACATTTAGCGCTGAGCAACCCTCAACAGGGGAGGCAAGCGTTTTGTCTTCAACGCACTCATCAAGCATGGATCGTCGTTGCTCACCTTTAAAGCAAATTAGCCTTACCATAATTACCGCACAATTGACCTTTGTTCGAGATTTTTTGCGCATTTCACCATCAAAAATCAACAATAACATGGCAGTCAGTCCCTATATCGTCGGTCAAGGGGCGTTGCGCCCAAGTCGCTGCATATTTGTTTACAAATTAGTCACATCTAATTGCTGGTTTTTACGTATTATTTTGTAAACGTAAGAGGATCATAAGATGAAAAATTTCGACAGTATTATCAAAGGTTTAACGCAAAGTGGTTTATTGACAGGTTTTACTGGCGGTGTTGCGGGCGGAGCATTGTCAGGGGCGTTGATGAGTAAAAAAGGACGAAGTGTTGGTAAAAGTGCGCTGAAACTTGGTGCGTTGGCGGCCATTGGCACAGTGGCTTACAAAGCATATCAGTCTTATTCGCAAAAAAATGCTCAACAATCTACGCCCGACCCGAGTGCGCCATCTCGGGCGAGTCGCCAGGAGGCTGTTTCTCGTTATACTCCTTCTGAGCCAAAAGCCAATTTAACCTATTCGCCAGCCAGTATTTCGAAACAACAATTTGAAAAAGTGATTCATGACGAAGCGTCTGGTCAAGGTCAAATGTTACTGCTCAGAGCGATGATCGCAGCAGCTAATGCTGATGGACATATTGATGAAAACGAAAGGCAGCGTATCTATCAACAAGTTGATAACTTAACGCTTAGCATCAGTGACAAAGCCAGTTTGTTTGACGAATTGCGCAAGCCCCTCTCCCTTGATGCTTTAGTCAATTCAGTACCTAATGCTGAAACCGCGGTGGAAGTATATGCCGCCTCTGTTTTAGCCATCGATTTACGCCAATCAGCGTCAGGCGTCTACCTTGATAGATTAGCCAGTTCGCTCATGATCCCCAAAGAATTGGTAAGCGCTATACATCAGCAAGCCAGTGAAACGGCCTAAAGGCCTGAGCTGTCATCCCTTGGTTTTGTTTCGATGCCACTTGCAAGGTGCTGAAGTCAGCACCCCACAGCATTAATTAAATCGGTTTATTTTTGCCTATTCAAAAGGATGATGCCGCAAGGGGCCGAAAGCACTTACTATGGGTTCAAGACTTTTCAGTTAGAGTAAAAATAATGACCGCCAATTCAATAACTACCCAACAGATATGGGTAGACAAAAGCCATCTATCGCAAACAAAAATTGTGGAGCAAACGCTTGATCTCGGCGCTATTCCTGCAGGTGAAGTATTGCTTAAAGTGGACACCTTTGGCTTTTCAGCTAACAACATTACTTATGCCCTGTTAGGCGACAAAATGGGGTATTGGGGCTTTTTTCAAGCTGGCGAAGGTTATGGCATTGTGCCCATGTGGGGATTTGCCACTGTTGTGTACTCTAACTGCCAAGGTATTGAGCTTGGTGAACGATTATTTGGTTACTTACCTATGGCGTCTCACTGGCTAGTAAAACCCAGTAAAGTATCGCCTCACGGTTTTTTTGATGCCCACCCAGCTCGTAAGAGTATTTCTCCGGTCTATGATAATTATCTACGTTGTGCGCAAGACCCAGGTTACGATCCAGCAAAAGAAGCGATACAAATGAATATTCGTCCGTTATTTATGACTTCGTTTGTCCTGGATGATTTTGTCGCAGAGCAAATTGCTAGTGACGTACAGCAACTGATTTTAACCAGTGCTTCAAGTAAAACGGCTTACGGTACTGCCCATTTGCTGCATAAACATAAGGCCAACAGAGCGGCCCAATACGATGTTATTGGTCTTACGTCAGCATCGAACAAACGCTTTACCGAGCAATTAGGCTGTTACGATCGTGTTTTAAGTTATGAGCAACTTGCTGAATTAAGAACGGATAAATCAACCTGGCTGCTAGATTTTGCCGGAAATAAGCCCTTGATACTGAGTTTACAACAACAATTTTCAGCGCAACTTGCCAGAACCATTTTTATCGGTGTCACCGACGTTGATGCTCAGCAAGACAAGCCTAAAGATAACGTTGAGGGCGAGATGTTTTTTGCACCAGCTCAAGTTAAAAAACGCACGCAAGAATGGGGGCAACAAGGGTTTGCTCAGCACTACGCACAAGCGTGGCAAAGCTTTTTAGCGTTGATTGAACAGCGTCTTGAGGTGAAAGAACATGCCGGAGCAGAAGCCTTGCAAGCGGTGTATACGCAAGGTCTCAAGGGGGGCCTGAGTAACGATTTTATAAATGTACTGCGCTTTTGAACTGTTATTTGCGCTGTAGCCACCACCGTTCATTTTGAATATAAACCCCTGCCTGTTGCAAATAACTGATGGCCAATAGGCGGTCGTCTTGATTAAGAAATTGGCCCAAGGAAACGCTGTGATTTTTATCTCTAATGTACAACTCACAGAAATCAAAAGGCAAGGTTGCCTCAGTGACATGTAAGCTACTATCTTCAAGTGCAAATAGATAAAAACAGGCGGGGTAGGTGATCCCCGCTTCAAATTTTATCGTTCGATGGTCAATGGTAATGACCTGTTTACGGTACGTCGAGCGAGAACCACGATAGAGTAAAAAAGCCAGCAAACTTACTTCTAAACCTGCAAAAGGCAGAATAATCCATATGCCCAGTGCTGCCCATATTAGGGCTATAAACGACACAAACACTGCAATAATGCCTATCAAATACTTTGTTTGTTGCCAATTAGCCGAACGATTTGGTCGTAAGGTTAACACTGAGATGTCATTGTAGATCGTTCTTTCAACCATCATCTTTCCAAGAATCAAAGGGCTTTTCAACTAAAGCGGAGTGGATAAGTTTAAAGAGTTGAACTTTCGTTCACCCTACTGCGTACAGGTGCGCATATTTTAAAGAGTAAAAATAGTTTATTGACGGCAAATAGCGAGTAGTAGTTGCGACACCAATACTGCAAATTACTTTGCCTAGACAGGGTAAATCTGGCAAAGTCCGCGCGCTGCTTTGGTTGGCTAAGAGGAAAGTAATCGGAATGTTCCGTTCAATATCTGCACTGCAAATACGGTTGTTATTAGTTGTGGTTTGGCTGGTGGTATTTCTTACTACGGCAGAACCGATGGCACTATTTTTTGACTACGTTGGTTTTAGCCTTTTGGGTGTTGTTGGTGCTATTTTCGCTAATTCAACCGGAGCGGGCGGTGGAGTGGTCTTTATGCCCTTTTTTAGTCAATTAAATTTCTCTGCGATAACCGCGGTATCAACTAGTTTTGCCATTCAATGTTGTGGGATGACTGCCGGCGCTCTAACTTGGTGGGCCTTTTATCAAAAACTTCACCAGGTCAAGGGCGAGCTTGCTCATCAATGGCAAGGCTTGTATCCGGTATTGTATCTGACCATTCCGACTTCAATTTTGGGTGTGTTGTTGGTGCAATATTTTCAAGATACCTTAGGAATTGTGACTGAGCATGAAAGTTTAGATTTACTCTTTGGGATTTTTTCGATCATCTTGGCTGTGGCTATATTTGTCACAGTGCCACTCATGAAAGCAATCCAATTCAATCAAGATTTAGTCGCAAGAGACCTTATATTTTTGCCACTAATCGCGCTGATTGGCGGGGCAATTACGGCCGTTTTGTCTATTGGCGTAGGTGAATTAATAGCGGTTTACTTAATTTTGCGTCGCTTTAATGTCACATTTTCCATTGCTTGTGCGGTCATCCTCAGCGCATTCACCGTGTGGTCAGGTATTATTTATCATGTATTCATTAGCCAAGCTGTCTACTGGCCGATCGTATTATTTGCTGGACCTGGCGCGATTGTTGGCGGTATTTTGGCCAAAAGACTGGTCTTATATTTTTCAGCAAGAAACCTAAAACTATTTTTTGCCGGCTGGATCTTAATTATGGGGTTAAGCACTTTACCCTATTAAGTAGCTGGGTTAGCTTAGGCCTATTATTTGAGGTTACCTTGTGAGTTATGTCGACAACTACTGTTCGTTTTCCAATTGAAAAATACAGCCAAATAGAAGGCGCTAGGTGGACTTCATGTAAAGTTGACGACGCGCTTATTTCTGAAGAGCCCTTACAGATTTGGCTCAAACAATTTTCAACACCCGACCCGTCCCCGCAACTTCTTGCGACCTTAATGCGCACCCCTGGCGATGACATTAATCTGGTCAGAGGCTGGTTATACACTAGTGGTCTTATTACTTCCCTAGCGTTTATTCACACCATCCACTATATGGGGCAAGGCCGTTTAAAAAATACTGGGTCTAATCAGATACTCGTCAGTGTGGTCAAGGAGGCGACGGTTAAGCTCGCTCAGCATCAACGCCAAGAATATGTTAATTCTGCCTGCGGCGTATGTGGTCAGCAAAGTATTGAAGAGCTATTGGCCCTACTGGAGAACAAAACCACCGAGGTCATCAACGAACAAAAGTTATTGCAGCATGCTGATATTTGCGCGGTAGCAGAAAAGTTAATGGCACGACAGCTTTTGTTTCAGCAAACCGGTGGTAATCATGGAGTGGCCTTATTTGACGAACAACTGCGCATTCTTGATGTCAGAGAAGATGTGGGCCGTCACAATGCGCTAGATAAGATCATTGGCGCGAATGCTGGCTTATTGTTAGCCGAAAATACCCTGGCCGTGTCTCCACCGATCGGACTTATTTTAAGTGGGCGTGTGGGTTTTGAAATGATCCAAAAAGCGGCGATGGCAAATATTCGTTATGTACTGGCCTTTGGCGCGCCTTCCAGTCTTGCTGTGCAATTGGCCAGTGAAACAGAAATTGCTTTGGTAGGTTTTATAAAAAAACACGGTTACAACGTATACAGTAACCCGCATTTATTAAAGGTTTAGGTCAAAGGCTATGAGTAATAAAATTGATATTAAGCACCTTGAGGTAGGTAAGCCCAAAGAGTGGGCAGCTGGAGTTCCCGCTGTTTTATCTGCCTTTGGCAATATCGTTAATAAAGCGGGGGTGGTCGAAGGGGGCAAACTGCTCAGTCAATTAAATCAAATCAAAGGCTTTGATTGTCCTGGATGTGCTTGGCCTGATCCTCTGGCTAAACGTGCCACCTTTGAGTTTTGTGAAAACGGCGCGAAAGCCGTGGCCGATGAAGCTACAACTGAGCGTGTAACAGCAGATTTTTTTGCGCGAAACAGTATTGCCCAGTTAAAACAACAAAGCGACCGCTGGCTTAACGAGCAAGGCCGTTTGGTTGAGCCGATGATATTAAACCCGGGGGCAAGCCACTACGTAGCAATTTCATGGGACAAGGCCCTCGACCTAATAGCCAAGCAATTGCAAGAACTAGATTCGGCCAATCAAGCGGCTTTTTATACTTCTGGCCGAACCAGCAATGAAGCTGCGTTTTTATACCAATTGTTTGTGCGGCAATTTGGCACTAATAATTTGCCTGATTGCTCAAACATGTGTCACGAATCAAGTGGTGTTGGCTTGGGTGAGACTATCGGAGTGGGTAAAGGCACCGTTTCTTTAGAAGACTTAGAACAGGCCGAGGCGATTTTTATTTTTGGGCAAAACCCAGGCTCTAACCATCCCCGCATGCTCAGCTCTTTGCAGGCTGCTAAGCGACAGGGGGCCAAAATTGTTGCCATTAACCCTTTAGATGAAACCGGCTTAAAGCGCTTTAAAAATCCACAAGAAGTCAGCGGGGTGATTGGCCAAGGTACCGCACTTCGCGATCTGTACTTGCCCATTAAAATAAACGGTGATGTGGCATTTTTAAAGGGTTTGTGTAAAGAGTTGATTGAGCGAGATGAACAAGGTCAAGGTGTATTAGATAAGCATTTTATTGAACAATATTGCTATGGCTATGAGGCATTTAAGCACGATATTCTCAGCACGTCTTGGCTTGATATCGAACAGCATAGTGGTTTGAGTCGCAGGCAAATACACCAAGCTGCTGACATCGCGTGCCAATCACATAAAACCATTTGTTGTTGGGCTATGGGCATGACACAGCATAAAAATGCTGTAGCCAATATTCAGCTCATGACCAATTTTTTGATGTTGCAGGGCAATTTAGGGAAAGCAGGAGCGGGGGTGTGCCCGGTTAGAGGACACAGTAACGTGCAAGGAGATCGCACGATGGGGATTTGGGAGAAACCCAGCGCATCTTTATTAGATGCCTTGGAGGCGCATTATCAGTTTACGGTGCCACGGGAGCATGGCTTTGATGCGGTTGAGACAGTTCGTGCGATGCAAGAAGGCAAGGTTAAGGTGTTTTTTGCCATGGGAGGTAATTTTTATCGGGCAATGCCGGATCATTCTGCGACTGAACCCGCCTTAGCGCAATGTAAACTCTCTGTGCAAGTATCCACTAAACTGAATCGCTCTCATTTATACACGGGAAAAATGGCCTTAATCTTACCTGCTCTAGGACGAACTGAAATTGATCGCCAGCACAGTGGTATTCAAACCGTTACAGTAGAAAACTCTATGGGAGTGGTGCAAACCTCTCATGGTAAAATACCACCGGCGAGCAGCAAACTAAAAAGCGAAATAACTATTGTTGCTGAATTAGCCAGGCGGGTTTTGCCTCACAGTAAGGTCGATTGGTTGGCAATGCGCGATGATTATCGCTTAATTCGTGACGGGATCGCCAAGGTCATTAGCGGTTTTGAAAACTTTAATCAACGCATAGAACAGTTGGGCGAGTTTGTATTACCCAATGCGGTACGCGATAAACGTCAGTTTAATACCAGTACTCAGAAAGCGAATTTTGTGGTGCACGCGATCAATGACACCCAGTTACCTGCGGGGCAATTATTGATGATGACCATTCGAAGTCATGACCAATTTAACACGACTGTTTATACCGATAATGACCGATATCGTGGCATTCACGGCAGCCGCAAGGTACTGTTTGCCAATGAAGAGGATATCGCTGAATTGGGTTTTAAAGTCGGCGAAGAAGTGAATATTCAAAGTCACTGGCCAAATGATGTGCTCACTGTTAGGCAAGTCAGGGGCTTTACCTTGGTGCCTTATAATATTCCAAGAGGCAACACGGCGGCCTATTATCCTGAAACGAACGACCTTATTCCGCTGGGTAGCGTGGCCGATAAAAGCAATACGCCTGCCTATAAGTCGGTGGTGATCAGTTTACAATCATCTCAAAAAGTAAAATGATCAAGGCCTGATGTTAACTACTTCGCATCAGGGCCTGCAGTAAAGTATCAATTTTCGGCTTTTACTTGGTTTATGCTCGCTTCTTTGACAGGATAGATACAGTTACCATGTCAAAAAAGGAGTAAATAATGCCCCTCAATAAATCGGAAACTAGCCCTCATACCCCGCAGAATCCCGTCACCCTTAAACACCCATCTTGGTGTAAAAATGCGGTGATGTATCAAATTAATACTCGCCAGTTTACTCATGAGGGCACCTTTACCGCGGTGATTGCTCAGCTGCCTCGATTAAAAGAATTGGGCGTTGATATTATATATTTGATGCCCATTAACCCCATAGGCCTTAAAAATCGGAAAGGTACTTTAGGTAGCCCCTATGCCGTGCGAGACTATTTAGCGATCAATCCTGAGTTTGGCTCATTGGCGGACTTCAAAGCCTTGGTTGAGGCGATTCATGAGCATGGTATGTACGTGATAGTCGACTGGGTCGCTAATCATAGCGCATGGGATAATGTCTTAGTTGAGCAGCACCCTGATTGGTATAGCACTGATTATCAGGGAGAGTTTCATCCTACTCCTTGGTGGGATTGGGATGACATTATCGATTTTGATTACACGAAAGTAGCATTACGAGAGTATATGGCGCAAGCCATGCAATACTGGGTTGAAGAGGCCGATATTGACGGCTATCGCTGCGATGTGGCTGGCATGGTGCCAAGTGATTTTTGGGTGACAGTGAGGCAATCGCTGGAACAAATTAAACCGGTGTTAATGCTCGCCGAGTGGGAAACTCGTGATATGCATTATGCTGGATTTGACATGACCTATGCCTGGACTTGGAATGAAGTCATGCACGCAATTTGTATGGGCAAAGGTAAAATAGAAAAGTTGTTTAAGTACTATTCTTGGCACGAAAAATCTTATCCTCGTGAAGCAATTAAAATGACCTTCGTCAGTAATCACGACAAAAATGCCTGGGACGGCACTGAGTTTGAGCAGTTTGGAGATGGCTTAAAAGCGGCCATAATATTGTCTTTCGTAGGTGATGGAATGCCGTTAATTTATAACGGTCAAGAAGCGGGTAACGCAAAGCGTTTAGCTTTTTTTGAGCGAGATCCTATCCGGTGGCAAGCCCATGAATTAGGCGATTTTTATCACAAGCTTATCCATCTTAAAAAATCGACCACCGCCTTAGCGAACGGTCAATGGGGCGCGACTATGCGGCACATTGCGAATACTTGCCCGCGTGATGTGCTGAGTTTTATCCGTGCAGATGAAAATGGTGGCGTTTTAGTGGTGTTAAATTTATCGGCACATGAGCGCGAAATACAATTTACCAGGCCTTTGCAACACAGCACTTACACTGACTTTTTTAGTCAGGAAGTTTTTTGCTACGAAGATAAGGAAATACTTCATTTGTCGCCGTGGGATTATCGAGTTTGGGTATTTTAATTTGTCGCATTAAAAAGCCGACATCAGTCGGCTTAGTCTGTTTGTCAATCCCAGAGCTTAGTCAGCGCGGCTGATGAACTTACTTTCTTCAGTGTTAACTCTGACTTTTTCACCACTTGAAATATATTCAGGCACTTGAATGGTTAAACCGGTTGTTAATCTTGCTGGTTTAGTCCGCGCACTGGCGGAAGCACCTTTGATAGAAGGGTCAGTTTCTTCAATAACTAAATCAACAGCTGCAGGTAATTCAATACCGACTGGACCTCCTTCAACTAATAAGACTTGTAAACCTTTGGTTTCTTCGGTGATGAATAAAATTTCATCAGCAATGGTGTCTTTGCCTAAGGGATAAGAGGTGTAATCTTCGTTATCCATAAAGAAGTATTCATCACCATCGATGTATGACAAGGTCACTTTGCGGCGGCTAAAATCAACGGTTGTGAGCATTTCATCGGCTTTAAAACTTTCATCAGCTTTGGCACCTGTTGCCACTTCGTATAAACGCATGCGGTACAAACTAGCACCAGCTCGGCCACTTGGGGTTAATTTATTAATATCTTTGACGAGATAGATTTTGCCGTTGTGTTCAACTGCGGCGTTCTTTTTAATTTCACTGGCTTTAGGCATGAGCGTTCTCCAAAAAAAGTTGCGCCAGAAAATAGCACGAAAAAAGAAATTGGCAACATACAAAGCGACTTTTGTCGCTTTCTTTATCTAAGTTAAATTGCAATTTGAGGGGGAGTTAAAATTAGCACATTGTTGGCAGAATGAAGATGAGGGATTAATTGCGTTGTATGTGCTGCCTAATTTTTAAGTTGTTGAATTTCACCATGTCTGTTACTTCTGCGTTAAATCGCTTCCTGCTAATTTGCTTACCTTGATAAAATGCAAAGTGCTGTTGTTGAGCGAAGCTGAGCAAAAGAATTGTAAAAAATGTAATTTGTGCAGCAGCACATTTTTAAATAGTGGACTAATTTGGTTTGTCTCATCTCGATTTGCAAGATTGACAAAATTTGGCCTAAAGCAGCAGAAAAAATAAATAAGTCATAATCAGACCAACGTAAGATCCTGCTACATGATTGAGTTTATTCGCTTTTTTACTCGTTTGTTGAGCACGTTTTTGGCATACTTAGCGCCGAATTATCATCTTAATCCTCTTAATCAGGTCTTATGTCACAATCCTCTGTTTTATTTTCTGCTGATGGTCGTCTTTCACATGCCATTGCTGGCTTTGTGCCGCGCCAAGCGCAAACTGATATGGCGGTGGCAATTGAAAAATGCATTGAAGACAAGGTGCCGTTGATCGTAGAAGCGGGCACGGGTACCGGTAAAACCTTCGCTTATCTGGTGCCGGCGATTGAGTCTGATAAAAAAACCATTATTTCGACCGGAACAAAAAACCTACAAGAACAACTATTTCATCGTGATTTACCTCTAATTAAAAAGGCCTTAGGCAGCAAAGCCAAAGTCGCTTTGTTAAAGGGCCGCTCAAATTACTTGTGTTTGCATCGACTGCGTCAACATGGCGGTAATAGTACCTTGCTAGACGTTAATGTGATGGGGGAGCTTAGTGAAGTAAAACGGTGGTCGTCGAGCACGAAAACCGGTGATATGGGTGAAATGAAGGGCCTTGCTGAGGATGCTAAAGTCTTACCTTTTGTTACTTCTACGGCAGATAATTGTCTAGGTAAAGACTGCCCAGATTATGAAGACTGCTATATGGTTAAAGCACGGCGAAAAGCCCTTGATGCTGACTTAGTGGTGGTTAATCATCATTTGTTTTTTGCCGACATGGCCCTCAAGGATACGGGGTTTGGCGAACTGATCCCAGAAGCGGATCTAGTTGTGTTTGATGAAGCTCATCAGATACCCGATATCGCCAGTGAATATTTTGGAGAAACGTTTTCAAGTCGTCAGTTGCACGATATTTGTCGTGATATTGAAGTGGTATATCGCACGGTGCTAAAAGATGCCAAACAGCTCAGCACAGCGGCAGATAAATGTAAGATGATAGTGGCAGACTTACGTTTGTTTTTTCCTGAAACTCCGCAAAAAGGCAATTGGCGCCAGATGTTGCTCAGTGAAGAGATACAGTTGCACATTAGCAAGCTAACGGATAGCTTGGCGGTGTTAGCTGAAGTGACTAAATTACATATTGGCCGAGACAAAGATCTTGATAATCTTTACGAGCGTGTGCACGAGTCCAAAGGTAAGTTAGACCGTTTAACTAACACTGAACAGCTGGGTGTGAGTTTGTGGTACGAAACCACTCAGCGTCACATCGTGTTGCATCTTACGCCTTTGAGTATTGCGGCTAAATTTGCCCATTTTATTGCTGAGCCGAAGCGTGCTTGGGTATTTACTTCTGCTACCTTAATGGTAGATAACGCCTTTACTCACTTTCAACGTCAAATGGGCTTAAAAGACGCGCAAACGCTGTCTTTAGAGAGTCCCTTTGATTACCCCAATCAAGCAATGTTATGTGTTCCGCGTTTTTTGCCTGAACCTAATGCGCGAGAAATGCGTGAAACCTTGTTGGACATTTCTATCCAATTGATCAAAGCCAGCCGGGGGCGCTGCTTTTTACTATTTACCAGTCATGCAACCTTAAAAGCGATCGCAGCCCAACTTGAAGATAAAGTAGATAATCCCTTATTGGTGCAGGGGTCTACCACCAAACGTGCCTTGTTAGACGAGTATTTGAGTAATAAAAAAGCAGTATTACTCGGCACCGGGGCTTTTTGGGAGGGGGTCGACGTACGTGGAGATGATCTGACTTGCGTATTAATTGATAAACTGCCTTTTGCATCGCCGGATGATCCTCTGTTACAAGCACGTATAGAAGATTGTCGTAAATCAGGTGGGAACCCCTTTGGTCAGATTCAAATTCCACAAGCCGCTATCGCGTTAAAACAAGGGGCGGGTCGATTAATTAGAGATGAAACCGACCGAGGTGTCTTGGTCATTTGTGATAATCGTTTAGTCACTAAAGATTACGGAAAAATTTTTGTTGGCAGTTTACCCAATATGCAACGTACCCGTGATTTGTCTAAAGCCGTGGCTTTTTTAAACCAGTTAAATAGTGAAGAGGAAAATTCATGAATTGTTTGTTGCTTGATACGGCCACAGAAGCCTGCTCGGTCGCCCTGCAGATTCAGGGGCAAGCGTTGACCCGGTTTGAAATATGCCCTCAACAACACAGTCAGCGCATATTACCTATGGTCGACGAGGTGTTAAAGGAAGGGCGCGCAGTATTAAATCAACTCGATTTTTTAGGATTTGGGCAAGGACCAGGTAGTTTCACTGGGGTACGTATTGCAACAGGGATATTACAAGGTTTGGCACTTGGTTCTGAATTGCCGGTAGTAGGGGTTTCTACTTTAGCGGCAATGGCGCAGCAGGCGATTGTGACACAAGATGCTCAAGAGGTCTATTGCGCGATTGATGCTCGGATGGGTGAGGTATATTTTGCTCATTATATTGCTCAAGATGGACTTGCCATCTTGCAAGGCGCAGAACAAGTGTTGCCACCCGAGTCTGCTATTGAGTTGATGACTACAAACAATCCAGTAGTTGGTGTTGGTACAGGATGGGCGGCTTATCCGCACATGCAACCTCAGCACAACTTTAGCATGGCAACGGCTATTCTTTATCCCAATGCAGAGTTTATGCTGCCTCTTGCCCATGCGCTTTTTGCGCAAGGAAAAGTCAGCAATGCCGAACTCGTTCAACCTGTTTATTTACGTGATACCGTCACGTGGAAAAAGCTGCCGGGCCGAGAATAGCAAATCACCACATTGGAACAATTTTTTGCGATAGCTTTTTAGTTAGTGGCGATTGTTTGCCGCATTTTAGTTCTTGGAGTTTTACCTTGGGCAAGGAACTACCACAAGTGAACCAACCTATTAAGTGAGGAAAAGGTGGCTCTAGAGTCTTCTGGATTATCGTTAATTAGTTCGATAGGCGTGCCTGCCACCAGGAAGGATGTTGCTCGCGTACCTCCGCCCACCCCAGATAAACCAAGCTCTCAAGCCACAGCAGAACTTGTGGTTCTTCGTCAAGGCAGTGAGCCTGTATTTAAGCAAGCAGAAGCGTTTCGAGAAACCACCGACAAGATCAGTGCGGGTGGTCTGAAGGAGCGGGTTGCAATTGAGGCTTATCAATCCATCGCGAAGGAACAACAACGCCAAGATATTCAACAATTGCTTGGCGTTGATACTTTTGTGTGAACTAAAATTGCCTTTATTCGTTCAAATACAATAAGACTGGCATTTTTTAAGCAAAAAAGTATGTTAGTTTGTGTCCCATATATTCGAGTCGAGGTTTGCAATGTATAAACGTATTTGTTTAGTGGTCTTAGCTTTATTGGTTTCGGCCTGTTCAACAATTCCTGAACGTATCCAAGTGCCAGAGGGCACGAATTTAGTCAGTTACCAAGATGCCGCATCAAAATCCACACAGTTAGCGGGGCAAAAAGCCCGTTGGGGCGGGGTTGTGGCTAAAATTGAAAACAAGGCCGAAAACACCGTGCTAGAAGTGGTTTATTATCCCCTTAAAAGCTATGGGCGTCCTATCGCAGGCGATGAAAGTATTGGCCGTTTTAAAGTATATGTAGACGGATTCATGGATCCAATGGTGTACAAAGTAGGTCGTAGTATGACGTTTACGGGTGAATTCTCTGGTTTGGAAGAGGGGCTAGTGGGAGAACATAAATACGTATTTCCTACCCTGCAAAACGCAAATTACTACTTATGGCAAGACATTCAACAAGTTGATGTGACATCAGTACATGTATGGCCCTATGATTATTGGAGTGGCTGGTATCCCAGACCTTACACTCGCGGCGTATACATTCGCTCGACCGGGCGGGCGACTATGCCAGCTGGCGCAGCAACGAAACCCTTACCGGTAAAGACAGAAAGAGCTAAACAATAGTTGGTCCTTTTTTGCCGTAAAGCGGCAAGTGTTACGATGAAAGCGGCAATTGAATGCCGCTTTTTTATTGCTTACTGTTTACCAATTCAAAGCAGACTTGTGAGTCAAGTTGCACAAAGGAGAACATATGCGAGAGTTAAGTTTCACCTTAAGCCATCTCACGTTGAGAGGATTGGGCTTAGGCGATCCGCAAAAACCGATGATCCTTGCATTACATGGATGGTTAGATAATGCTGCGAGTTTTATTCCTTTATCTCAGTACTTAACTGACTATTACATTGTGGCAATCGATATTACCGGGCATGGTTTGTCTGATCATCGCGCTAAAGGTAGCCATTATCATCAGATAGACTTTGTGCACGATATTCACGAATTAGTTGAAAGCCAAGACTGGCCTCCCTTTATCTTAATGGGACATTCAATGGGAGGCATCATAGCCTCTTACTATGCCAGTTGTTTCCCTGAAAAAGTAAGTCAGTTGATATCAATTGAGTCGTTTGGACCGATGAGTAAAGAGCCCTCATCGAGTCCTGCGCAACTCAGAGAATCTATTGAAAGTCGAATAAAAGCGAATTCGTCTGCCGCCAAACATCCAACTAGTCTAGAATCAACCATAGAGGCGCGGTCAAAAGCGGGTGATATGAGTGAAGCGTCTGCAACGTTGTTGGTGAATAGAAACATTGAAGCCCGAGATGGACAGTATTTTTTTAAGACCGACCGTCGATTACGAACTATATCTTCTACTCGTATAACGGAGAGCCAAGCGGAAGCTTTTATGCGCTCTATTGCCTGTCCAATGCTAGTAATATTGGGTGATAAGGGTTATGAATCCATGAAAAAAGCGCTATCAAACCGAAAAAGCTGGGTTGCAAATAGCCACATAATTGAATGTGAGGGGCATCATCACCTGCATATGGACGACCCCATTTCGGTATCAAACTACATTAATGGCTTTTTATTGGGCAAAATTGCGTAAATGTTAATCGATTGTTTATTAGTTGATTTATCTTTGCGGCTGCTTTGGTTAGAATCAACTGGTCGTACCCCTTAATAAATTATTTGTAGTTTGGTAATGATGATAGCTACAAAGATAAATGAGTTGTGCCTGGAGGCAAAGTGGAAAAAATCTGGTTAAAAAGTTACGCCCCTACTATGCCAGCAGAAATAGATCCTGATCGTTATTCTTCTGTCGTTGATATTTTTGAGCAGTCAATAAAGAAATATGCAACTAATACCAGCTACATCAATATGGGTAAAAGTATGACTTTTGCTGAATTAGATGAGCAATCACAACACTTCGCTGCGTACTTACAAAACTCGGGACTCAAAAAAGGTGATGCCGTTGCCATTATGATGCCCAATTTGCTGCAATATCCGGTGGCCTTATTTGGTGTATTGCGTGCCGGTATGGTTGTGGTTAACGTCAATCCGTTATACACAGCTCGTGAGCTGCAACACCAATTAAAAGACGCTGATGCCAAAGCGATTGTTATAGTAGAGAATTTTGCGCATACCCTAAGTGAGGTCATTAAAAATACCAATGTTAAGTCGGTTTTACTGACTTCTCTGGGCGACATGTTGCCACCAATCAAAAAATGGCTAACAAATTTTGTCGTTAAGTATGTCAAAAAGCTGGTGCCAAAATACCACCTGCCACAAGCTGAGTCGTTTATTGATGCCGTTAAATCTGGGCGAAATCATGCCTACACTAGACCGCAATTGAGCGGCGATGATATTGCGTTTTTGCAATATACCGGCGGCACCACTGGTGTATCTAAAGGCGCAATGTTAACTCATCGGAATATTGTTGCTAACTTAGAGCAAATATCTACGGTGCTTGAAACTGCCATCACCCCAGGTAAAGAACAAGTGGTCACCGCGCTACCGCTTTACCATATCTTTGCGTTGCAGGCCAATTGCCTGACTTTCGTTAAGTATGGTTGTACAAATTTGCTGATCACTAACCCCAGAGATATGCCGGGCTTTGTGAAAGAGTTAGCTAATTTCCCCTTTACCGTTTTGACTGGTGTTAACACGCTATTTAATGGTCTGTTGAATACCCCTGGTTTTGATCAACTCGATTTCAGTCGCTTAAACTTTGCTTTAGGGGGCGGAATGGCAGTACAAAAAGCCGTTGCTGAGCGTTGGCAGAAGGTAACAGGCCATGTTTTACTTGAGGGATATGGGCTCACAGAGTGTTGTCCAGTGGTGACGGTAAACCCCCCTAGTATTAAAGAATACAAAGGCTCCATTGGTCTACCTGTTGCGTCGACCAATATAAAATTGGTTGACGAGGCGGGTAAAGAAGTTGCGCTCGGTGAACCGGGGGAAATGTTAGTTAAAGGGCCGCAAGTGATGTTGGGCTATTTAAATCGTCCTGAAGCGACCCAAGAGATGATTGTCGACGGGTGGTTGGCAACAGGCGATATCGCTCGTTGTGATGAAGAGGGTTACTTTTATATCGTCGATCGCAAAAAAGACATGATTTTAGTCTCGGGTTTTAACGTGTTTCCTAACGAAATAGAAGAGGTGGCGGCTATGCACCCGAATGTGGTCGAAGTGGCTGCTGTAGGTGTTCCAAACGAGGCTACGGGTGAATTAGTTAAGCTTTTTGTGGTAAGACGGAATGAGTCTTTAACGGAAAAAGAGTTGATTGATCACTGCCGTATTCATCTAACCGCTTACAAAGTTCCGAAAAAAGTTGAGTTTAGAGACGAGCTTCCTAAAACTAATGTTGGTAAGATACTGCGCAGAGAGCTTCGTGATAAGTAACTTTTAACTTAACACCACGTGTTACCATAAAAAGCCGGCTTCTGCCGGTTTTTTACTATTTTGGAATGCTATGCAATATACCTTTATTACTGAAACCAGCGCACTCGAAAATTTCTGTGCGAGCGCGAGCCAATGTGATGTGTTGGCGGTCGACACTGAGTTTGTAAGAACCCGAACACTTTATCCGCAATTAGGTCTTATCCAGTTGTATGATGGAAAAGAACTCGTCCTAGTCGACCCCTTAAAAGTGGGTGATTGTTCAAGCTTGATCAGCCTATTAACAAATCCCGACGTGGTAAAAGTGCTGCATTCTTGTTCAGAGGATTTAGAAACCTTTTGGCATGCGTTTAAAATTATGCCAAGCCCTATATTTGATAGTCAATTTGCTGCAAGTATCGTGGGGATGGGAACCTCTTTAGGTTATGCAAAATTAGTCGAAACTATGCTCAATGTCACGGTTGATAAAGGCGAGTCACGTACTGATTGGTTGGCCCGGCCATTGAGTGCCGAGCAATGCGCATATGCCGCAAACGACGTCCTTTACTTACATCAACTTTATCCTGAATTAAAAGCAAAAGTACTTGAGCAAGATAAGCTGGCGTGGGTTTTTAGTGAAATGACCAGTTTGGCTATGAAGAAACAAACTTTGATGCCACTGGACGCTATTTATTTGGGTATTACCCATAACTGGCAATTAAGTGGCAAAGCCTTACTGGTATTGCAGCGTTTAGCAGCGTGGCGTATGGAAACAGCAAGAATACGAGATCTTGCCCTTAACTTTGTTGTCAAAGAGCAAAATTTAGTTGAAATCGCGAAAAAGAATCCATTAAGCAAAGCGGCTCTGGCGGCTGTGCCTGGCATTAATCATCATGAAATCCGTATCCACGGTGAGGCGATGCTCAATATAATCCAAAGTTGTCAAGATATTGAGCCTGAGCAATACCCTGCCAAGATAGAAAGATTAACCGAGTTTACTCAATTTAAAAAAGTCAGCGCGGCGATACGTGAAGTGTGTCAACAAGTGTCAGCAGAGCTAGCGGTGCCCAATGAAATTGTGGGTTCTAAAAAACAAGTTAATCAACTTATTTCTTGGTGCTGGTGTAAGTACGATGAATTACGAGCGATGAAACTAGAGCCTGATTTGATTAGTGGATGGCGCAGAGAATACTTCTTACCTAGACTGTTGTCTGTAGATGGTTTGTGTTTGCGTGAAGCGCTAGTAAAGAATAATTAGGAGTTATTTGCATGTTATGTGCAGTGTATAAAAGTAGCAAAAAAGCCGAAACCTACCTCTATGTGCCGGGGAGAGATGATTTTTCCCAAGTACCACCAGCCTTAATGAATACTTTTGGTTCCCCTATCTTTTTGATGATTATGCCCTTAAAAAACGATCGTAAGTTAGCAAGTATGGATATAGAAAAGTTACGAAGTGAATTAACAACCAAAGGATTTTATTTGCAGCTTCCTCCTCCTGTAGAGAATATGTTGAAAAGCCATTTAGCAGCGCAAAGGACCGAGTAATGTGTTTTAGATATCGATTAAGCCTACTCATTTTATGTATTTTTTCTTGCCTTAGTATTGCCAATGATAAGGTAAGTTTTGATGACTATGTTGCCCAACTGAAACGAGATGCCATTGCTGAGGGCTTTTCTGAAACATTTGTGGAACAACAGTTTTCAGATGTGCAGTTTCATCAAAAAGCCGTTGTAGCCGATAAAAACCAACCTGAAACTAAAATTACGCTCGACCGTTATTTAAGCAGCAGAGTGCCTGACTGGAAAGTAAAACAAGCCTTAGAGTTAATGGAACAGCACAAGGCTTTGCTTGCTCAAATTGAATGGCAATATGGCGTTCAGGCTCGGTTTATTGTGGCTTTATGGGGTAATGAAAGTAACTTTGGTCGCTATATGGGGAATTATCCTGTCATATCCTCACTGGCTACGATGGCTTATGAGGGACGTCGTGAAGCCTTTTTTAAGAAGCAGTTATTTGCTGCCTTGAGCATATTGGAACAAGGGCACATTAGCCGAGATAAATTTTTAGGTTCTTGGGCTGGGGCGATGGGGCAAAGTCAATTTATGCCAACCACATTTTTAGCCTATGCAGTGGATTTTGATGCAGACGGTAAAAAAGATATATGGGGTTCAACGGCAGATGTATTTGCGTCAATTGCAAATTTTTTAAAATCTGAAGGGTGGAATGAACAACAAACCTGGGGGCGTCAAGTTGACGTACCAGAGGGGTTTGACATGGCTTTAGTTGGCCTGGGAAAAGAAAAACGTAAAAGTTTAGCCGATTGGCAATCTTTGGGCGTTCGCAGATATAACGGACAAGATCTGCCTACTATAGATTTATTTGCATCTTTAGTGGCACCTGATGGTGATGATGGTCGAATTTATTTGGTTTACGACAACTTCCATACCTTAATGAAGTGGAACCGTTCAAGTTACTTTGGCGTATCAATTGGGTACTTGTCTGAAAGAATCAAAAAGGGCAGTTAACTTGAGCTTATCAATAAATAATGACTATCAACATCAGGCGTTATCAGGAAAGAAGATTGATTTGCCGGTTGGGAAAGTGGTGTGCGTCGGGCGTAACTACTTAATGCATGTTCAAGAACTAAATAATGCAGTGCCCCAAAAGCCTATATTATTTATGAAGCCATCCACTAGTTTAATATACCTACGTCAAAATATTGATATCCCCAAAGGATTAGGTCAATGCCATAATGAGCTTGAAATTGCCGTATTACTGGCAAAGCCACTTAAATGTGCCAGCCCTGATGAAGTAGAGCAGGCCATTTGGGGTTACGGCTTGGGGCTGGATTTGACGTTGCGCGATGTGCAATCCGAACTTAAACGTGACGGGCATCCTTGGGAGCGCGCCAAAGCCTTTGATGGCAGTTGCCCTATGTCACCTTTTGTTGAAAAGTCAGCAGTGAATAATCACAACGAATTACGCTTTGCGTTAACGGTAAATGGACAACAACGTCAAGAAGGGAATAGTCAGGACATGCTTTTTAGTATTAATACATTGCTGAGTGAAATATCAAAAAGCTTTAGCTTGCTAGCGGGGGATATCGTTTTAACCGGTACGCCAAAAGGGGTGGCTCAGCTGTGTCCGAATGATGTGCTTGAACTGAGTTTTCATGATTTTTTTACCCTATCAACCAAGGTCAACTAGCCAGTGAGTTTATCTTTTACTTATGAAGTTGATTCGGCCAATAAGCTTCTCATTTGTGAAGCTACGGGCACGGTATCTAGAGTGCTTGAAATAGAGCATATGCTGAAGAGTATTGTAAAATTAGCAGGTAAAAACCAAGTTAAGAATGTAGTGCTGGATGATACGCAACTTATTATAAGCTGTTCAAAAATGAGTATGACAACTTTGCTACTCGCTATAAAAGAAGAGGGGTGGTTAACTGAAATGAAAATCGCTCGATTGATTAACCCACAAGACAACACACACAATTTAGTAGGCGAAATGTCAGAACGTTATAATCTACCCATTAAAAATTTTGATAGTCGCAGCGATGCCATGATGTGGTTGCTATTTAATATATGAACAAGCCTTACTGGGAAGTTAAAACCTTAGAAGAAATGACTAAGGATGAATGGGAAGGCGTCTGTGACGGTTGCGCCAAATGTTGTTTGCACAAGTTTATTGATGACGAAAACGTGGAAGAGGCAATAAGTACAGACGAGTTAAAAGATAACGAGCAAGTACATTACACCAACATTGCTTGTGGATTATTAAATACCAAAACTTGTGCGTGTACGCAGTACAGTCAAAGAACCACGTTAGTGCCAGAATGTGTGAAATTAACAAAAGATAATCTGCAAGATATCTTTTTTATGCCTGCTAGTTGCAGTTATCGTAGGCTGCATGAGGGACGAGGATTACCCTCCTGGCATCCTTTACGACATAAAGGTAAAAAGACGGCGATGCACTTAGCTGGAATGTCGGTGAGAGGTAAAACTGTTGCCGATCACGATGTTAATTTGGATGACTTCGAGGATTATATTGCGCTGTGGCCTTTGCAGGACTTAGACTGATCTGTTGGTGTGTAGCCATGACAAATAAAAAAAGCGCTAACGCGCTTTTTTATTGATTAGTTTACTCAGTAGCACCAGGACTAAAAGGGCACTATAAATCGCGAAAACAACGATCATCCACTGTGGCATCGACATACCTAAAAACGACCAATTTATATCACCGCAATCTCCCGTTGCCGCAAAAATATTAGGTAACCATTCGTGCAACGGTGCCCAGCTAGGAAAATTTGGAACAATCTCACAAATGGAAAAAATGGACTTAGATGTTTGTAAATCAACATGCTCTATTGCTATCAACAGTCCCCAAATAGCAGAAACACCAACGCCGATATAACCAGCAAGACGTGTAAGGATGTTGTTGTGTAAAAGCGGGATTAGGGCCGAAAATAGTATACCAAACACCGCGGTGCGTTGATAAATACACATGATGCAAGGCTGCAAATTCATAGCGTACTGGAAATACAGGGCAGTTAACTCCAACAATAATGCTGATGAAAACAACAGCACCCATGCAAGCGGTTGACGACCCAGATTAGCCAAAAAATTAATCATACGTACTGCTTCCTTAACCTTAGTGTGAAGCCGGTGTCACTAAACCACCTGCGGCAGCGGCTGAGTGGTGTTCAATTAAATGCACGCCATACATCCAAGAGGTTATGTCTTCTAATCCGAAGTAAACACCGGCTAAGCCAACAAGTGTTAATACGATGGTGTAGGGTAAAGCCATATACACCATGGTGCCGTAAGATAAACGCAAGAGCGGCGCAATGGCAGAGGTAAGTAAGAATAAAAATGCAGCTTGGCCATTTGGTGTGGCGACACTGGGTAGATTAGTACCCGTGTTGATAGCTACCGCAAGCATATCAAATTGGTCGCGCGTAATCGCCCCGCTTTTTAGTGCAGCAGTCACTTCGGTGATATACACCGAGCCAACAAATACGTTATCGCTGACCATCGAGAGTAAACCGTTGGCCAAATAAAATAGTACCAATTGAGTTTTGCCCTCATAACTAAGTACCCAATCGATAACTGGCGTAAAAAGACCTTGGTCAATAATGACTGCCACTACCCCAAAAAATACACATAACAGGGCCGTAAAAGGTAAAGACTCTTCAAAGGCCTTGCCTATAGAGTGCTCATCAATAATACCGCTCATGGATGTCGCCAAAACAATAATTGATAAACCGATCAAACCCACGGCTGCAAAGTGTCCAGCTAGACCGATCACTAACCACACAGCAATCAAACCTTGAACGCCTAATTTTGCTTTGTCTTGGCTAGTGAGGTTTTCGTCTACATTTTTGCTGTAATTCGTCAATATTTCACGTACCACGGGAGATAATTGCGCACCGTAAGTGAATAACTTAAATTTCTCAACGGTATAGGTCGTCAGGAGGCCAGCGATAAAAACTGGGATAGTGACGGGTGACATACGAATGAAAAACTCAATAAAATTCCAACCTGCTTTATCTGCAATAATCAGGTTTTGCGGCTCTCCTACCATAGTCATAACACCACCAAGGGCGGTACCAATGGCTGCATGCATCATCAAATTGCGTAAAAAAGCCCTAAAATCCTCTAAATCTTGGCGACTGGGATGAGGTAATTGTTCGTCATGTGAATGGTCGTGATCTGAATGAAAGTCTTTACCTGATGCCACTTTGTGGTAAATCGAATAAAAGCCCATAGCCACTGTCATAATCACGGCAACCACGGTTAGGGCGTCTAAAAAAGCAGACAAAAATGCCGATGCTGCGGCAAAGGCGATAGAAAGAGTAATTTTGTTTTCAAGTTTAAGTAGCAACTTGGTGAATAAATACAGCAGTAGACCTTTCATAAAGTAGATACCAGCCACCATAAACACCAGCAGTAAGATAACTTCTACGTTTACGACCATTTCATGTTTCATGTGTTCTGGTGTTGTCATGCCAATAAACAGAGCTTGCATTAATAAGATGCCCCCTGGTTGCAAGGGATAACATTTTAAAGCCATGGCTAAGGTAAATATAAATTCAGCAACAAGCGCCCAGCCTGCAATAAAGGGGTCAAACATGAATAAAAGGGGGTTAATGACTAAAAAGGCGATGATAGCTTGTTTGTACCAAGTGGGCGCTTTACCTAAAAAATTGGCGGCAATGGCCTGAGGTATCGACATTTGCATAAATGAGTATCCTTGTAGAACTTGGAATTATTATATAGCTGTTTTAAATAGTGTAACGTAAAAAAGCAAGGTAAATCTAAAGCTTACATATTATTATGCGATTAAAATTAAGGTAATGTTACCGCATTCGAGCCTCAGTAAAATTATAGCGGTAAAACATCCAACAAAGTTTAATTGTTCCGATTAAAATTCCTCTGGTACAATCAGTTAACAAATAATAACAACATAATCATCCAAGCGAGTAATAAATGATTTATAAGGCACAAAGTCCTGCAGGGTTTGCTGAAGAATACATAGTGGAATCTATATGGAGCGGACGCTTTCCCCCCGGTACGATTTTACCAGCGGAGCGCGAATTGTCTGAACTTATTGGTGTCACTCGTACGACCCTACGTGAGGTGTTACAAAGACTTGCTCGCGATGGATGGTTAACGATCCAACACGGTAAACCGACCAAGGTCAATAATTTTTGGGAAACCTCCGGCCTGAATATACTCGAGACACTTGCCCGCCTCGATGAAGAAGGGATCCCAGAACTTGTTGATAACCTACTGGCCGCGAGAACGAATTTAAGTGCGGTGTTTATACGTGGTGCTATTCGGAATAACCAGCAAAGAGCCATCGAAATAATGCAAAAGTATTGTGACGCACCAGATAATGGTATCGAATTTGCGAGCAATGACTATCAATTGACCCATGATTTAGCCAATGCCTCAGGTAATCCGGTGTATGTGTTAATGATGAATGGATTTAAAGGCTTGTATTCAAGGATTGGGGGCTATTTTTTCTCAAACCCTAAATCCCGTGAATTAACTACAGCGTATTACCATCAATTGCTTGAACTAGCTCAGTCAGGTGATTACAAACAGGTTCCATTAGTGATCAGAACCTATGGCATTAAAAGTGGCAAAATTTGGCAAGAAATGCGTGATGATATGCCCAAAGGCCTAGTTGATTAATGGTAGCGATTTATTTTCAGAATTGAGGTCTGCCCTGACCTCAAATTCGGTTTCAAGTTTTAATTACCCCTCTTTATGACTCTATTTTCTCGTCGTTATTTGATTTTATATTGCGCCAAGTAATTTTGAATACTCGTTACTGTTGCTAACAACTCTTTACAGTTTTGGCTCACTTGGTTGGCGTAATCTACATTATTGACGCCCATGTCATTAATGATTTTTACCTCTTGGCTGATGTGTTCTGAAATCTTTATTTGCTGAGCGACATAATCTGATGTTTGAGCATTAAGTGCATAAATTTGCGAAACAGATTCCAAAGCACTTCGCAGTGTTTGGCCGGCTTCCTCCGTTGAACTGACTGTCTCGAAGGCTATGCCTTTATTCGTTGTCATTATGCTTGTCGCTTGTTTACTACCTGACTGAAGGCGCTCTATCATAGCTTGAATTTCTGTGGTCGAGGTTTGTGTGCGGCTCGCTAACGATCTCACCTCATCTGCTACCACGGCAAAGCCACGACCTTGTTCACCTGCTCGAGCCGCTTCAATGGCTGCATTCAAAGCTAATAAGTTAGTTTGTTCAGCAATCGTGCGGATAACTTCTAACACCCCACTTATCTCATCACTGGATTTGGCTAGACTTTGAATGACATCCACTGATTTATTAATTTCATCTGCTTGGGTTTGTATTTTTTGGATCGTGACATCCAAGGCTTTCACACTGCGATTGGTTTCATCATCAGACACTTGCGCTGCTTGATTTGCCAATTTGGTATTGTTCGCTACATCTTGAGAGTTAGTTTGTAAAATAGAAATTGAGCCTGAAATACTTAAACTCTTGTCGGTTACTTGTTTGGCGAGATGTTTTGACTGCTCTGCAATACCCATTAACTCAGCACCGCTGGTGGCAAGCTCTTGCGTAGATTGATTAATTTCTCGGATAGTGATTTGGAGTTTACTGAGCAGTAAGTTAAACCCCTTGGCCATGGCGCCAAACTCGTCATTACTTTTTTCATTAAATCTAACCGTTAAATCTCCGTCTTTGTTAGCAATACTATTGATGACAGTAATAAAATTAGTCAGAGGTTTGCCTACAAAGTATTTCACCAAAAAGAAAATACTAAATAGAACACCGGCACCACCCACTAAAATTTTGATTAAAAGCCATGTTAGTTCTTTGATTAAAATGCCTTGCTCTTCTTCTAAGGAATAGGCCAGTACAATGTCATAACCCCATTTTTGAAAAGGGATAACATTGACACTCCATTTGTCTGAACTGCCATCAAGGGCTTGATTTATCGTGTTTAAGTCAACATGTTTGGAATGCAGTCTTACATTGCCTTTACTGTCTCTTAATAAAGCAAACCCTTGTTCTAGTATTTTACTTTCATTCAAGGCTTTCTCTAGCGCCAACAGATCAGCGGAATACCCGACATAAGCGATGCCAACCACCTTGTTATTGGTGTCAAACAGTGGCTCATAGCCTGTGAGGTAAGGATTACCTAGTATATCCACTTGTCCATAATAGGCTTTTTTAGCTTTTATCTGAGCGATAGCCTTTCCATTAGGCGATAATTTGGTGCCGATCGCTCTTTTTCCCTCTTTCATTACATTGGTAGAGATGCGAATAAAGTCGCCGTTGTATTCGCTGAATAGGGTGGCAGTGCCATCCATGACTTGAGTTAAGCCATCCACTAAGTCAAAATTATTTGCGATATTCTGACTGCCTAATGTCAATTGAGAAGCATCAGCACCGTTTACTTGTGTTAACTCCCCTAAACTTGCAGCTCCCAGCTTGTTCACCCGCTCCAGTAACAACTTCATGCTGCTTTTAACCCGCTCAGACATGAGGCTGTCGGTTATATCTAAGATTGTTAGTAATTGGTCTGTAGTTTGTTGTTTTTCAGTTTCAACACGCTTTTGAATATTCGATGAGACCGATAACGCGTTGATAATGCCTAGCACTAAGGTAAAAAAGACAATGACAGCGCTTAAGAATAGTATGAATTTTCGTAGGATAGACATTGTGGACTCCAAAAGTCAGATCATTAACGTAGTTGTTATCGGTCAAATTTTAATTACAGCCACTCGGAGTATGGAATATTCGGGAATAAAATCAATTTACGGCAGTAAATCAAATTGTTAGTTGGATTGCGTGGCAAGGGTTAATAGACAGTTGACTAACCAAAGGCTTTAATAAACAGAGGATGGAGGTGGCTAACGGGCTACAGCAAGCCACCTTTCTTTTGATAGTACTATTTTTAAAAAATCCGCTAATTTTTTAATCGAATTAGTGATTGTGGCCACAGCCTTCTTCAGAGTGAGGATGACCATGGGCAATTTCCTCATCCGTCGCAGCTCTGACCGCCAGCACTTCAACATCAAAATTCAAGGTTAAACCCGAAAGAGGATGGTTTCCGTCAACGACGACTTCATCGTCAGTGACATCTATGACCATTACTGATTGTTCGCCATCATCCGTGGTTGCACGAAACGTCATACCAGGATTCACTTCTAAGTCTGCAAACATTGATTTTGGCACAACTTGTACAAGGGCATCGTGACGTTCGCCGTAGGCAAGTTCTGGGGTAACATCAATTGCAAACTTGTCACCGGCTTGTTTGCCCTCTAATTCATTTTCTAATCCTTGTATGAGGTAGTGGCTGCCCTGCAGGTAGTCCATTGGTTTACCTTCCCGTGACGAGTCTATTTGAGTTCCATCTTCTGTACAGACAGTGAAGTGAATGGTGGCTACAGTATCTTGAGTAATTTTCATCATGGTCCAAATATTAATTGTGCTGATACTTGGCTAAGCATCAAAAGCATGAGTTGGCTTAACCTAAATTTAGGTTAATTCGTATGGTTGTGGCATAACAGTAAAAAGAGCTTCAGGCACATCTTTTAAGCGCACAATGGTACCAATTTCTGTGTCGGAGGCCAATGTGGCGAGCAACCAAGTTTGTTCATTGGCAACACCGCAACGCAACACGGTTCCTGCTGGGCGCCAATTTTCGCCCATCTGTACTTCTAACTTTTCGCCAATGCCTACTGCTCTGGACGTTTCAGAATGTAGCCTAAAAGCAGCCCGTTTATTTTTACCTAGGTATTTTGTTCGAGCGACAACTTCTTGCCCCATATAACACCCTTTTGTGAAACTGATGGCATTAAGTTGTTGTAGGTTCATCATTTGTGGCACAAATTCATTGCATGTTTGCGCTCGAACATCGGCAATGCCTGCTTTAATATCCTCAATCTCCCAACTACTTTCATGAAGAGGCGACGGCTTTATCGTAATGAGATCATTAGCTGTTTTAGGTTGCAGAATAAGATAGCGCTTGATGTTACCTTCAAGGAGTAGAGCAATACCCTGGTCATTTTTGCAATAGTCTTGATGTTTTTCAGGTAAGTGACCAAAAACCCGAATGATTTCAGCTTCAGTTTCTTTGCCCACACCGCCTGTAACTATCCAATCGTTACTGGCATCGATTATATCAACTTTGGCGAATACACCGTATTTCTTAAGCTCAGCCAGTGATTTTTCAATCACCGAACAGTGAGTTATCAGCAGTAAAGATTCTTTCCAACTGAGTAAGTAACTTACACTCCACGTTTTGCCCTTAAAGTCACAGTGACAGGCTAACAGTGCATTGTCTCCTTTTAGCGAAGCGACATCCGCGGTGACTTGGCCTTGCAGATACTTCTCTCTTTCTGCGCCTGAGAGTTGGATCACGCCTTTTTCAGTTAAGCTTGTATAGAAATCGCTAGGAACCATATTTATCTCTAATTTGTTGGAGTTAATTTGTTTCGTTTGCAAGTGTTGGGTTCTTAATGCTTCAATGCATCCAAAAATGCGCTACGTCGTATTAATGGTATCATGTTGTGATTTTTCAATGAGTAAATAACGGGGACACGTGAAAATGAGGAAAAAACATGTTTGATAAACAACGATTAGGTCGATTGAAATGGGCCTGTCGGCGTGGAATGTTAGAACTAGATGTGTTGTTTATGCCTTTTGTTGAAAATGGTTTTGAACAGCTTGATGATGAGCATCAACTTATATTTGAACGTTTGCTCACGTTTGATGATCCTGATTTATATGCTTGGTTTATGGGTCACTTAGAATGCAAAGACCCAGAAATTAAAGCCATGATTAGCCATATACTAAGTCGTGTCAAAGTATAGGATTGAATTAGCTCCATCACAGTATAAGTTTTTCGTACTATTACTGTTTTGGGGCCTTGTTTTAGCATCGATTTGTCACTGGCAATCTAACATTATGCCTTATCAACCTGTCATTCAATTTCTTTTTGCAGGCATCATTCTTTGGTTCGCGTTTACGAGCTTACTGGCCTGCAAGAAAACATTGCCTCGCTTGATCGCGTTGAGTGTGCAAGGGGAGTGGGACGATTTAGAGCAGGATAATCCATCTCAATGGCGCATGAGTGGAAAATCGAGAGTGACACCTTGGTTGCTGTGGGTCCATCTTATTTCGCCAATTGACGCTAAAACTGCACAATGGGTTTTTGTGTATAAAGATCAGGTAAGCGAAGCAGACTATCGTCGCCTTTGTCGGGTTATTTTGTTACTGCAACAGAAAAAATCACAATAGAATATGCCAAAAATTATCGAACAGACGCTTACTCGCGTTCCCCCGTTTTTGCACCTCGTTCCTAGTATTCTTATGAAAAAAACGGTCACCTTTGACTGTGAAAATTCATTGCCTTCATTGCGATTTCGGGTTCAAAACATCACATTAGACGCCGTGCGAATCCAGCGATTTAATCAAGCCGTGCATTGGCGACACAATGAGGCTGTTCACCCTGGCTATTTGCATACCTTGGCTTTTCCTTTACAAATCAAACTCATGTTACATCAGCAGTTTCCGTTTTCCGTGATTGGTTTAGTGCACTTATACAATCATATCGAGCAATACAAGGTGGTGCTTGCTTCTGATCGCATTGATATAACTTGCGAATTTGGTGAAATTACAAAATCAGATATTGGCTGGAAATTTCTTATTGCGAGCCACTTTTATGTGAATGGGGTTCGTGTGCTCAGCGCACAACATCAATATCTGAAACGTGATATGTCGGCCATTCGAACAAAATTGATTGAGTACACTGAAAGTACATCCCTGCTAAGTGATCAACAGCAGTGGGCATTAAACAGTAATTTGGGAAGGCTGTATGCAAATTGTTCGGGTGACTATAATCCCATTCATTTGTATCCCTTGACTGCAAAGTTATTTGGTTTTAAGGGCCATATTGTTCATGGGATGTGGTTAAAGTCTCGAGTGATTTCAGCGTTATTTGAAAACAACAAGAACATAGTCGGAAAGCCATTTAAGTGTGAAGTTACCTTTAAAAAACCGCTTTATTTACCTAGTAATGTTGGCTTTTACCAACAAGCGCAACAGGGCTATGCGGAAGAATTAAACTTTGCGGTTAAAAGTGCGAAGCACAATCTGCCTGTTGAACATATGACAGGCAGATTGACGCATACGTAGATCTGAAACTAGCTAGTTTTACCTGCTATGATAGTAGGGCCTGATTTTTCTAATAGCTCGGGATAATCGAGATTATAATGTAGGCCACGGCTTTCTTTGCGATCTTGCGCGCACCTAACGATCAAATCTGCTACGGTCAATAAGTTACGTAACTCCAACAAGTTATTGCTCACTTTAAAATGCGAGTAATATTCATCCACTTCTTGTTTTAATAGAGCGATTCGGTGTTGTGCTCGCTCTAGACGTTTGTTGGTACGGACTATTCCCACATAGTCCCACATGAATAATCTCAGCTCATGCCAATTGTGCTGTATGATGACTTCTTCATCTGAATTGCTTACCTGACTCTCATCCCAAGATTTAATGGGCTCCGCTTCCCTGGTTTCCTCCAGACGATTGACTATATGATCGGCAGCTGCATGGGCATAAACAATGCACTCTAATAAAGAGTTGCTCGCCATACGATTTGCACCATGCAAACCGGTATAGGCTACCTCGCCAATCGCGTAGAGATTGTCCAAATCAGTTTTTGCATCAAAGTCTGTCATTACACCGCCACAGCTATAGTGAGCAGCGGGTACCACAGGGATGGCTTGCTGAGTGATATCAATACCTAAGGAACGGCACTTACGATAAATATTAGGGAAATGCTGGACGATAAAGTCGCTAGGTTTATGACTGATGTCTAAATACATGCAATCAGCACCTAAGCGTTTCATTTCAAAATCGATTGCACGGGCTACAATATCTCGCGGAGCTAAATCGCCTCTTTCGTCAAAGCGATGCATGAAAGGGGTGCCATCGGCATGGCATAACTTTGCTCCTTCGCCCCTTAAGGCTTCGGTAATAAGAAAGTTGCGAGCTTCAGGGTGATACAGGCAAGTAGGGTGAAATTGGTTAAATTCCATATTGGCGACACGGCAACCAGAGCGCCACGCCATGGCTATCCCATCTCCGCTGGAGACATCTGGATTTGAGGTGTATTGATACACTTTACTGGCACCGCCTGTTGCGAGTGCGACGAATCTTGAGCGGATAACTTCTACACTTTCTCGTTTTCTATTCCACACGTAAGCGCCGATAATAACGTCTTTATCCGAGCTGCTTTTTATGAGGTCAATAGCATTGTAACGTTGAAATAGATGAATATTAGGATGGTGTTTTACTGCTTCTACTAAGGTCAGTTGGACCGCTGCTCCAGTGGCATCTGCAGAGTGTAAAATGCGGCGGTGGCTGTGTCCGCCTTCTCTGGTAAGATGAAAGCGTGTTTCTGGATTGGCCGCAGTTTTTTCGATACCAGCTATTTGATCAAATGGCATACCAAATTCTATTAACCACTGCATGCACTGTTTGGCGCGAGAAGCAGTAAAATAAACGGCGTCTTTATTACATAAGCCTGCCCCAGCGTTTAGCGTATCTTCCACATGGCTGTCTATGGAATCGCCTTCATCAAATACCGCGGCAATGCCGCCTTGAGCATACTTTGTTGACCCTTCAGATATATCACTTTTGCTAAGCACGATTACTTGACAATGCTCTGCAAGTTTCAGTGCTAAACTTAAACCCGCCGCACCACTGCCAATAATAAGGACATCACATTGATGTTCGACGCTTGAGTGCATACACTACTCGCAATTAAACTTAATAAGTCCTGTCATACTAATTAACAGCCTAAAAATTACAATCATTCCAAAGGGTTTAGACGATAAATCCTGTAAAACTGCTCACTTAATAGACAGGTTTTCTCAAAGTGCAAATTTTTTGATAAAAAACTGATGTAAAATCGAACTTTCATAGCAAGCCGCAGTCAATACTTGTGCTTGCATGAGTCGCAGTATTAATTCGTAAAGGAGTAAAGGCTCGAATGAGCGAGCAATTCACAGATCAACAAATAGTTGAAAGAGTGCAGCGCGGAGACAAAAATGCTTTTGGTTTGCTGGTGGTGAAGTACCAGCATAAAGTGGCTTATCTGGTTTCGCGTTATGTGAAAAATACGGGTGATGTAGCCGATGTATCGCAAGAAGCGTTTATAAAAGCATACCGAGCTTTACCGAGTTTCAGAGGTGATAGTGCATTTTACACGTGGCTTTATAGGATAGCGGTAAACAGCGCTAAAAATTACCTGGTATCGCAAGGCAGAAAACCACCAGCGAATGATGTTGACGCTGAAGAAGCCGATTTTTACGATGGTAGCGATGCGCTAAAAGAAAATAATTCACCAGAAAAAAGTTTGATGTCTGATCAGATGGAAAAGGTGTTATTTGATACGCTAGAACAGTTACCTGAAGATTTGCGTATGGCCATTAGCCTACGAGAGCTAGACGGAATGAGCTATGAAGATATAGCCAATGTCATGGATTGTCCTGTTGGTACGGTAAGATCAAGGATTTTCCGGGCCAGAGAAGCATTAGATAAAGTGATTCAACCAATGCTTATGAATGATTAAGCCTCGGTTAAATGGTTTTAGATACTTAATTTATATTTAGCGGGAAACAATTTGTATGTCGCAAAAGTTTGAAAATTTGTCAGCTCTAATTGATGGTGAAAACACTCAATTTGATATGCAGGGTAATGATACGATTGCCGCGATTAAAGATGATAAAGAGTTACAAGCAAAATGGCACTCTTATCATTTAGTGCGTTACGGTCTTCGGAAAGAGTTACCAAATCAATTGCAATTCGACATCGCTGCAAATGTTGCCTTAGCACTGGAGTCAGAGCCAGCTATATTGGCTCCTAAAAAGACATGGCGTGATGCCCCTGTGATAAGCGCTGTTATTCCTTTTGTTAAGCAAGGTGGTCAAATGGCCATTGCAGCATCAGTTGCCGTTGCAATGATTATTGGAGTTCAACAATATAATCAATCAGATGTGGAACAACCATTTAACTCGGCAGCCCCGATATTAGGTATTCCAGGGGGCTTATCTCCTGTGAGTTTCGAGCAAACCTCGACGGTACCTCAAAATGACATGGTTGAGCAAAAACGCAGAATTAATGCTTATATTGCTGATCATCAGCAACAAATGCAGTTAAAATCTGTAGAATTAAATCCAATTTCTGATGTGGAACAACAAGTTGAAAAGAGTGATTCGCAGTCTAACGTCGTTGAGCAAAATCCTTAAGCGCTTCGCAGCCCAATTTCAGGTTGGGCTGCTTAGTTTGTGTTTAGTGTCATTTGTGGGTATCGCCCAAGAAGAACAAAGCCTTTCTCCTGTTCCAGAAAATTCAAATCCATCTTATCCCATTGATAACGCCGAAGGATGGTTGAAGAAGCTCTCTGAAGCGGTACAAACTCTCAACTACAGTATTTCTTTGGTTGTGTTAAAGCCCGGTGTGGATTCGCAGCCGTATTTATGGCGACACGGCATTGACACAAGGGGCGTTGAGATGGAGCAACTTAATCTACTTAATGGCCCAGGCAGAGAAATTGTGCGTGTGGGCAACAAAGTGAGTTATTTTGAACCAAACGTGCCGCCCTACAGTTTGCGGTCTCAGACTATCAATGGGCCATTTCCCAGTGAACTGTTGTATAATCCAGAGCAATTATTTGATGGTTATGAATTTGTTTTAGTTGGTAGAAGCCGAATTTCGGGGCGCTCAGCTCAACAACTCAGAGTCATCAGTAAAGACAAAAGTCGATTTGGCCTTAATTTATGGTTAGATCAAGAAACTGGCTTAATCCTTAAAATGAACATGGTCAATCTTGAGGGACAATTAATCGAGCAAATTCAAGTGACCGGTATCCATGTCAGTGACAGCCCTGACCCATTTTTTGCAAAAATTGAACAAGATATGCTGCCGGACATTCTCGAACTCCCCAATTCAGCAAGCAATCCGCCGAGATGGGATATTACGAATTTGCCAATGGGTATGCATATTGTAAAACAAGATATTCATCGTTTACCCATGACAGGAGATGTGGTTGATTACATCTTATTGTCAGATGGTTTAGTCGATGTTTCTATTTATTTGCAACCTTTACCCAGTCTTAACGCACCTCAAGATATAATTGGTCGACATGAATCCAATACCATATTGACTCGCCAAGTAGGTGAAGTCAGCGTTACGGTGGTTGGCAAAGTACCTGCTGCGACAGCTGATGCAATATTGAAATCAATTCAAGTACTTAGAAAACGATGATCGAAGAAGTGGGAACTATTGTTTCTGTAACTCAAGAACATGGCGTACAGAACATTTGGGTTGAAACTGCCATTAAGACAACCTGCAGTTCTTGCCAAGCACAAACTAATTGTGGAACCAGTGTGGTAGCCAAAGCTTTCTCACCTAAAAAACAAAGTATAAAATTACCTTATGAACACGCTGTAGTTATCGGCCAAAAAGTCAAGTTGGGAGTGCCCGAAGAGTCATTGCTAAGCGCCTCATTGCAAGTCTATTTACTTCCTCTTCTTGGGCTCATTTTAGGCTCATCATTGGCAAGTTATGTTATGCCGTTTTTAGCCTTAGAATCGGAATTATGGGTGGTATTGACAGGCTTTATTATGGCGGGTGTTGTTTTTCTGCTGATCAGAAATAAGTTGGCTGATGCCAATAATTTACAGTACTGTCCTACGTTGATAGAAGTGTATCCGAACCCCGTAGAGACTATTTCAGTCAAAAATTTGTGACAAATTGAAAATCTTAGGTGATTAGCTCAAGTATTCCTGAGATCATTGTCGCAAAGTTAACTATAAAAATGTAAAATCCACCCCTATTTAATCAAATTGTTCCCGTATTTCGCCTGAGCATGCTTGCATTGTTCAAACAAGCGCTTGGGGAAAGCAACAGCACTAGGTATTTTTCTAAATCGCTATGCAAATGAAGCACATACGTAACTTTTCTATCATCGCCCACATTGATCACGGTAAATCAACCCTCTCAGACAGACTTATTCAGCACTGCGGTGGCCTTCAGGCTCGTGAAATGGCTGAGCAAGTGCTCGATTCAATGGATATTGAACGAGAACGCGGTATTACTATTAAGGCACAAAGCGTTACGCTTAACTATGTCGCAAAAGATGGTGAAACCTATCAGTTGAATTTTATCGACACGCCGGGGCACGTCGACTTTACCTACGAGGTTTCTCGTTCTCTAGCGGCCTGTGAGGGTGCCTTATTGGTGGTTGATGCTGGTCAAGGTGTTGAAGCGCAAACCCTTGCAAATTGCTATACCGCCATCGAGCTCGAGATGGAAGTGGTTCCAATTATTAATAAAATTGACTTACCTCAAGCAGAGCCCGATCGCGTTGCTGCTGAGATTGAAGACATTGTCGGTATTTCAGCGATGAACGCAGTACGTTGTTCGGCCAAAACCGGTATCGGTATCGAAGATGTACTTGAGGTTATTGTTAATCAAGTCCCCCCTCCCGAGGGCGATGTAAATAAGCCATTAAAAGCCTTAATTGTTGATTCATGGTTTGACAACTACCAAGGCGTTGTATCGTTGGTGAGAATCATTGATGGGAAGTTGCGTAAAAACGACAAAATGAAAATCATGTCAAATGGCGTGGTGCATCAAGTTGATAAGGTTGGGATTTTCACACCTAAAGCCACCGATACTGGAGTATTAAGTGCCGGAGAAGTGGGTTTTATCATCGCCGGTATTAAAGAAATCCATGGCGCTCCCGTTGGCGATACCATCACTCTTGCTAAGGATCCTGCGGCTCAGGCTCTGCCTGGCTTTAAGAAAATTAAACCGCAAGTTTATGCCGGTATGTTTCCAATTAGCTCAGACGATTACGAAGACTTCAGAGACGCATTAAACAAATTAAGTTTAAATGATGCTTCTTTATTTTTTGAACCAGAAAGTTCATCTGCCTTGGGCTTTGGTTTCCGCATAGGTTTCCTCGGCATGTTACACATGGAAATTGTTCAAGAAAGATTAGAACGAGAATATAATCTCGATTTGATCACTACTGCGCCTACCGTTGTTTATGAAGTTGTGGATTCATCAGGTGAGATTATCTATGTTGATAATCCTTCAAAATTGCCGCCAGTTAATAATATTCAAGAAATTCGTGAGCCTATCGTTGAAGCCAATATACTGGTGCCACAAGAATATTTAGGTAACGTGATAACTCTATGTGTAGAAAAACGCGGCACACAAAATAACATGACCTATCATGGTAAACAGGTTGCTTTGAGTTATGACTTACCTATGGCCGAAGTCGTGGTGGATTTCTTTGACAGACTGAAATCTACCAGCCGTGGTTTTGCCTCTTTGGACTACAATTTTAAACGCTTCCAGGCGGCCAACATGGCACGCTTAGATATCCTAATTAACGCTGAAAAAGTCGACGCCTTGGCAATGATTACACACCGTGATAATGCACAAGGCCGGGGGCGCGATATCGTTGAAAAGTTGCGTGAAATTATTCCAAGACAGATGTTTGATATTGCTATTCAAGCAGCGATCGGCAACCAAATAATCGCCAGAAGTACCATTAAACAATTACGCAAAAACGTTATTGCAAAGTGTTACGGTGGTGATGTGAGCCGTAAGAAAAAGTTATTGCAGAAGCAAAAAGAAGGTAAAAAACGGATGAAACAAGTAGGGAACGTTGAACTACCTCAAGACGCATTTATGGCAATATTGAAGGTGGGTAAATAAATGGCAAATTATTTTTCTATCTTTTTAGTCGTATTAACTATTGGCTCTGGCTTAATCTGGTTACTCGACAGTTTGCTGTTTGCCGCTAAAAGACGTGAACGTATGGCGCTAGCTGGCACAATGCAAGGAGATAATGCAGGCCTTAAAGCCGATGAACAATTGCCGTGGCTGGTAGATACTGCACAACAGATATTTCCTGTAATAGCCTTTGTCTTAGTGCTGCGTTCATTTTTATACGAACCCTTTCAAATCCCATCAGGTTCAATGATGCCTACTTTGCTAGTGGGGGACTTTATCTTAGTTGAAAAGTTTACCTATGGCCTTAAAGATCCTGTCATGCGTAAAAAATTTGTGGATATTGGTGAGCCAAAAAGAGGGGATGTAGTGGTATTTAAATACCCCGTTGATACTCGTTTGGATTACATTAAACGTGTAGTGGGTTTGCCCGGTGATACGGTAATTTATCGTAACAAACAACTACAGATTAAACCTGCATGCAGTACCCCTGATAATTGCCCTGCTTTGCAAACGGTGGAGTTAAAATTTGAAAGTGTTGGTGAAGAATTCCAAAATTTTGCACCTCTTGAAAAGTTAACTGAACAATTAGGTGAAGTCAGTCATCAGATTTATCGCACCACCAGTAAAAGCAATCGGTCTAGCGAATACTACCAACAGCCAGGCACGCAGGTTGACGAATGGTTAGTGCCAGAAGGGCACTATTTTGTGATGGGCGACAACCGTGACAACAGTCTAGATGGTCGTTTTTGGGGATTTGTACCTGAAGAAAACCTAGTTGGTAAAGCAGTGGCTATTTGGATTAGTTTTGAGTTTGACCGTGTGCCAAGTAGTTGGGTACCGGGTTGGATCCCTACTGGTGTTAGATTTGAACGAGTGGGTGGCATTCAATAAATGCAACTTGTCGATCCTTATGTCAGTTTATATAAAAAGATTGGATACACGTTTAACGACCCCGCTAATTTAAAATTAGCGCTTACGCATCGCAGTGCTAATAAAAAGCACAATGAACGACTGGAGTTTCTGGGTGATGCCATACTGGGTATGGTTATCGCCAAAGAACTTTTTGAACGTTTTCCTTCGCAACCTGAAGGTAAATTGACACGCATGCGCTCTAACTTGGTCAAAGGTGATACGCTTGCCGCCTTAGCTAGAGAATTTGATTTAGGCGATTTGCTATTATTAGGTCCCGGTGAATTAAAAAGTGGTGGTTTTAGGCGAGACTCTATTTTAGCTGATGCAATAGAAGCTATTATTGGCGCTATTTATTTAGAGAGTGGTTTATCACAATGTGAACCTATCGTTTTGCAATGGTTTGCGACGCGCTTAGCTGAACTTGACCCGCAACTGGTTTCTAAAGATGATAAAACCCGTTTACAAGAATATTTGCAGGCCAGAAAATTACCTTTGCCTTTATACGAGGTAACTGAAATCGCAGGCCAATCCCATGAACAAATTTTTCACGTCGAATGCTCGGTAGTAGGATTAAGTCAAGCTACTGTAGGTAAAGGCAACAGTCGTCGAAAAGCAGAACAAAAGGCTGCTAGACAAGCCTTCGAGAAATTATCAAATGCAGGATAATACCTATTGCGGCATGATTGCTATTGTAGGCCGACCTAATGTAGGTAAGTCGACTTTACTCAATAAATTATTGGGACAAAAAGTCAGTATTACCTCACGTAAGCCACAAACCACAAGACACAGAATTATGGGCATCGACAGCGAAGAGCAATACCAAGCTGTCTATGTTGATACCCCCGGCTTACATATTGAAGAAAAACGGGCGATTAACCGTTTTATGAACCGTGCGGCCTCTAGTTCTATTGGAGACGTTGGGTTGGTGTTGTTTTTGGTCGAAGGCACAAAGTGGACGGATGACGACCAAATGGTCCTGACAAAAATACAACAGAGTAATGCGCCTTGTTGGTTGATCGTAAATAAGTCCGACAACGTTAAAGATAAAGAAACAATGCTGCCCCACCTAAAGTGGTTGGGCGAACAGCACACATTTCAAAAAATTATGCCTGTTTCAGCTAAAACTGGCAAAAATGTGGAAGAGTTACGCAAGCTAGTGCAACACAGTTTGCCTCCTAGTGAGTTTTATTTTCCAGAGGATTACATAACCGATCGCTCAAGCCGTTTCATGGCATCAGAGATCATTCGTGAAAAACTCATGCGTTTCACCGGTGACGAATTACCTTACTCAGTAACAGTCGAGATAGAGCAATTTTTACTGAGTGAAAATGGGATGTACCGGATAAACGGCCTAATTCTGGTAGAACGAGACAGCCAGAAAAGCATGGTAATAGGGAAGGGCGGTCAACGACTTAAGACCATCGGCGCCGAAGCGCGCAAAGATATGGAAACGCTGTTTGATGCTAAAGTATTTTTAGAGCTATGGGTCAAAGTCAAATCAGGTTGGGCCGATGACGAGCGCGCATTGCGGAGTCTTGGTTATGGTTTAGATAATTAATTAAAACAATTCCAAGAGGCATAACATGCAATCTATCAGTGATATCAGGCGAGACTACACCAAGTCTGGATTAGATACGGAAAATTTAACTGCTGACCCCTTGGAATTGTTCGATATCTGGTTACAAAATGCAGTAGATGCAAAATTAGATGATCCGACGGCAATGACGGTGGCTACCGTTGACCCCTCTGGACAACCATCACAACGCATAGTGCTACTTAAAGACGTTAACCAAGGTGGTTTTGTTTTTTATACCAACTTGGGAAGCAAAAAAGCGGATGACCTAAAACACAACAGTAAGATTTCCTTGCACTTTCCTTGGCACATGCTCGACAGACAAGTCAAAATATCCGGGACGGCAGAGCAGTTAAGTGTCGGTGATGTTGCTAAGTATTTTGTCTCACGTCCCAAACCAAGCCAAATTGCTGCTTGGGTATCAAAGCAAAGTCGACCTATCGCTACAAGACAATTACTAATGTCTCAATTCAATGAAGCGAAACAAAAGTTTATGCATGGTGAAGTGCCACTTCCAAGTTTTTGGGGGGGATACCGTGTCATTCCTCATAAAATCGAATTTTGGCAAGGGGGTGAGCACCGCATGCATGATCGCTTCGTTTACACCTTGGACAGTAATAAACAGTGGCAAACGCAACGTTTAATGCCCTAGCGCTCTCAATCATGCCAGCAATTATTAGCCAGTTAACTAGTCCCGATGTTAATTGACTCTCATTGCCACCTCGACTTTCCTTGTTTTGATTACGACCGTCAGAACGTGATTGAAAAATGTTCTGGTTTAGGCATCGATACCATTGTGGTGCCGGGCACTGAGGCTAGTTCGTGGCAAAACATTATCGCACTAAGCCGACAATTTACTGCTTTAAAACCAGCATTTGGTTTACATCCTTACTTTTTAGCTGGTTTTGAGGAATCTCACTTAGATGAGTTAGTCGTTTATTTAGACAAGTATAAAAGTACTGTCGTGGCCGTGGGGGAGATAGGCTTAGATAGGGCAATCTCGGTTGATATTTCATTACAAAAGAGGGTGTTTGAACGGCAACTCGATATTGCCCATGAGGCTGACCTGCCAGTCATTATTCATCATAGACGGTCTCACAATGATATTATTAAAACCCTTAAGCACCTGAAATTTAGCGGTGGCGGTATTATTCACGCTTTTTCAGGAAGTCTACATGAGGCGCTAACTTACCAAGATTTAGGTTTTAAATTAGGAGTTGGAGGGCTGATCACTTATCCCCGTGGTCAAAAAACCAGAAAGGTAGTGGGGCAAGTGCCACTTGATTTATTAGTATTAGAAACTGATGCGCCAGACATGCCTGTATTTGGCCAACAGGGCAAGCGAAATACGCCGGAAAACATTCCTATGATATTGGCTGAACTGGCGAGTTTGCGAGAAGAAAGTGCAGATGTTATTGCCTTACAATGTCGTCAGAATGTATTAGCCGTATTACAAAATATCACTACTGTGTAGTTTTTCTTTGAGTTTACGCCGGTATTGGCGGTACCTGATTGTGTAAAAAGCCCGAGTCAAAATGCCGCCGGCCACTGCTGCCAACAAAACTAAGACTTCAAATTGCTCGATCAATTGTTGTTGATAGTCAAAATGAAACTGCATGACCTTTTTTTCTGAAAGTATAGTTCGAAGATAACCTATCACTGCATTGTTAGTGGCGCGTATCTCTTGAACAAAAATAAGTGCTTGAGAGGATGGGTCACGAAAACGCAACACGGTGTTAGATTCACTGCCTTGCTGTTGTAATAACTGGCCTTTGAAATTATAGACGGCTACACCTTCAATGTAGGGGTCCTGCATTAGCGCCGCTATTTGAAGATTTAGTCCATTATCATCTTGTTCCGAAATGTTAACAGCCATTGCGTGCGCACTCAGTACTGTTAAACTTCTCCCTAGTTGATTGGCTTGTTGATGATACCAGTCAGCTTGTTGTTTGTGATGAACCAACCACAAGTTAATACAAATGATGATGCCAATAATGACCAAACTTAAGTTAAGCAAACGTTTGAAAATAGAAAAGTTACTAGCACGGCTTACATAAGGCTTTTGAACCGCTTGGCTTGTTTCTTCATTAGAATAAACAAGTTGAAAAAGTGAGGAGGCTTTAGGAATGTTCATGCTCTGACAATAATGCAGTTTGGTTAAATTGCCAAGGCAAATTCAATTACTTGCTGATTGTTACTGCCTACCTTAGTAAGGTGCGGCTCGTAAAATAGGATACCCACTGTTTGGTGCAAGCTTCTGTGGTACTGCATTTGAAATAGTTTTTTTATATGTTCTATCGTTTTTAAACGTAGTAGGCGAATTAAAATAACTGCCTTTGGTAACGATATAATGGCTTTTAACTTTCAGACCTATTGAAAATACGAGCGTTATCACCATATTTTGCTCAGTGTTTTCGATCATTTTAGGATAGTTATGATCTCGGTAAAAAACTTATACAAGTCCTTCGGTGATATGATGGCCGTTGATGATCTTAGTTTCGAAATAAAACCTGGAGATGTTGTTGGTTTCTTAGGGCCAAACGGGGCAGGGAAATCTACTACTATGAAAATGCTCACTGGCTTTTTACCCCAAAGCTCAGGTGAAATTTCGATTTTTGATATGTCGTTGAGTCAGCATCCCATCGCTATCAAAAAGAGAATTGGCTATCTACCAGAGGGTGCTCCCGCATATGGTGATATGACGACGCTTCAGTTCTTGAATTTTATTGCTCAAATTAGGGATTATTCGGGTAAAGAAAAACAAGAGCGTATTCAAGATGTAATTGAAAAAGTAGAGCTGCAAGATGTGCTCGATAAACCCATTGAAAATCTATCAAAAGGGTTCAAACGACGTGTGGGTTTGGCCCAAGCTTTACTTCATGACCCTCAAATTCTTATTTTAGATGAGCCTACAGACGGTTTAGACCCCAATCAAAAACATCAAGTTCGGCAACTAATTCAAAATCTTGCAAAAGATAAAATTGTGATTATCTCCACTCATATCCTCGAAGAAGTCAGCGCAGTGTGCAATCGAGTCATGATTATTGCCAATGGTAAATTGATGTTTAATGGCACGCCTGAGGAGCTAAATCGTAAATCCCGTTATTACGGAGCGATTACGCTGCGTTTTAGCTATAAAGCAGATACTTCAGAATTAGAGGAATTAGAAGGGGTTGCTGGCATGGAGGTTAATCCAGAAAATGGCGACATAACTCTGTTTGCTGAGCCTGACAAACAAATTTTACATTTGGTGACGGCTCTAATTCAGCGCTGTAAATTACCTGTTGATAGTCTGATGATTGAGCAGGGCAGGCTAGACGAAGTTTTTAGGGAAATTACTCAAATGGAGAAAGCAGAATGAGTAATGTGTTAATTCTACTCAAGCGAGAGTTTGCAAGTTTTTTTGCTACCCCAGTAGCGTATGTATTTATTGCTATATTTTTAATTTTATCCGGTGTTTTTGCGTTTTTTGTAGGTGGTCTGTACGAACGAGGTCAGGCCGATTTATTGGCCTTTTTTAATTTCCATCCTTGGCTATACCTTTTTTTAGTGCCAGCGATGGCGATGCGAACATGGTCAGAAGAGAGGAAAAGTGGCAGTATCGAACTGCTAATGACCCTTCCTATTAGCACTTGGCAGGCAATGATAGCTAAGTATCTAGCTGCTTGGTTGGTACTAGGCTTGGCATTGGTTTTGACTTTTCCGCTGTGGTTAACCGTAAACTATCTAGGCAATCCTGATAATGGCATTATATTGGCCGCCTATATTGGGAGTTGGTTTATGGCTGGTGCTTTTTTAGCGATTGGGATTTGCATGTCTGCCATGACTAAAAACCAAGTTATAGCTTTTATATTGTCGGTTGTGGTGTGCTTTTTGTTTGTGGTGAGCGGCAGTAATATCGTATTAGATATATTCAAAAATTGGGCTCCCAATCTTGTGATTGATACCATCGCATCTTTCAGTTTTTTAACGCACTTTGAGGCAATGTCTAAAGGCGTTATTGCATTAAACGACATAGGGTATTTTTTGTTGGTCACCCTGACATGGCTTTTTGCGGGTTTAATTATCATTGATCAAAAGAAGGCGGATTAGTCATGCTAAATAAAGTAACCGCAACGTTCAGTTTATTGCTTATCGCTATCGTTTTTTTTGCATTGGTGTTGATTAATAATCAATTATTGTCGCCTTTACGCTTAGATCTCACACAAAATCAAGTGTATTCGCTATCTACGGGCAGCAAAGAAGTCTTAGCTGAAATTGACGAGCCTATTAACTTGTACTTTTTCTTTTCAGACAAAGCCTCAAAAAATATGACCAGTTTGCGTAATTACGCTAATCGGGTAGAAAGTCTATTGAGGGAATACCAGACTATGGCTAATGGCAAACTAAGCCTTCAGGTAATTGATCCTCAACCGTTTTCTGAACAAGAAGATCAAGCTAACCAGTACGGTCTTACTGGGGCGACAATTGGTGCTGCTGGTGAAGCTATTTATTTGGGGGTAGCGGCAACAAATTCGATTGGTGAACATAAGGTCATTGCGTTTTTTGACCCTAAACAAGAGAGTTTTTTGGAGTACGAGATCAGTAAGCTTATTCACCAATTAAGCGATACTAAAGCAATTAAAGTAACGTTATTGACCGACTTAAATATTGCTGGTGGACAAAATCCAATGACTGGGCAAATGGAACCTGCGTGGACATTTTTTACTCAGTTACAGCAACTTAACGAAGTTGAGTTAGTCGGAAGTGACATCGTAACCCTACCGACTGATACCGACCTATTGGTGCTCGTTCACCCTCAACATTTAAGTGATGAGCTACTCTTTGCTATCGATCAATACGCGATGCAGGGAGGCAAAGTATTAGCCTTTGTCGACCCGCACAATGAGTCTGACCAACTGGCCATGATGGCCGGCTCAATGGGGCCGAATAGTTCTTCGCTTGACAAACTCCTGAGCGCTTGGGGTGTAGATTTTGACGGTGAACATGTATTGCTTGATGCGATGGCAGGCTTAGATATTCGTACTCAATCTGGCGGAGTGACACGTCATTTTGGCTTTGTAGGGCTTGGGGCTGAACAGTTAGACAGGGAAGATATCACAACTTCGAATTTAGACGTCATTAATGGCGCATCGTTTGGTACCTTTACTAAAAAAGCGGACAGCCAAGCGCGCTGGTTGCCACTGATGAAATCCACCGTAAATGCAGATCTTATCGACTCGGCTAGCTATGCGATGACCAGAGATCCCGATGAATTAGCAAGAAAATACCAAAGTAAAAATCGTCAATATACTCTTGCAGGGCGATTAACTGGGAAAGCCAATTCAGCATTTGATCAAGGACTCGATGCTGAACAAAGCACGGTTTTTATAGATTCAACCAAGAATTTGAATGTGATTGTAGTCGGTGATACTGACATACTCGCAGACCGGTTTTGGGTGCAGCAAGCTAATTTCTTTGGCCAAACGATTTTCACTCCTTTTGCCAATAATGGAGACTTTGTTACTAATGCAGTTGAAAACTTAAGTGGCAGTGACGCATTAATTAGTGTCCGTAGTCGTGGTACCTTTGTTCGTCCTTTCATTAAAGTGGATGAGCTAACCGTTCTAGCGGAGAAGAAATTCAGGGAGCAAGAATTAATCTTGCAACAGCAACTCGATGAGACTGAAGCGCAATTAATGCAACTGCAATCACAACAAGATGATGGAACTGCTTTAGTCATTTCTCCTGAGCAGCAGCAGACAATTGATAACTTCATGCAGAAAAAAATTGAAATTAGAAAAGCACTTCGTGAAGTTCGTCACCAATTAGACAAAGACATAGAGCAATTAGGCAATTGGATTAAATTTATTAATATCGCTGTTGCTCCCCTTATTTTGGTGATGTTATTGGCATTATTAGCAGCAATGTTGCGAACTCGCTCTAATGCATCACAACGTGAGCACGTTAAGGAGGCAAAATGAACAGGCAGATTAGCCTCTTAATTTTACTCGCTATAGCCGCGGTGGGTGGTGGAGTATGGTTAACCATGACTTCACAAACCAGTGATTTTTCAGTAGAAAAACTTTTCAGCTCAGGTGCATCTGATGCAGAATCTGTTGTAGAAATTACCTTAGAAAATAGTCAAAAAGTGATCTTGCAAGCGAGCTTAGAGGATGGAAACTGGCTAGCTAAGTTGCCTGATACGTATACAAGTTATCCCTTAGATAAACGAAAATTAGCAGGGTTTATACAAGCCATTGTAAACGCTAAATTAATAGAGGCTAAAACCTCGAAGCAGGAAAATTATCATCACCTAGGCGTTGAATCCATCGAAAATGTCGACAGTTTGGCCACGTTAGTGTCACTGAAAATGGCTCGCTCTGCCAAACCATGGCAAGTACTACTGGGGAATCGAGCTACTATGGGAGAAGGCATGTATGTTCGCTTTCCAACATCCTTGCAAAGTTGGTTAATTGACCATGAAATAGATGTGCCCAGTGATGAATTTGAATGGTTGCAGCGCCCACTGCTCACTGTTGAATCGGCAGAGATCGAATCTTTAAGTCGTACTGATGGCAAAGCGTGGCGTATTGTTAAAGCCAAGGACAATGACTTTAGTCTCAGCGATGTCGCTGATAATAGAGAGGTGCGTTATCCGGGCATCGAGAGTGCTTATGTCACGAGTCTTTTAGAACTTGATTTTGAACGAGTTTTGCCTCTAGATTCTGCACAGTGGCAACAAGCTCAAATTGTGGCAAAGTTTGACTATGTGCTCACAGATGCCAGACAGCTGCATATTGATATAGCGAAGCTCGAAACCGATTATTACCTGCAGGTCAGTTCTCAAACAATAGACGCCTATTATTTGCAATGGACCTATAAAATTAGCGCTTTTAGTGCGCAGCAATTATTGAAAACGAAGGAAGAATTCCTAGTTGAGCTTGCGCCGGTTAATGCAGCTAAAAGCGTGAAACAAAAAACAGATGAAGGTGAGGCCCCTTTTTAAAAGGCGGGTCGTGAGGGCTGTTACAACCCCCTTGTTTGCGGCGTTTATAACATTAAATTTTGTAGATAAGTCAATCCGAGCTCTCGCGCTTTATCGATGTTTCGTTGAGGGATTAATTCAGGATGCGGAAAATGACTTAATACGGATTCAAGACTTGATTCTCGCAGAAGATGTAGCATAGGGAAGGGAGAGCGATTAGTAAAATTCGCCGGATCACTTAATTCTTCCCCTTCAAAACAATACTCAGGATGAAAACTTGCGACTTGATAGATCCCCCGATACGCACTTTGTTCCACAAGTGAAGTGGCTAACTCGAGTAAATCAAGGTAATCATCAAATTTTTCAAAGGCGTTATCATAAATAATCAGGGTTGTCTCAACCTCGTGGTTAGCATCGAGTAAGCTTAATTCATCAATTAAACTGGCAAGAGCTTCAGTAGGCGAATTAGCTGAATCAATTACATAACGAATGCGTTGACGATCATATTCTCTTTTTGCAAAGGGACAGAAATTCAAACCGATGACCACTTTTTCAAGCCAGTGCTGTGTTCGTGCAACAATGGCTTTCTGTTGCGCTTGGCTACTCACTGTGCATCACTCAACACTGAAGCCACTTAAGAGTGATACTTAACATACGCTTCTAAGGTGTTCTCGATCAAACTTGCCACTGTCATGGGGCCAACACCACCTGGAACAGGAGTAATCCATCCAGCGCGCTCTTGTGCACTAGCAAAATCCACATCACCTCCCAAGCTACCATCAGCTTGGCGATTGATGCCTACATCAATAATAATTGCACCGGGCTTGATCCAATTACCCGGTATAAAATTCGCTTTACCCACCGCAACCACCAATAAATCAGCGCGTTCAACATGAGATTGCAAATTCTTAGTAAATTTATGACAACTTGTTACTGTGCACCCCGCGAGTAATAATTCCATAAACATAGGGCGACCTACGATATTAGATGCACCTACAATTACTGCGTCTAAACCTTTGATAGGACGTTTGGTTGATTCAATTAGCGTCATGATGCCTTTTGGCGTACAGGGTCTCAAAGCTGGGATCCGTTGGGCTAAGCGGCCGATATTATAAGGATGAAAACCATCAACATCTTTATGAGGGTGAATACGCTCTAAAACTTGTTCTTTATCTAGTCCCGCAGGTAGAGGCAATTGAACTAAAATACCATCAATTTCAACGTCCGCATTTAAGGTATCAATAACAGATAACAGTTCTTCTTGAGTCGTATGGGCTGGAAGGTCAAAAGATTTTGACAAAAATCCCACTTCTTCACAGGCTTTGCGCTTATTATTCACATAGACATGTGATGCTGCATCACTGCCAACTAATACCACAGCCAAACCGGGCGGACGTTTACCAGCGGAAACGATTGCACTGACTTGAGTGGCAACATTTTGGCGTATATGTTTGGCGATAAGACCGCCGTCGATTTTTTGTGCAGGCATAATGGCTAACATTTAGATAATGAGAAGGCTATTGTCACATAGCCTAATGTTACCAAGCAATTAACTTGCGTTAAAAAAACAAAATCGCCACTATTCTACTTTATTAATCTAAAAAATAACTAGGGCTACATTGTGCAACTATCTGGTGTTGAGATTTTCGGTTATTGTGCGTCTGCACTGATTGCTTTTTCGTTAACAAGAAGCTCTATTGTTAAATTGCGTTGGTTTAATCTGTTTGGTGCGTCGTCTTTTTGTGTGTACGGCATCATTATCAACGCGTATCCGGTAGCTATACTCAATGGCTTTATTGCATTAACCAATATCTTTTTTTTAACTCGGCTGCTGCTAAATACCCAGCAGCATTTCAATATATTAAAGGCTGCTCGCCCTTCAAATTATGTTGATTTTTTTCTGGATTATCATCAAAAAGAAATAAAACAGCTCTTCCCCCGATTTATGCGAGGCGCCATGAATGCTGAAAGAGAATATTATTTTTTAACTGAGCATACCGAGGTCATCGGCGTTTTAAGTGGCTATCGTTCCGAGCCTGGCACCTTTGTAGTTGATTTCGATTTTGTAATTCCTGCCTACAGAGATTGTCGACTCGGCCATTTCACTCTGGGCAAAGGGCAAGAATTGAAGAAAAAATTTGGTTTTGAGCACGTTATTGCATTAGCTGACAGCTACGAGCATGAAAATTACTTAACTAATATAGGTTTTAGTCCGAAAAAAAATGGGCGCTGGACCTATGATCAACCCAGTACCTAATACTTTTTTTAAAAATTGTGAGTAGTGTAAAAGCTATTTTTACTGATAGTTTGGGACGAATTAGCCTTAAAAATAGCCACATTGTTTTAAAAGTAGGCGCTTGAAATTTTTGTTTTAAAAAGTGTTTGACGAGCTTAAATCTAGTATGTAACATGCGCCTCCCGTAACAGATGAGAATGAAGTTACGGTTTAAGTCGGTGAGTAGCGCAGCTTGGTAGCGCACTTGGTTTGGGTCCAAGGGGTCGTAGGTTCGAATCCTATCTCACCGACCACTTTCTCATTATTACTTAAGATTCGTCAAGCGTTCGTAGCTCAGCTGGATAGAGCAACGGCCTTCTAAGCCGTGGGTCGCAGGTTCGAGTCCTGCCGAGCGCGCCATGCGATTCGGAAGGACAGAGTAATAAGTTGTATAGCACTGCATTAATACTGTGGTGGGCGTAGCTCAGTTGGTAGAGCCCCGGATTGTGATTCCGGTTGTCGTGGGTTCGAGCCCCATCGTCCACCCCACTCTCAGCGGAAGTGGTGAAATTGGTAGACACGCTGGATTTAGGTTCCAGTGCTTTACGGCGTGAGAGTTCGAGTCTCTCCTTCCGCACCATCATTAAGTTCTAGTCAGATATAATTCTTATTTTATTCTAATGTAAATTAAATCGATGTTTTAATCGTACAACGCTTTTTTAACTTTCGGCTCGACTTGCAATAAAGCTATCGCTATACTACTGCGTCTTTTTTATCTGGCATTTTTAAGTTGATCAGTTAGATCCGCGTTTGTTAGTGTTATTGCGGCAACATACAACTGATTGTTGCTACCAATATCCCGCCGATAAAAACTCCTTTGGTATTAATAAATGAGCGCGAGTAAGCGCCAAATTGAGGTAGAAGAATGCAAGTTTCCGTTGAGACGACTACAGGTTTAGAACGCCGTCTTACTATCACCCTTCCTGCTGCATCTATTGATTCTGCAGTTAAATCGCGCTTACAGCAATTGTCTAAAACCCAACGAATCAATGGATTTCGTCCTGGTAAAGTACCAGTGAACGTTATTCAAAAGCGTTATGGTCAAGCGGTTCGCGAAGAAATTGCTGGTGAAGCAATGCAGCGTAGTTTTTATCAAGCGATTACCCAAGAAAAAATTACGCCAGCTGGCGCCCCAAATTTTGAAGTAAAAACAGATGTGTTGGGTAAAGACCTTGAGTTTGTTGCTTCTTTTGAAGTTTATCCAGAAATTGAAGTTAAAGATAACGACAAGATTGAGGTTGAAAAAGCGGTTGTTGAAATTACAGATGCAGATCTTGATACCATGATGGATACGCTGCGCAAGCAACACGCTAGCTGGAAGGAAGTTAAACGTAAGTCTAAAAAAGATGACAAGTTAACAATGGATTTTGTTGGCACTATTGACGGTGAAGAATTTGAAGGTGGAAAAGCTGAAGACTTCGCACTGGAAATGGGTAAAGATCGCATGATCCCAGGCTTTGAAAAACCATTAGTGGGTGCCAAGGCTGGTGATGAAGTGATTGTTGACGTGACGTTCCCTGAAGATTACCACGCTGAAAAGCTAAAAGGTAAGGCCGCTCAATTCACAGTAAATGTTAAAAAAGTAGAAGCTTTAGATTTACCTAAGGTTGACGAAGAGTTTGCTAAATTGTTCGGTATTGAAGACGGCAGTATTGACGCCTTAAAACAAGAAGTTCGCAAGAACATGCAGCGTGAATTAGATCAAACCTTGAAAGCCAGCTTAAAAGAGCAAGTGATAAACGGTTTGTTAGCTAATAACTCAGTTGATTTACCGAAAGCCTTAGTTGACCAAGAAATCAATGCATTGCGTGAACAAGCAAAGCAGCGCTTCAGTCAACAACAAGGTGGTAACATAGACAACTTGCCTGAATTACCTGCCGATTTGTTTGCTGAAAACGCTCGTAAACGTGTTTCTATCGGTTTGTTGTTGGGCGAAATTATTCGCACTAACGAATTAAAAGTAGACAATGCTAAAGTTGACAGCTTGATCGAAACAGCCGCTTCAGCGTATGAAGATCCGCAAGAAGTAGTTGAATACTACAAATCGAATAAAGAGCTAATGCAACAAATGCAAAACGTAGCAATGGAAGAACAAGCCGTTGAACTACTGTTAACCCAAGCTAAAGTAACTGAAGTTACTAAAGCATTTGATGAGATCATGAACAAACAGGCTTAATTTGCTGATTGTTATTTGACTTGTCTAGTCTGCAACTGCTTAAATGCTCGGTATTCCCCGAGCATTTTTATTTGTGAAGAATTCTAAAATATGATTATAACTCCAAACGATACCAGTAATGCCCTAGTGCCTATGGTTGTTGAACAAACTGCTAAAGGCGAACGTTCGTACGATATTTATTCTCGTTTATTAAAAGAAAATGTCATTTTTCTAGTTGGCCAAGTAGAAGATCACATGGCCAACCTAATCGTTGCGCAAATGCTTTTCTTAGAAGCTGAAAATCCAGAGAAAGATATTTTTCTTTATATCAATTCACCTGGTGGGTCTGTAACGGCGGGAATGGCTATTTATGATACAATGAACTTCATTAAGCCTGATGTCAGTACAGTGTGTATTGGCCAAGCTGCGAGTATGGGGGCATTTTTGTTATCAGCAGGCGCTAAAGGTAAACGTTATTGTTTACCGAATTCGCGAGTAATGATTCACCAACCTTTGGGCGGTTTTCAAGGTCAAGCTTCTGATTTTGAAATTCATGCGAGAGAAATTTTGTCTATCAAAGAAAAGATGAATCGCCTTATGGCCAAACATACTGGCCAAGATTATGAAAAAGTTGCCAAGGACACGGATCGTGACAATTTCTTATCGGCAGCAGAAGCAATGGAATATGGTTTGGTTGATCAAGTTTTATCAAGCAGACCTGATGCAAGCCACAGCGATGTTAAATCAGGCAAGTAAACAATATTCTTGATATCGATCTAAAATTGATTGAAGTGAATCCTTCAACTCAGGTATGGTTCAGTTGAAGGGTTGTCTCGAAATAGGAAAAGACATCAGATGAGTGAGAAAAAGAGCGGAAGCGACGATAGTAAACTTCTCTATTGTTCGTTTTGTGGCAAGAGCCAACACGAAGTTAGAAAACTGATCGCTGGACCTTCAGTGTTTATTTGTGATGAGTGTGTCGATTTGTGCAACGATATTATTCGTGAAGAAATTAAAGAGATCGCACCGAAGAAAAAGAAAGACCACTTACCAACACCAAAAGAAATTCATACCCATTTAGATGATTATGTGATTGGCCAAGAACACGCTAAAAAAGTGTTAGCGGTGGCTGTGTATAACCATTATAAGCGTTTACGTAACGGCGATGTGCATGAAGGCGTAGAATTAGGTAAGAGTAATATCTTATTGATAGGTCCCACTGGTAGCGGTAAAACATTACTCGCTGAAACTTTAGCGCGTCTATTAGACGTGCCGTTTACAATGGCAGACGCTACCACGCTAACAGAAGCAGGTTATGTGGGTGAAGATGTTGAAAACATCATTCAAAAGTTATTGCAGAAGTGTGATTATGATGTAGAGAAAGCTCAGCGCGGCATTGTTTACATTGATGAAATAGATAAAATTTCACGTAAGTCCGACAATCCCTCAATTACCAGGGATGTGTCTGGCGAAGGTGTGCAGCAAGCGTTGTTGAAATTGATAGAAGGCACAGTTGCATCCGTTCCGCCACAAGGTGGTCGCAAACATCCGCAGCAAGAATTTTTGCAAGTTGATACCTCAAAAATTTTGTTTATATGTGGCGGTGCTTTTTCAGGTTTAGATAAAGTCATTGCACAACGTGCTCATACCGGTACAGGTATAGGTTTTGGCTCTGAAATTAAAAATGTCAATAACAAAGCCAAAGAGGGTGAGCTGTTCAAAAAGGTTGAGCCAGAAGATTTAGTTAAATATGGTCTTATTCCTGAATTTATTGGCCGTTTACCTGTTCTTACCAGCTTAGAAGAGTTAAGCGAAGAGGCCCTTGTACAAATTTTACGTGAACCTAAAAATGCGTTAACTAAACAATACTCTGCACTATTTGGTATGGAAAATACTGAATTAGAGTTTAGAGAAGATGCACTTCAGGCCATAGCTAAAAAGGCAATGAAGCGTAAAACTGGTGCACGTGGTTTGCGGTCAATTGTAGAAGCAGTGCTACTAGATACCATGTACGACTTACCGTCGATGACGAATGTTAGCAAAGTGGTAATTGATGAGGCTGTTATTAAAGGCGAGTCAAAACCTATTTTGATTTACGACAATTCATCTGATAAAAAAGCCGCGTCTGAGTAAAACGAATCAAGGTCCCTGCATGGGGCCTTTTTTATGGACCCGAATAACTCTTTGAGTTGCCATCTTTGTGTTTACTGAGTAATTTTTATTTGAACTTTATCTGACCATCCCCATATAGATTTAAATTACTCATCATTCATTATTAGTACGAGATTAAATATGACAAAAACGCGAGAAAATACCATTGAAATGCCGGTGCTAGCATTACGCGATGTCGTTGTATACCCGCATATGGTGATCCCGCTGTTTGTTGGGCGCGAAAAATCTATTCGTTGTTTAGAAGCGGCAATGGATAAAGACAAACAAATATTTTTAGTTGCACAAAAGGATGCTGGTGTTGATGAGCCAAGTACGAAAGACATTTATACCTTTGGTACGGTAGCCACTATTCTGCAATTACTGAAATTACCTGATGGTACTGTCAAGGTGTTAGTCGAAGGTAATCAGCGCGGTGAAATTGACGTATTTACCTCCACTGAAGATTTTTTTGTTGCAGAAGTTGTTAGTAAAATTGATGAAGAGTTGGCAGAGAACGAACAAGAAGTGTTAGTTCGTTCAGCAATTTCTCAGTTCGAAGGTTATGTAAAACTCAATAAAAAGATCCCGCCTGAAGTATTGACCTCATTGAGCGGTATAGAACAAGCCGCGCGCTTAGCTGATACGATGGCCGCTCATATGCCGCTTAAATTGGTAGAGAAGCAAAAAGTATTAGAAATGCTCAGTGTGACTGAACGTTTAGAATATTTAATGGCTTTGATGGAAAGCGAAATTGATTTACTGCAAGTGGAACGAAAAATTCGTACCCGTGTTAAAAAGCAGATGGAGAAAAGTCAACGTGAGTACTATCTCAATGAGCAAATGAAAGCCATTCAGAAAGAATTAGGTGAGTTAGATGACGCACCTGACGAATTCGAAACGCTTAGTAAAAAGATCGAAGATGCCAAAATGCCAGAAGAGGCCAAGAAAAAAGCCACTACTGAGCTCAATAAATTAAAAATGATGTCTCCAATGTCAGCTGAAGCAACAGTTGTGAGAAGCTATATCGATTGGTTGACCAATGTACCTTGGGTAAAAAGAAGCGTCGTTAAAAAAGACTTAGCCTTAGCTGACGAGGTCTTAAATGCAGATCATTATGGTTTAGATAAAGTCAAAGAACGAATTATAGAGTATTTGGCGGTGCAACAGCGGGTAAAAAAATTAAAAGGTCCCATTTTGTGTTTAGTAGGCCCTCCCGGTGTAGGTAAAACCTCATTAGGTCAATCCATCGCTAAAGCGACGGGGCGGAAATACGTACGCATGGCCTTAGGTGGAGTGCGAGACGAAGCGGAAATCCGCGGTCACAGACGTACTTATATTGGTTCTATGCCCGGTAAGATAGTGCAAAAGATGGCCAAGGTAGGGGTGAAAAATCCGCTATTTTTGTTAGATGAAATAGATAAAATGTCATCCGATATGCGTGGAGACCCGTCCTCAGCGTTATTAGAAGTACTCGATCCAGAGCAAAATGGCGCGTTTAGTGATCACTATTTAGAAGTCGACTATGACTTATCTGATGTCATGTTTGTGGCGACTTCAAATAGCATGGATATCCCAGGACCCTTGCTTGATCGTATGGAAGTGATTCGTTTATCAGGTTACACCGAAGATGAAAAACTAAACATTGCAAAAGGTCACTTAATAGACAAACAAATATCGCGTAATGGTTTGAAAGCGTCAGAATTAACCATAGAAGAAGACGCGATAGTGGGGATAATCCGCTATTACACCCGTGAAGCTGGCGTGCGAAGTCTTGAACGCGAAATATCCAAAATTTGCCGCAAGGCAGTGAAAAAGATATTACTTGAGAAAGACACTAAAAAAGTGGTCGTAAACCAAAGAAATCTTAATAAATTTTTAGGTGTACAGCGCTTTGACTATGGCAAGGCTGACAGTGAAAATCAAATTGGCCAAGTTACGGGTTTAGCGTGGACACAGGTCGGTGGGGAGTTACTGACCATTGAAACTCAATCCGTGGTTGGTAAAGGTAAAACAACTTTTACTGGTTCATTGGGTGAGGTGATGCAAGAGTCAATTCAGACCGCCATGACAGTGGTTCGTAGTCGAGCTGATAAACTGCGAATTAACCCTGATTTTCATGAGAAACGAGACATTCACGTACACGTGCCAGAAGGTGCGACACCCAAAGACGGCCCAAGTGCGGGTATTGGAATGTGTACTGCCCTTGTTTCGGCGTTAACGGGTAATCCTGTACGCTGTAATGTAGCGATGACGGGTGAGATTACCTTGCGCGGTGAAGTGTTAGCCATTGGTGGCTTGAAAGAGAAATTATTAGCCGCGCACCGTGGTGGTATAACAACCGTCATTATTCCTAAAGACAATGAAAGAGACTTGGAAGAGATTCCAGATAACGTCAAAAAAGATTTATCCATTCATCCAGTGCGCTGGATTGATGAAGTCTTATCTTTAGCGCTGGCTGAAGATCCGGAGAGATTTTCACCAGTAATCTCGGAAGAGGCGAAAAAGTAACCGCTAAAGCTAAGTTTTTTTAATTTTTTTAGGTGAAAGGGCTTCACTATGTAAAAAGTTATGGTAGCCTTTCAAACAGATTCGCTTTAAGCCTTATCACAAAAGGGATGGAGACGATTCATAAAAGTTAATTATTTGTAAATATATGCTTGAAGTTAGAATTCAAGCTTGCTATAACACTTCGGCTTCGTAATTTGCGAGCCAACAGTATAATAACAATTGAAGGGGTTCATATTGTGAATAAGTCTCAACTTATTGATTCTATCGCTGCAAGTGCAGACATTTCTAAAGCCGCAGCAGGACGTGCACTTGACGCACTAACTGATGCAATTACATCAGCACTTAAAGACGGTGACCAAGTAGCATTGGTTGGTTTCGGAACTTTCGCTGTTCGTGAGCGCGCTGCTCGTAGCGGTCGTAATCCGCAAACTGGTGAGACTATCCAGATTTCTGCAGCTAAAGTACCTTCGTTTAAAGCAGGTAAAGCATTGAAAGACGCTTGCAACTAAGCGACACAAAAATCAGAAAAGGCGATGATTTATCATCGCCTTTTGTTTATCTGCGGTTTGTCAGCAATAACTTCTTATTTTTATCTGAACGGGGCTAATCCCGTGTTAATAAATCTAATTGATTGATATATAATCCCGCGCGTTTGTCATTAAGTCGGTTTTTGGATGGTAGCTATCCAAAACGTCCGCTTCAAAGAGAACAGCCTTACAGTATGAACTCTTAAGCAACCCGTCGGGTTTAAACAGTAGTTGCTACACTGCCTTATCAATAACAACTCATTTTGGAGTTTGGAACATATTATGTTGGAAAGAATTAGAGAAGGATCACAAGGCACTTGGGCCACCGTTATCCTAGGATTAGTCATATTTAGTTTTATTTTTGCCGGTGTTGGCAGCTATATAAATTCGTCGATTAATTCTGCTGCTGCCACCGTGAATGGCCAAGATATTAGTCGTGATGCTTTAGAAAAAGCATATCAAAATGAGCGTTCGCGGATGGAGTCTCAATATGGTGAAGCCTTCGCTGCATTAGCAGGTGACGAAGCCTATTTAAAAGAATTTAGAAAAGGTGTGCTTGACCGCTTAATCAGTGAAAAGCTTATTGATCAAGCGGCTTTAGAACTTGGCTTAAGGGTAAGTGATGCTCAGATCAAACAAGCCATTGTACAAATGAGCGAGTTTCAAGTTGACGGTAAGTTTGATAACGACAGATATCTTATTGTATTGCGTACCGCAGGCTTTCAACCAAATGGTTTTAGAGATTATATGCGCATTGATATGGTACGCAGACAATTGTCTCAAGCGTTGATTGGAACTGAGTTCGCTTTAAGCGGCGAAACTAAACGAATTTATGATCTTCAAGCGCAAACCCGAGATGCAAAATATCTTACTGTTAAAACAGATGATTTTGCTGAGCAGGTGAGTGTTACTGATGAAGAAATCAATGCCTATTATCAAACCAATATAGCGAGCTTTGACACCGAACAAAAAGTCAGTGTGGCCTATGTAGAGTTGACATTAAACGACTTACTCCCCGCCATTGAAGTGACAGAGCAAGAATTAGAAGATGAGTATCAAGCGTCTTTAGCGGATTTTAAAACGGATGAAGAGCGCAGAGTTTCTCATATATTAATCGAATTTGGTGATGATGAAGCAGGCGCAGAACAGCAAGCTGAGGATATTCTTACCCAAGTAAAAGCCGGAAAAGACTTTGCTGAACTTGCAAAAGAATACTCTGCTGATACTTTCAGTGCAGAAAAGGGTGGCGATATTGATTGGTTTGGTAAAGGTATGATGGATCCAGCGTTTGAAGATTCTGCATACTCCTTAGCTACTGTTGGTGAAGTAAGTGATGTAGTCAAAAGTGATTTTGGTTTTCATATTATTAAATTAACTGATATCAAGCCTGAAAACGTGACACCTTATAATGATGTCAAAGAGCAATTAACAACGACGGTAAAAATACGTAAAGCGGAAACCGAGTTATATGCATTACAACAACGTATGGCTGAAGTTGCGTTTGAAATTCCTGATCATTTGGATGAAGTTGCTGCAGTAGCCAATAAACCCATCGTTACCACTGAACTATTTTCGCGAAACGACGTGCCAGTGGCTTTATCATCTGCCAAAGCAACGAATGCTGCTTTTGACGCTGATTTGATAGAGCAAGGCGTTAACAGTGATGTACTAGACTTAGGTGACAACCGGTTAATGGTATTACGTGTCGTTAACAGTGAAGCAGAAAGAACCAAGGAGCTGGCAGAAGTGTCTGACTCAATTAAACAAATCTTGGTTAAAGAAGCCGCTGTTGTTGCCGCACGACAGTGGACTCAAACGCTTGCGAATAGTTTAAAATCAGGCGCAGATATTACTGAAGAATTGGCGAGTCAGAACATTGCTTGGCAAGAAAAGCAAGCGATTGCGCGCACTGACGCCCAATTAGGCCAAAATGTACTTACTGAGCTGTTTAAGCTTGGAGAAGGTGAGAGTAATAATACTGCGGTAGTCGATACTATTTCTGGTGACGTAACCTTAGTGCAACTTCTCAAAATTAACTCTCCAGTAGAACCTGAATCAATGCTTTTGGACAACTTCCAACGCCGTTTAGCGTCAAATAAAGCACAAGTCTTGTACAGTGAGTTATTAGATTCATTAAAAGCCTCTGCGGATATTGAAATCTATAATTAGATTGGCTGTAAATTAATAGTTAAAAAAGGGAGTCTATGACTCCCTTTTTTTATAAACGAGTCAACCACATCATCAATGTATAAAATACCGCAATAACGCTAGAAACCATGAGAATGTAAACAAACCCTTTTCTGCCTTGAGCGAGGCTGTAACCTCTTATTTTTAGGTAGCCAAACCAAAGTGAACACAGACATAAAGGCAATAAAAATAAAAATTTGATCAATGGGTTTCTCCTATTAACAGCTAAAAGTAGCGGTGAGTACTTTTGGCATAATATTTAACAGATTTTGCCGCAAGTATAGAATTTTCACTACAAATCCTACCAGCGGACGGTAAGTTTCAGAATAAATTACCAAGTTATTGAATGACTTATTAAAAATCCGTGTGATTCATTAGGCATTTAAGCACATTTTGCATATAATCCGCGCGAAAATTTTGTCTACCTCCTTTACGAGGTACTTTTACTTATTATGGAGTCCAGAAAATGGCTTTAGAGCGCACTTTCTCAATTATCAAACCAGATGCTGTTGCAAAAAATGTTATCGGCGCAATATACAATCGTTTCGAGTCTGCAGGTTTACGCATTGTTGCAGCGAAAATGTTACATTTAAGCAAAGAGCAAGCAGAAGGCTTTTATGCTGAGCACAGTGCTCGTCCATTTTTCGGTGCATTAGTCAGTTTCATGACGTCGGGTCCTGTCATGATACAGGTGCTAGAAGGTGAAAACGCCGTACGTAAAAATCGTGAGATCATGGGCGCAACGAATCCTGCTGAAGCTTTTGCTGGTACACTACGTGCTGACTATGCAGCATCAATTGATGAAAACGCTTGTCACGGTTCAGATGCAGCAGAGTCTGCAGCTCGTGAGATTAATTACTTTTTTACTGACGAAGAGTTGTGCCCACGCACTCGTTAATTCTTTTTAAGTACTAAGTTAAAAGGGAGCATTGGCTCCCTTTTTTGTATTATGTATCGGTATAAATCAATATCGACTTCGACTCGCTCGAAATGTATGGGCCAACTGTTATACAATTGGAACCATACAAAATCACTTTATAGAGGTTGCTTGTGTCTGCTGAATTACAGTCTGTTAAATCCAATAAGATAAATTTGCTCGATTTTGATCGCGCTGGTTTACGTGCTTATTTTAGCGAAATAGGTGAAAAGCCGTTTCGAGCTGATCAAGTCATGAAGTGGATTTACCAGCAAGGTATTGCTGATTTCGAGCAGATGACTAACCTGAATAAAGTGTTACGTGCAAAACTTATTGAAAATTGCGAAGTACGTGCACCTGAAATTGCCTATCAGCAAAATGCGACCGATGGCACGATTAAATTTGCATTGCGTTTGGATGGTGGGCAAGAAGTTGAAACGGTTTGGATCCCTGAAACCGATCGAGCCACGCTTTGCGTCTCGTCTCAAGTAGGCTGTGCATTAGAATGCACTTTTTGTTCTACCGCTCAGCAGGGCTTTAACCGTAATTTAAAAGTATCCGAAATTATTGGTCAAGTATGGCGAGTTGCCACAACGATTGGTTTGACAAATGATTCTGCTCGCAGACCTATTACTAACGTCGTCATGATGGGCATGGGTGAGCCGCTATTAAATTTAAAAAATGTTGTTCCAGCAATGAACTTGATGATGGATGACTTAGCATTTGGTTTGTCTAAACGTCGAGTCACCTTAAGTACTTCCGGGGTGGTGCCGGCTCTGGATTTATTAGGTGATCAAATTGATGTAGCTTTAGCTATATCTTTACATGCTCCAACCAACGAGCTTCGTGATGAAATTGTCCCCGTTAATAAAAAGTATCCTATAGAGGTATTTTTAGCCGGAGTTCGTCGCTATTTGAGTAAGTCCAATGCCAATCAAGGCAAGGTTACTGTTGAATACGTCATGTTAAATGGCATAAACGACAGTACTGATCAGGCGCATCAATTAGCTAAAGTGTTGGCCGATACCCCAAGTAAAATTAATCTAATTCCGTTTAATCCGTATCCTGGATCGCCTTATACTTGTTCTAGCAATTCACGTATCGATCGCTTTGCAAAAGTGCTCATCGGATACGGCTTTGTGGTAGTTGTGCGTAAAACTCGAGGTGATGATATTGACGCGGCGTGTGGTCAGTTAGTCGGCGATGTTGTTGATAGAACAAAAAGAATGTTGAAAAAACAACTTAAGGGCGAGAATATTTCAGTAAAGATGGCACAATAGCTTTTTGATAAAACGAATGAGCACCATGAAATATACCATTACTCTTTTTTGTTTTTTAGTCATTACCCTCAGTGCATGTACCAGCCAGACAAGTCATCCCAGTTTTGGGGATAACTTTGATCAACAAAAAGCAGCCAAAACGCGGGTTTCCCTTGGTTTAACGTATCTAAAAAACGGTAATTTCAGTCAGGCCAAGTTTAATTTAGATAAAGCATTAGAGTTTGCCCCTCGCTCTGCGGATGCCCATTATGGTGTAGCGTATTATTATCAGACTGTTGGTGAGTTTGCTTCGGCAGAAAAGGCTTATCAAGCGGCAATGGATTTTGCACCTAATAATGCCGATATTGCGAATAGTTATGGTGCGTTTTTGTGCCAGCAAGGCAATTATCCCAAGGCAAAAGAGTATTTTTTAAAAGCGATTAATAATAATAGTTATATTTCGAGTGCAGAGACTTACGAAAACTTGGCGTTATGTAGTCAGAGTCAAGGGTTTCAAGCAGAGGCCACCGAGTATCTCCGCAGTGCCGTTAATCATCAACCTGGTCGAGCTAAAAGTCTATTTTTGCTCACTCAATCTCTGGTAAAAGAAAACAATTGGCTAGAAGCCCGCGATGCATTGCGAAGGTACGAAAAAGTCGCACAGGTGAGTGCCGATACCTTGTTGATGTCGAGTCAAATTGAGCGGAAGCTAGGGAACATGGCCGTCGCGGCAAGTTATGGCGATATGCTGTTAAAAATTTATCCTGATTCTGCAGCAAGTTTGGAATACAGAGAGTCTTTATTAGCAGAAAATAAAACCCAAGCTATTGCGCGTAAATCTTATAAGGTTGAAGAGATACAAAAACCAGTGGAGCCAGACCAAGCTACATTACCCGATACCATGCCAAAGGCCCTAGGGGAGAGCATGCAGCAACAAGAGGATAAAGAGCCTCTTTCAGGGCCAGTCAAAGCTTCACCTGTTCCTGTTTTTCATGAAGTTATGGCGGGTGAAAATTTGTATCGTATTTCATTGCAATACAACATTAAAATGCAACGTCTGATAGAATGGAACGACTTGAAAAACGCATCTGATATCTATGCAGGTAAAAAGTTGCGACTTGTGGCGCCTGCCCCCGATACTGCCAGCATTGAAGAGTAAAACAATAATATGAGTGAAGAAATCCAAGAGCAGCCACAGATTAGTCCAGGCTTGTTACTAAAAACAGCGCGAGAAGCGCTTAATCTGAGTACGCAAAACATTGCGGACAGACTCTGTCTCAAAAATAGTATGGTAATCGATATTGAAAATGATATTTATGATCAGAATATCTCCCTAACCTTCATCAAGGGGTATTTAAAGTCCTATGCTAAGTTTGTGGGAGTGCAAGAACAGACGGTAATAAGCGCATTTGATGAGCTTAAAACGCAGAAAAAAGAACCCGCTAAATTACAGAGCTTTTCAAAACGCTTAGCGCATCAAGCCCATGATGACAAATTGATGTTAGTTACTTACTTAATTGTCGCATTAGTCATTGCCTTAGTGGTAATTTGGTGGTTGCAACAAAGTGAATCGACTAGCGCAAGTACCCCTGTGAAAGCGCAAGTCAATACATCGACAGGTGACAATACCAGCACGAAAATGCCATTTACCAACGACTCCGTCGAGAGTGCTTTGGCTTCTGAACCCGAACCTGAACCCAGTCCACAAGTTGAAACAAATCTGCAAACCCTGAATGAACTTGATACCCAAGCACCATCGATAAGTGAAGAGAAGGGCGAAGAGCCAGAGACTCAGGCCGACTTTGAATTGTCTCCAAGCCGTCAACAAAGCTTAACTGAAGAGGTATTACCCCTTGCAGTGGTAGAAATTGTGTTTACCTTTAAGAGTCAGTGCTGGATGAAGCTGACGGATTCTACTGGTGAAGATGTTGCTTACGGCACGAAAGCAAAAGACAGAGTGATGACTGTATCTGGAGTACCGCCTTTTTCAGTCATTCTGTGCGCGCCTGAAGCCGCTGATATTCTTTTTGCTGGACAGTCTGTGGATTTATCCGGCATGCGAGCCGGTAGCACCGCCAAATTCACCCTACCTATTACAGAATGATTGAGGTTTAATAAATCTAATTATGTTTGCTGAATCACCGATTAAACGTCGTAAGTCGACCCGTATTTATGTTGGTAACGTGCCCATTGGCGACGGTGCACCGATTGCTGTTCAATCAATGACTAATACCTTAACGACAGATGTTGCAGCCACTGTTGCACAAATCAAGCGTATCCAAGCTGTTGGGGGCGAGATTGTCAGAGTATCAGTGCCAACCATGGATGCCGCCGAAGCATTCAAACTGATAAAAAAACAAGTCGATATTCCGTTAATTGCGGACATACACTTTGACTATCGGATTGCCTTAAAAGTGGCTGAGTACGGGGTTGATTGCTTGCGCATTAATCCCGGCAATATTGGTAGTATGGATCGAGTTAAGTCGGTAGTCGACTGTGCCCGTGATAAAGGCATTCCCATTCGAATTGGGGTTAATGGCGGTTCTTTAGAAAAAGATCTTCAAGAAAAATATGGTGAGCCCACACCGGCAGCCCTGGTTGAATCAGCCATGCGCCACGTTGACATTTTAGATAAGCTTAATTTTAACCAATTTAAAGTGAGTGTAAAAGCGTCTGATGTATTTTTAGCCGTAGGGGCGTATCGTGAGTTAGCTAAGCGTATCGACCAGCCTTTACATTTAGGTATTACTGAAGCCGGCGGTTTGCGTGCGGGCGCGGTTAAAAGTTCAGTGGGCCTTGGTATGTTATTAGCTGAAGGCATAGGCGATACAATCCGGATCTCATTAGCCGCAGATCCCGTTGAAGAAATCAAAGTGGGTTTCGATATTCTTAAGTCGTTAAGAATTCGTTCAAGAGGGATTAATTTTATTGCTTGTCCAAGTTGTTCTCGCCAAGAGTTCGATGTAATCAGTACCGTAAACGCGTTAGAGCAACGTCTGGAAGATCTCCTCACGCCGATGGATGTGTCAATAATTGGCTGTGTTGTTAATGGCCCAGGTGAAGCTGAAGTATCTGATATCGGTTTGACGGGGGCGCGTAATATGAGTGGATACTATGTCGATGGTCAGCGTCAAAAAGAGCGTCTTGCTAACGATGATCTTGTTGAACAGTTAGAAAAACGAATCAGAGCGAAAGCCGCGCAAATCGACGAAAAGAATCAAATAAACGTCAAAGTACTCAGTTAATTCCAAAACCTCGCTTAATAAGGCAATTAGCGTACCTTTTTTACGCCGCATTATTTTACGTTTGAATCCAAAGCCCCTATAATGCGGGGCTTTTTTGTTATAAGGGGTTTTATAAAGTTGTTATTTATCAGTTGGTTAATTAGTTTTTGTGGATGATTTTTAATTAATCCTTAAATTTGGGAACGTTTCGAGAACGATAAGCCTAAAAATTTAAAACCGTTTAATTTCTTGTGAATGTTGTCCAATGCCATTAGCTTTAATAGACTGTAACCACCAGTTAATAATCATTAACTCATAAACAAGGAAAGTACATGGGAACGTTTAACACTAAAGTTGCTGGCGTTAAGCAGAAAAACCAAGATGGAACTGAGCGACAAAAATACATAATAAAATATTGTAAAGAGGGGATGCCCTTAACGCTCATACCTGAGCCAGACAATGCTTATGATCCAAATGCTATTAGTGTCTGGATAACAGCTAAAAGCTTTTTCTCAAGCAAGAGTTATCAAATAGGTTATATATCTGCTGAAATTGCCGATCGCTTATCCGGTGAAATGCAAAGAGGCAAAAAAGTACAAGCGTTTATCAAAGATATTACTGGCGGTAATTCTGACAAAGCATATGGTGTAAACATTACCATTCACGCCTAACACAATAGCATGAAATAAAATTGGTAACGTTACGGGAATAGTAAAGGCTAAGGTTTGTTCTTGATAAAATAATTGTGATTTATAGAGGACATTAATTGCTAATAATACGCGCGGCTTCATTAAAAAGTCTGTCACACGTTTTGAAGATATCTTCATAAGTGATTTGATTATTTTCACAAAGGTCAAAAACATTTTGTGCTTTTATCTCATAACCTTTGCCATGATCAGGATATTTACCAGCCCAATAAATAAAGTGGGACAAACATTCCAGTACTGCACTTTCTTTTTTATTTACTGGAATATGCTGCTCAACTAGCCAAGTTAATTTGTGATTGTGATAACTTCTTTCCTTTTCGGTGTATCTTTCAATACCAAGTTTATTTATTGCTAATGCTTTAAATAACACTTCCACACTATAACCAACAAGCAGCAACGCACCGCTAAAATATTGTCTGTGTAAAATTGATATTAAACTAGAGGGCATACTAGAAAAATCAGGATCTGATTTAGTAAGTGTTACTGCAGCAACAGACAATGCCTTTGCTTGGCAAAGCCAAAGAATAGGGTCTTTTAATTCATTAGATGTTGGATTTAGCTCAGCTACATAATCAAGACAATTAGCAGCTTGTATGTTCGACCATTCATGCCAAGCCGTTAAACAATATCTAAAAGGGTCTTTCGAAAACTTCTTTTTTTCTAATAATAACAAAGTTAATTCCTTTTTAATTTAATCCATCTCGTTTCCTGCATTATGGATAATATTAAAAATTAATTAAAGCCCGTATTTTTTAGTGGAACTTATTTTTGTTCACTTTCTACTAATTTGGCTTTTATTCTGCTTTCAGGTGTCAATCATAGATCTGACGCAATACTTTTTAATTGCTCGAGTATTGGTTGTCGACGGTTGTTGCTTTATCGCCTTATAAAATCACACTTTCGTTAATTTTAAACAACAACCTTGATCGAAAATGGGTCATAAATAGTGAAGCCTTGCGCTGCTGCGTACCCTCCTGGCTCGATATGGCTGGGAAGTACCTTTTTTGTTTTAACTGTGGATAAAATAAGCCGTGACTGCGCATCAACGTTCTGTAAGGGTGGCAGCTAACATACTAATGCCGGAGTAAACCAATAGTATTAAAAGCGTTAAATACTGTTGGTCCATTAGCCGTTAGCCGCCATTGTTTACAAAAGGTTATTATTCATGTATCGCCGTAAATACTGCTGTGGTCATTTTTCTAGACTCAAAGTCCTCTTCTCTTTTACGAACTGATAAGTAATATTCTTGATCTGGAATGGTGTTTATTTTGATATCCGCTATCTCTTCAATGCTGAACTCTTCAGGTAATTCGATCGTTTTACTTTGAATCGTTATTGTTCCAACGTTGACAAGCTCCTCTACCAAAATACTTAACTGCTTTGATTTGGCTTTAATTTTAATTCCGCCATCTTTACGATGGAAAGGTCTTGGCTCTAACGTCTCCATGTTTCTTACTATTCCTGTACCGAAAGTAGAAATAACTTTTCTTGCCTTAGCTCTGGGGGAAAATACGTACATAGTATTTATGCTCTCTTTTTAATTGTCAGTAAGCGATTAAACATGAACCGCGGTAAATATGACTTTAATGTCTTTGTAAGCTACTGATTCACAATCTCTCTTTTTTACCGTAGCGTGGTAAAATTGATTAGGTATTGTGTCAATATGGATCTCGGGTATGTCGTTTACATCAACATTTTCAGCCAACTCAATGGTTTGACCTTCAATCGTTATACTTCCAACGTTTTCTACATCTTCAACTAACAGCCTTAACTTATTAGTCATAGCTTTGATTCTTACATCGGTCTGTTTATGGTGAATCGGACTAGGTGCTATTGTTTCCATGTTCTTACCTGAGTAAATTCCAAAAATAGACTCCTTCTTACCTTCTGCAATTAATTTGCTTGCCTTGGGCATGGGTGAAAATACGTTCATAGGGTTTGTTCCTCGTTGTTGGTTAAATAAGATTTTATAATTTGTCCGACTGGGACAAAGATATGTTGTTTAGAACATGGCTGAGCGGCCTTTGTAGCGCTTTCAAAGAATTTACAGCTCTTACCCTTCCCGAGTTCACTTATGACGATAACGGCTTGCTGGTTAAGTTTTCCAGCGTGTTTTAATCGTTCAAACAAATGCGTTAACGTTTGAATGTAAAGTTTGCGATTCTGCCCGGTGTGATATGCAAGCAAGCGGCAAAAAGCGACCACTAAAATTGAATATTTAGCCTTGGTTTGTTTCACCAATTTAAACCCTAAGTCACTTCTAGGTATCAAGCCTCTTACCATCCAGTTATTAAACTGAGCGCTTGAAATCCCCGACATTTTCAAGACTTGGCTTTTTGAATATTTGGGCTCTGTTAGCGTCATAATTTCTAGTGATTGTAAATTTATATTCACTTTATAGCGCTATTAAATAACTACGTCAAACACTTAAATCATTGATTTTAAACGACTTGTTTCTACTTAGTGCTACTAGTTGCTATATGTTCTACCAGACATAAAAAAGCCGGAAACTAATCCGGCCATTTAAATAATTATTGAGGTTTAAACCAATTCACTGAATGTTTGATGTGATTCATTGACCAAATCAAATGCGATTGAAGTGACATTATCAACATCGTGAGCGAACAAAGTTTGATCATCTGCTTCATGGTAACTTGATAGCATTAAAAGCAAGCTCTTTGCCTTAATAAGTTGCAGTTTTGCATTTTCAATTCTGGCTGAGTTTGAATTATCTTTTTCCATAATTACATTCCTGAGGTGAGTGGTTCTGGCTCAATGCTTTGAACAGGTACTATGCCTTTAAACCCTGCTCTAAGTTTTTCTTTTGCTTCTTGTACCATTTGGCGAGACGCGTATATTACTTGTACGACTTCTTCATGCGATTGAAATTCCGTTTTACCTTCTCCGGTTTCAGCAAGTATGTTCAACATTGCTGATACTTGGCTAAGGTTAATTGATGCTTGCTCGAAAGCTTCACTGTCTAATTTATAAATGCTTTCGCTCATTGGCTTTTCTCCATTCTTTCTTCTTCTAAAAATTCTTCCAATGTATCAACGAAGATCGCTTCTTCTTTCGATAGCTCATTACAAGCTCTCAGCACATCGTGAAGCAAACCTTCAGCCGCCCACAATGCATTGTCATATTCTTTCAATAGGTCGTCTGTAGAGCCTATCTTGATGCTCTCTTTAACCATCGCAATAATACCAAGCGCTTTGGGTATGTTGTTGTCAGCGGTATCAATAACGCTTAATGTTTTCTTTGTATAAAGTCTTTTACGTGATGCCATGTTGTAAATCTCCGGTTTTAAATTTAAAGGTTTGGCAAGATCGTCATCTTGGTTTAACATGGTGCGCACCGAACAACAACAATATAGTACGGGTGCGCACCCAAATGCAAGAAGATAATAAAAATAATTCTCCAAGGTCTGATAAGCGAACTACTTCGACTAAAAAAAATATGCGTTTTGAAAATGATTTAGTTGAACAAATCGACGCAGACAGGAAAGAACAACCTTTCGCTGAGTGGGTAAAAGATGCTTGTAAGAAGAAGCTAGGAAAATAAAACATTATGCCGCTCTTTGGCGGTAGCTTGGCCAGTCAAAGACAATCGTACCTGCTCGACCCTCTTTCACCCGGTCAATTACTCTTTCACCGATTAAATGCGTGATCTCGTTTTCTGGTAAGTTTGAAATAAGAATGGTCGGGTGCTGATATTCATATCGAGCATTAATTATTTCAAATATGATATTGCGCTCGTTCTCGGTTCCTGCCTGAACACCAACTTCATCGATGATTAATAATTTAGGCTTAGTCAGTTTCCAATAAAGCTCTGATTCGTCAATATCTCTGTCATTCCAAGAGGCGCGGATCGCTTTAATAACCTTTGCCAAGTTTACATACATAGCTGGTATTTTGTTTGTAACTAACGTTTTGCCGATTGATATTGCTAGGTGCGTTTTACCAGTGCCTAAGCCACCAACTAACAATAAACCACCTCCAGCCTTGGATAGTTCGTTAAAGTTGTCTGCGTAGTTCCTACAAGCTTTTAGCGCTGCCTTTTGCCCGGCATTAATTGCCTTGTAAGTCGTGAAGTCCTCATTTTCATATCTCTGCGGAACTTGTAAAGCTCTTAATAATATTTGCGCTTGCCTTTTCTCCTCCTCGATTCTTTCTAATCGCTCCTCCTCTGTTCGCTTGGCTTGGTCTATTTCTCTTTTACACTCAATGCAAGAGTGGGCGCTTGCAGGTCCATAAGTTCCATCGTCTGAGTGAGTCCATCTAACGAGGCTTTTTACTTCACCATGTTTTTCACAATTAAAAATTTCTTCTTCAAAATACATAATCAGTTACCCCATAAAAGTGCTTTTGCCATAATCTTTCTGGGCAAAGTTTTCAGGTTTTAAATTTGGTTTTTTAGTGTTTGGTGTAAACTTGCCTGTCATCCAGTTTTGCCATGCTCGCTCTGGTTCTGCGAATCTTGAATCTTTGGCTATGTGGTGATTAATGAATCTTTGTGTTTCATCAGTGATTGAAAATTGAAATCCTTTTTTACTAAACCAATCCTTCATTGATTGAGTTATTTCAAAGTCATCAGAAATAGGTTTTTTAGACTTACTTTTTGGTGATTTTTTACCAACAGGTTTAATGACAGGTTCATTGACAGGTTGAATGACAGGTTTAATACCGTCTCGCGGTACTTGATGATACCGTCTAACGGTATGACAGTTACCGTCTGGCGGTATATCAGATACCGTCTTACGGTAATTGATAGAATCATCTAATTTGTTTAAATTGATAATGTAATCGTTCGAACCGTAAAGAGATCCGCCTAACTTCCTTGTCCGGGCTTTCTCAATAAAACCATTAGCGATCAACCCATCAATACAGTTTTGAACAACGCTTCTACTAACCTGTGCTCGCTTGGCTATTTCATCAAGTGAAGGAAAACATTGCTGCCCGTCCTCACTGGCACGATCAAGCAACAAGCAATAAACAAGTTTCATTATTGAAGTAGTTACACCTTTGTGCGGCGGTATCTCCGTATTGAAACCACGCACAACTAATCTGACAGCCATATAGCCCCCTTAAAAAGCCCCGAAGGGCTAAGCTATTAAGCTATCAATTAGGTAAGGATTGCCGCCTAAGTATGGTGGTAAGCCTCTTTTTTGGCGTAGGTGGTTTAAGCTGTCTACGGCTCTCAGAATGGCTTCGTCATCGGCCAACCAGTAAAGAGAGAATGCAGTTTTCCCACCATCAGAATTTAAATGCATGATTGTTTTTCTAGCAAACATGATCCCCTCATTCTGAAAGTTGCTTACAACCGTATGAAGGCAAGTAGTTTGAAAGGTTTTGTAAGCCGTAATTTGATAAAAACCTGATTCACCAGCTAATAAAAAAGCCTCGAGGGTTTTTTCCTTTTGCGTCTTACGTTTGTTGCTGCTAACCTTTTTCGTGTCTAGTGAAATAGGGTCGTTGCTTGATTGAGTGACGGCCTTATCCATTACGCAGCCTCCGCTTCATTCTTGTTGTTCGTCTCCATCCATTCGACTATATCCTCAAGCGTATATTTGACTGTATAGCCTAGTTTGATATGGCGCGGGGCAGGGAGACCAAAAAGATAACCTGTTGATCTAGATTTTCTTAGCGTGTCCTCAGTACATCCAAAAATATAGGCCGCTTCCTTTGAGCCGCTACGAGGTTTTATTCCATAGGTGTCTTGATAATATCTTAGCGTTGCTGGTGCGATTTTTGTGATATGACTCAATAATTTGGTTGCAGTTGATACTTTGGTTGTTGCTTGCTTGATGTTTGTATTTGCTCTCATTTGCGAATCTCCGTGGTTAGTTGAGGTTCCCAAGATAGAGCATTAAAAAACACTAAAAAATAATGAAAGCGCGCTTTAACTAGTAAGAGCGCGCTTTTATTACTTAAATTTAACTAGAAAATCAAGGTTGCTATTTTTGCCCGGTCCCCTTCTGGGCTTGTTAGAATCAGGCTTATATTTTCTCAACCAAGTTTTAATAGTATCAGCCGGCGGCATTTCATAGTCCCCCCTAGCGATTGCATCGTTAGAGTATTTAGCCTCAAGGTATTTGGCAATATCTGTTAATGAGGGGTTAAATCCATCATCGTCTTTTAGGTTAAATAATGAACAAGCTATTTTCTCTGTTTCAGAAATACAAATAGGGAATTTTTGCGCGTTTTTAATGTTTCTTTCTTTTAACTTCAGAAGTTCATTTCTTAAATTCTCGTAATCTTGCATAGAAGTTTCATCATTGGCAGACATCAAAAGGCCGAATGTCAAATGTGCTGCTGCGGATCCTCCTCCCGCGTACGCTAACTCCTTTAGCTCTAATTCATCACCCGTTGTTCTGTTAATAATCAAGGTTCCAGCATTTAAAAACATTGAGGAAATCGAATAAATAAAAGACAGGGTTAATATCCTGCATGTAACTGATTCTGATAAATTACGAGTTTTTATCAACTCCTCATCTACTGGATTGTCGGAGGATGAAGGATCTACTCCATAAAAATGCAGCTCTCTAAGACAGAACATTCTAATAGACATGTAATCATCGCTTGGTTCCCAAGTTTTTAAATTTAATACAAGTTCTTTAACTCTTTGCTTGTAGTCTTTACTCATTTGGCAACCTCATTTTTTTATGTGCATTATTAGCAAAGTCACCGGCTATCAGTGATAAGGCTTCGGCCGCGGCTTTAGGCAACATATGATGATAATGCTTTTCTATCATCCTAGTTGTCTTATGGCCCGCAAGTTTGGCAACTGTTGAAAGTGGAACATTGGCCTGTAATAGCTTGCTTATGAAATTGTGACGCAATGAGTAAAAATCTAATTCACCATCAAAACCACCAAGTTCTAATACTCTTTTCCAGTGCTGTAGGTGAAGTGTGTTTGTTATTTCTCTGCCAGTTTTAGGGGAGGGGAACACTAGCCCTGTTTGCGGCTTACCTATACTGCTATGCCATTCTTTGAGCAATTCAGTAATATCATTATCCAAAGGTAAAACCACTTCTACAGGGTCGTTGTGGTGCCTTGTTTTATTTGGATGCTTTCTAATTACTTTGAAATTAAGGTTTAACTCTTGCCAAGTCATCGAGTAAATATCACCGGGTCGCAAACCTGAATATTCAGCAATGCGGAAAAACGGAAAAAACCAGCCCGGTGCTTCACTATCTAAAGCATAACGCTCCAATCCAAGCTTAATACATTGCTTTTCTTCATCGGTTAGCATTCTGCGTTTGGCTATTTCTTCGCTGCTCAAATCTCTGTCTGTTTCTTGTGCGCTTCGTTTTGGTATTTTGAAGCCCTTAGTCTTAACCTCGCTAATAACGCCATTGTCTTTAGCATGGTAGAGCATAGCCCTAAGTGCTGTAAAAGAACGCTCAACTGTTGTCGTTGCTCTGTTCTCAGAATAGCGCTTACACCACGTTTTAAGCTCGTTAACGGTTATCTCGTCCATTGGCAAGACTTCAAGCTCTTTAAAGGCTGAATGTAGCGTTGCGAGTGTCTTTTTACCGCCTCGCTTGGTCATTTGGTAAGGTGTGTAAAGTTCTTCTAGGTAGGTTTTAAATAGACGCGAATTTCTAGAGGCTTCTTTTTCTGCGTAGTCTTTCTTTTGTTGCTGAATATTAGCTGCGGGATCAATACCGGCTTTTAATTCGTTGCGGTATTTAATAGCTAATTCAAAAGCATCTGTGCGGTCCTTAGTACCATCAACAAACTTTCCAAGAGGTAATTTTCTACGCTTTCCAGCAAAATCGGTATAGCGTAAACGCCATGTACCGCCCTTATTAGTTTTTATAAGATGGAAGCCAATAATCTTCTCGCAAGTCAACTCTGACGTTGCTTTGGCTACCCGTAAATGGTTTAATGCGTCCGTTTTTGAAATCGTCGTTTCACTTGTCTTTGCCATAACTAGATCCGTTTTGTAATAGGGAACGTTTCGAGAACATTATGGGGTAACAAGAGAACACAAACAAGCACAAGAAAGCACACAAGTAAAAGCTGCTTTATTGATAAAATCCCTTAAAAAACAAAGATCTTTAGTGTTTTTCTGTGGTTTATTGTGCTTAGATTAATTAGCTATTTGCCCCTATAATGCGGGGCTTTTTTAAATCAGTTCAAAGAGATTACTGTCAGTGTCAAAACAAATTCAGGCTATTCGAGGAATGAATGATTGTCTGCCGAGTCAAACCGGTTTGTGGCAATTTGTTGAATCCGTCATTCGTCAGGTGGTAGCGAGCTATGGCTATCAAGAAATTCGTACGCCTATTGTTGAAAGTACCTATTTGTTTAAGCGCTCAATCGGTGAAGTGACCGACATTGTTGAAAAAGAAATGTACACCTTTGAAGACCGCAATGATGAAAGTGTTACTTTGCGCCCTGAAGGGACAGCTAGTGTTGTGCGAGCAGGTAATGAGCATGGTCTTTTATACAACCAACAACAACGCTTGTGGTATATGGGGCCGATGTTTCGCTATGAAAAACCTCAGAAAGGGCGTTATCGCCAATTTCATCAATTTGGTTTAGAGGCGTTTGGCTTGGCTGGACCTGATATTGATGCTGAAATTATCTTATTAAGTCATCGTCTATGGCAACGCTTTGGTATCAATGAACACGTTACCTTAGAAATCAATTCATTGGGCTCAAACCAAGCTCGCGCTGATTATAAAGAAAAACTGGTGGCATTTTTACGTACTCATGAATCACTACTTGATGAAGATAGTTTACGACGTTTAGACAGTAATCCATTGCGCATACTTGATAGCAAAAATCCACAGGTACAAGAAATTGTTAAAGATGCGCCCAAATTGATAGATTGTTTAGACGAAGAATCTGCGCAACATTTTGCTGCATTGTGTGAACGATTAGACAGTTTTGGTATCGAATACCGAGTTAATCCAAGCCTAGTACGTGGATTAGACTATTACAATCGTACTGTGTTTGAATGGGTGACCCAAAGTTTAGGCGCCCAAGGTACGGTATGTGCTGGCGGCCGCTATGATGGATTAGTCGAACAGTTGGGTGGTAAATCAACGCAGGGAGTTGGATTTGCGATTGGTTTAGAGCGTTTAGTCTTAATGTTACAAACGTTGGAACTCGATAAAACCATCGCTTCGCCAGTTGATATTTATGTCACTGCGCTTGAAGCCTCGGTCGAGACTTATGCGTGGCAGATTTCTGAACAGTTAAGAGATGTACTACCCGATATTAGGATAATGAATCACTGTGGTGGCGGAAATATCAAAAAACAGATGAAAAGAGCCGATGCCAGTGGCGCTAAACTCGCTCTCGTGATCGGTGGTGGTGAAATGCAAGAACAGACGGTGACAATTAAATATTTGCGTGAGCAACAAGAACAGGTATCTGTGGCTCGCGCCGACATTATTGAATTTATACAACAGACTTTTTAAGTCCGTTGTGCAAAATGACGTATTAAAATAACAAGGCTTTTAATGAGCCCGCGTAGTAAGAGGAATTTTTGATGGAACGTTACGAAACAGAAGAACAACAAGTCGAAGCAATCAAACGTTTTTGGAAAGAGAATGGTATGGCCTTGGCAATAGGCGCCATTATCGGCTTGGGTGGCTTATACGGTTGGCGTTATTACAACGAGCAACAAATTAGCGCACAAGAAAGCGCTTCATTAGCTTACGAGGAAGCTGCTACTCAATTATCTTCTGACGAAAAAGGCTTCAGCAAAGCACAAAATTACGTCTCAGAACATGCTGACACAGGGTACGCCTATTTAATGTCTTTAGAACTGGCGCAAAAAGCCATTGAACGTAAAGATTTGGATGAAGCGAATAAACAATTAAGTTTTGTTGCAAACAATGCAGACGTTGCGGCTATTAAGGCCATTGCTAGTATTCGTTTAGCTCGCGTACAAATTGAACAAGGTCAATTGGCTGAAGCATTAAAAAGTGCTGAGCTAGTCTCTGATGATGCGTTTTCTGGCCAAGTCAATGAAGTAAAAGGTGACGTGTATTTAGCCCAGCAATTATTTGATAAAGCGCGCGCAGCCTACAGTGCCGCTCTTGAAAAAAACAGTAATGATGGTGCATTAAAAATGAAATTAGACAATTTGGCGCAGGCTACCGCCCCAGCGGCAAACGGATAAGGTGAATACATTGAAAATGCGTATTTATTCATTGGCTGTTGTGTGTACCGTTCTGTTGTCTGGTTGCTCGACTATTTCAGATTGGTTTTCAGATGAAGAAGAAATAGCAGTTCGTCGTTTACAGCCTATTGAACCCTTATTTACTCCCACTATATTATGGGAGGATGACCTCGGCAGTGGTGTGGGTCATTATTACTCAAGACTGGAGCCTGCCTTGGCCTACGGCAATGTTTATGCTGCCAATAGACAAGGTTTAGTGGCTGCCTATGATCAAAAGACAGGCAAAGAAGTATGGTCACGGAACTTCGCAATTTATCCTGATACTGGCTTAACTTCTGGCCTAAAAAAACTATGGTCAAATGGTTTACCCGCTAAGATTTCGGGTGGCGTTAGTATCGCCTATGAAACGGTATTTATCGGAACCGAAAACGGTGAAGTAATTGCTCTCGATGCTAAAACAGGTGAGCTAAAGTGGCAAGTGAGTGTCAAAGGTGAAGTGATTGCTGCCCCTGCTATTGATGAGGGCGTTGTGGTGCTTAATACCGGGTCCGGTATGGTGTTTGCCCTAGATGCCAGCTCAGGTGAAACGGTGTGGACCTACGAATCAGAAGTGCCACCTTTGTCACTAAGAGGTGTGTCTTCTCCTGCTGCTATTGGTGGTGGTGCAATTATCGGTACTGCTACAGGTAAATTGGTTGTCAATATTCTAAGCAGCGGACAAACTGCATGGGAACAGGTTATTACCTCTGCCAGTGGTGTTACTGAATTAGAACGCATTGTCGATATCGACAGCCAACCTTTAGTTGCTGCAGGTACGATATATGTGATTACTTATGATGGTTCTTTAGCGGCCGTTGAAATGCGCAGTGGCCGCGTTATTTGGAAACGTGACTATAAGTCATATCGCCGTCTTACCATGGCGGGCTCGACCCTATTTTTAGTTGACTCCAATAGTAATGTTTATGCACTTGATGCGAGAAACGGGGTTGAGCTGTGGAGTCAAGGTAAGCTAAAGCAGCGTTTGCTCACTTCCGCGGTTCCGGTTGGTGAGTATCTAGTTGCAGGTGATAAATATGGGTTTTTACATTGGTTCAATCAATCCGACGGCAAGATAGTATCTCGTATTGCGGTGGGTGATGATGATGAAGATGAGAGTATATATAGTGCGCCAGTAGTTGAAGGCAATGTCATCTATACTCAAACCAGAGACGGCAAATTAGTGGCAGTACAAACACCCTAAGTTTGTTGTAACAGTCGATTTTCGACTTATAATTTTAAAGTTTTTAATTGGCTTGGATCCCTATCCGAGCCTTTTTTGTCTATAGGATAGTCATTTATGTTACCCGTTGTTGCCCTAGTAGGTCGTCCAAATGTTGGAAAATCGACGCTGTTTAATCGATTAACACGTACGCGTGATGCCTTAGTTGCAGATTTTCCTGGTTTAACTCGCGACCGAAAATATGGTCAAGCAAAATACGAAAGTTTGCAGTTTATTGTGGTCGATACAGGCGGTATTAGCGGCAACGAACAAGGTATTGATATGGCCATGGCTGAACAGTCATTGTTAGCCATTGTTGAAGCAGACGTAGTGTTGTTTTTGGTCGATGCACGTGTTGGTATGACGGGCGCGGATCAAGCCATCGCCAATCATTTACGCAAGCAAGATAAACCCGTTTATGTTGTGGCGAATAAAGTAGACGGCATTGATGGTGACAGCGAAAGTGCAGATTTCTATGCGCTAGGTTTAGGTAACGTCAGTCAAATAGCAGCCGCTCATGGTCGAGGTATGTCTCAACTACTCGATTTGTCGTTAAAGCCCTTACAAGACCGCTTTCCTGACATGATCATCCCTGAGGTTGAGGAAAACCAAGAAGAGATTGATGCCGAAGAGCAATTAGCTAAATTACAAGCCCTACCTATTAAATTAGCCTTGGTAGGAAAACCCAATGTGGGTAAATCCACCCTGACCAATCGTATTTTAGGTGAAGACAGGGTCGTGGTGTACGACGAGCCAGGCACCACCCGAGACAGTATATTTATTCCGATGGAAAGAGACGGACGCGAGTATGTGTTGATTGATACGGCTGGAGTCAGACGTCGTAAAAATATCTCTGAAGCCGTTGAAAAGTTTTCAATCGTTAAAACCTTACAGGCTATCGAGCAAGCAAACGTTGTATTGTTGGTGGTGGATGCACAAGAAGGTTTAACTGACCAAGATCTGAGCTTGCTGGGTTTTGTGTTAAATGCGGGTCGTTCATTGGTTGTTGCTGTCAACAAATGGGATGGATTGTCTAAAGATATTAAAGAAGAAATTAAACGCGAACTTGACCGGCGATTAGGTTTTATTGACTTTGCACGTATTCATTTTATTTCAGCGCTACACGGTACAGGTGTTGGTCATTTATTTGAATCGGTGCAAGAAGCTTATGAGTCTGCCACAAAACGGATTAATACTGCGATGTTGACCCGTATTATGGATATGGCACAAGAGGATCATCAACCACCTATGGTGCGCGGCCGTCGTGTGAAAATGAAATATGCTCATGCTGGTGGTTACAATCCCCCCTTAATTGTCGTGCATGGTAATCAAGTAAAAGACTTGCCAGACGCTTATAAACGTTACTTGATCAACTATTTCCGTAAGTCATTAAAGATCATGGGAACACCTATCAAAGTTGAATTCCGCGAAGGTGCGAACCCCTTTGAAAATAAACAAGACTTTATGACAGACTCACAGCGGCGCAAACGAAATTTATTAATGCGTATGCATAAGAAAAGTAAATCCTCTCAGTAGCGCAGTTGATTAGGTTAGTCTTTTATACCGAAAGCCCAGCATAGATGTTGGGCTTTTTGCTATGGTAATTTCGCTTAAGTTGCTTTACCTTCAGTTGAACATCGTTCTATCTCAGTTATGGTTGGCGAATTAGTTAAAAAGGGAGTAGGCCTCCTCTGTTATAAAGAATCAAGTTGCTATGCTAATCGCATCTGCATCGATTTAAACGTATCGTTTGATCCTGTTAGGAACACTCAAGAGACACATTGGAGGTTTATGTGGTGTTACTAGTTACGTTCAAGGCAGTGACCGTAAAGCTTACATGGACGGTTTAAATAGCCTGAAGTAAAGATAGAACTTTACCAAACGCGGCACTATCAATGTTTTACCGCGCTATGTCTTTGGTAAAAGCATTGCAAAATATTGTGATTCTTTCAACGCTGCTCATCTGGCTTTAGATTATGTAGCCTATGCTCTATCTAGAAAATTAGAGACGTATCAGAACGGTAGGGGCGTGGTGTATAGATAAAATCCAGCCATCCGTCTAAAGCTTTGGTTTACTCGATGCTGTGCTCGCTGGTTTTATCACCTGTCCGTTTTTGTTTGACTGGCTAGTGTTGAAGCTATTACCCCGTTTTTGCTCTAATGTCCGCAGTCATTCTCATCGTAACCTATTCGGGGTAAGGCAAATAGGTGAGCCCTTAGCATATTATTGCTCTTATGCATTCACAGGGTAAGTAACGCTGACGATAAATTAAAAATAATGGTATATTTTTACTATTCGATGAATTTTATTCATGTTAATTAAATACAATGGATGACATTAATCAATGTTAGAGCGTAATCATTTAACCATAGTGCAGACTATTGCTGAAGTTGGCACTATGACTGCCGCAGCAAATCAATTATGTTTGACGCAATCCGCCTTGAGTCACGCTATCAAAAAGTTAGAGTCACAACTTGGCGTTGCCATTTGGGTAAAAGAGGGACGTCGTTTGCGATTAACTCAAGTAGGTCAAACTATCTTAAATTTAGCTGATCGGGTTCTACCGCAAATAGCACACAGTGAGCAATTGATTGCTAAAATGGCGGAAGGAAGCCAAGGCAGTTTGCGCATCGGAATGGAATGCCATCCATGTTATCAATGGTTATTGAATATTGTAGGTCCCTTTTTAACTCGTTATCCAAAGGTTGATTTAGATGTACGCCAACGTTTTCAATTCGGGGGAGTTGGCGCTTTACTGGGGTTTGATATTGATGTGCTTGTTACTCCAGACCCTTTATATATAAGCGGATTAGAGTATTTACCCGTTTTTGGCTATGAACACGTATTAGTGGTTGCAGGTTCACATCGTTTGGCAGAAAAAGTCTATATTGAACCCCATGACCTTAGCTCTGAAAATGTGATCACTTATCCCGTTGAACCATCACGTTTAGATATTTTTAGTCAATTTTGCAGTCCAGCTGGTGTTGCAGTTAAAAAACATACTCAAATAGAGACCACTGAAATTCTCTTACAAATGGTGGCCTGTGAACGCGGAGTGGCGGCGTTGCCACGTTGGTTGGTCGAAGATAACCAGCAAAAATTAAACATTGTGCCAATCAGATTGGGCGAAGAAGGGATATTTAAAACGATTAATTTGGGTTTTAGAATGAACGAAGCGCGTCCTACCTATCTCAATCATTTTATCGATTTAGCACGTGAAACGATGCCTAACACCACACGTTGACATACATCCAACCTGCGTTTTTAAGGCTTATTTATTGAAGAGCTACACGCATAAAGAGGGATAAAATTTTATGATGAAGTGGTTTTTTATATTGAGTTGTTATTTTTGCTCCTTGTCGGCCCATGCACTTTCATACACGGTGACGATTTCACAAGATGAATTGCAATCGAGGGTCGAAGCGTTAATGCCCATTGAAAAAACAAAAATGTTTGTCACAGTGCTGTTGTCAAACCCTAGAGTTGAATTGTCAGAGCACACAGATCAAATAGAACTTTTTTGCCATATTACTATTTCAGCACCTGGTGGATTAGGCGGTCAAGGATCAGTTAATTTAATTGGCTCGTTACGCTATGAGAGCGAGCAAGGCGCATTTTTCTTGATTGAGCCACAAATACGTTCGATTGAATCAAAAGATGTGGCAGAAAAACATTTAGCTAAAGTCCAACAAATAGCGCAAATAGCCTTAGAGCAATGTTTATCCGCCAAGCCTATTTATCGCTTTAAAGATAATAAGATGAGAGATAAATTGGCTAAAGCTGTGTTGCAGTCAGTAACTGTTGAAAATAAACAGTTGTTAATAGAACTAGGCATGTTTTAAGGCTTTAATTAGGGAGTACTCGCCCCAATATTGCTAATAAAACCAAGAGACAAAAGCCCTCTATATGATTAACTTTTCATTACTGGATCTCGCGCCAGTCAATCAACATGGTTCGATCGCACAGGCACTAGAGAACAGCAAAAAAATGGCCATCGCCGCAGAAAACCATGGTTATCACCGAGTGTGGTTGGCAGAACACCATGGTATGCATGGAATAGCGAGCTCTGCTACCTCATTAGTGATTAGTCATATTGCAGCGGCCACTACACGTATTAGGGTGGGTTCCGGTGGTATTATGTTGCCAAACCACGCACCGCTAGTCATTGCCGAGCAGTTTGGCACCCTTGAGGCGCTTTACCCACAACGTGTAGACTTGGGATTAGGGCGAGCGCCAGGCAGTGATATGGCGACTGCGAGAGCATTACGGCGTGACCTCAATTCATCAGTGGATGATTATCCGCAGAGCATTCGAGAGTTGCAGGCTTTTTTAGGGCCTCAGCAGAGACCTCCGGCTATTAATGCCATACCTGGTCAGGACAGTAATATACCAATTTGGTTGCTCGGTTCTAGCCTATACAGTGCAAAATTAGCCGCAGCTATGGGCTTGTCTTATTCATTTGCGTCACATTTTGCTCCAGAGCAACTGCATGAGGCTTTGAGTCTTTACCGCCATTATTTTAAAGCATCAAAGCAAAATCAAGGTCCATATGCTTCTGCGGGATTAATGGCGGTGGTTGCTGATAGCGACGAACAAGCACACTATTTATTTACCTCGGTTCAGCAACAATTTGTAAACTTACGCCGAGGAGCAAACCACCAATATCCCCCACCAGTGGATTCCATAGTAGGACTGTGTTCTGAGCCGGAACGACATATGATAAATCACACGTTGCAGTATGCCTTAGTGGGTAGTCCAGCGACGGTAAAAGCAAAGTTGTTGCGATTTTTAGCTACAACAGATGTAGATGAAATTATTGTATCAATGCCTATCTATGATATCGAGGCTAGACTAAAAAGCGTCGAGCTGTTTGCCAACTGTGTAGCGTAAAGACTCAGCTTGATTATTTCGTTTTAGCGGGGTGGGGGGCAATAGCGGATGGATAGGGATTCATCGGTGGCTAAAGAAGGCGTTTTTTCCTTAGCACACCTCTTTGAATAGAGATTCGTCGATAATAGTGTTGTCTATAATACTTTGCGCCATTTCAACACAACGACCGCACTGACTACCAACACCCAGGTGCAGTTTTAACTGGCGCATATTACCAATGCCATTTTCACGAACGGCTTGTTTAATTGCTTTGTCGGTAATGCCATGACACAAACAAACGTACATAGTTGTTCCTCTAATCTTTATGTAAATAATAATAATTGTCATTTACATAAAGATCAAGTGTTATATTGCTGAATTAATAAGCAAAATAACGTCGGTGTAAAACTAAAAGTAGTTTAGTTAAATTAGTTGTTAGTAAATAATTGATTTTTATATAAACGTACCAACATCATGGATTAGTAAAGTGCTGCTAGTAAAAACAGCGATACTAACAAGAATTAGTTAACCCAAAAAAGGAGAATAAAATGAGTGTATTAGTAAGCCGCCCTGCACCAGATTTTACTGCCGCAGCCGTACTAGGTAGTGGTGAAATTGTTGAAAACTTCACTTTAAGTGAAGCTATTAAAGGTAAGAAAGCCGTTATTTTCTTTTACCCTTTAGATTTTACTTTTGTATGCCCTTCTGAATTGATTGCTTTTGATAAGCGTTACGACGAATTTAAAAAACGAGGTGTAGAAGTCATTGGTGTATCAATTGACTCTCAATTCAGCCACAACGCATGGCGTAACACTGCTATCAACGATGGCGGTATTGGTCCAGTTAAATACACCTTAGTAGCCGATGTTAAACACGAAATTTGTCAGGCCTATGATGTTGAACATCCTGATGCGGGCATCGCTTTCCGCGGTTCTTTCTTGGTAGATGATAAAGGTGTTGTACGTCATCAAGTAGTGAATGACTTACCTCTTGGCCGTAATATTGATGAAATGTTGCGTATGGTTGACGCGCTTAATTTCCACGAAGAACACGGTGAAGTTTGTCCTGCGGGCTGGACTGAAGGTAAAAAAGGTATGGTTGACAGTCCTGCTGGTGTAGCCAGTTATTTGTCAGAAAACGCTGATAGTCTTTAATGAGTAATTGAATAAACCGCTGAATTTTTCAGCGGTTTTTTTTGGCTAGATTTTGACGAAGCAGGCTTTAAAGATCGAGGGCGAGACCGCCTAAAGATTTCCATTTGTTGACAATAAAACAAAATAACTCTGCTGTTTTTTGCGTATCGTATAAGGCTGAATGGGCCTCTTTTTGATCAAAGGCAATACCTGCAGCCATACAGGCTTTTACTAATACGGTTTGGCCTAAAGCGAGTCCGGCTAGGGTAGTCGTATCAAAAGAAACAAAAGGATGAAAAGGCGTACGTTTTATGTGACTTCGTTCGATTGCGGCATTCACAAAACTTTGATCGAAGGCGGCATTGTGGGCAACGATGATTGAGCGCTGACAGTCTGCATCTTTTTGCTCTTTGCGCACATTTTTACATAACTCTTTCATGGCCTCTGATTCATTAATAGCGCCCCGTAAAGCGCAATAAGGGTCGATACCGTTAAATTCGAGGGCCGCTTTTTCTAAATTAGCGCCTTCAAAAGGTTCTACGTGGTGGTGAAATGTTTTATCAGGATGTAAAAAGCCTTTTTCGTCCATTTTTAAAGTAACTGCCGCAATTTCTAACAAGGCATCGGTTTTTGCATTAAACCCAGCAGTCTCTACATCGACCACCACTGGAAAATATCCCCGAAAACGATTTTTTATTAAACAGTGTGACTCAGACATGTAAACCTATTGCAGTATGAAGTGGCGCGATTATGTCAATTAACAGGCGAGGGTGCTAGTGTAAAAGCCTTTTACAAGTGATAAATACTCAGCCAAACTAAGTAGTTCAAGGCACTTGTTGCGTAATTATAGTTAAATAAAAAGTGTCTTTGGCCGATAAAAGAGCATTGTAGTGAGGATGTTAACCACATGAAAATGAATACTCATAAAAGTATACTTTGGCTTTGTATTGCGCTGTTGCCGTTAAATTCGTGGGCTGCTTTGCGCCAATATTCTGCAAAGGTTGAGACCTCAAGTTGGCAGCTTAAAAATCCTAATCGACTTCAGTGTTCGTTAAGCCATGAGCTACCAGGATATGGGAAAGCGATTTTCACTAGTATGGCTTCCAAGCAACTAAATATGGAATTTGAGTTAGACATGTTGCAGTTGCCAAAAAACTATGGTGTCGCCGCTGTTTACTCGGTTCCACCTAAGTGGATGCCTGGTCAAGCCTCAAAGACGATCGCCGACATGACGATACGTAAACAGTATAATGGCGATTTGCCTGAACAAGCTGCTTGGACAATGTTATCCGAGTTGGAAAAGGGCTACTGGCCCACTATTTATTATCAAGATTGGTATAACCAATATGATCAGGTCGCCGTGGGGCTTAATGCCAGTAATTTTACTGTGGCATACCACGAGTTTGCTCAGTGTGTGGCTAATTTATTACCCTACGGTTTTGACGATATCGCCTATACCGTTCTTAATTTTAATTTTGGTTCAACTGAATTAACAAAGTATTCAAAGCAGCGTTTAAGTATGATCGCCGAATATTTAAAAGAAGATCAAGATTTAGAGTTAGTGTTGGTAGATGGTTATACTGACAGTTACGGCGCGCCAGGGGTGAATCAAAAAGTTTCGGTTGAACGGGCAGTAGAAGTTAAAACCTTCTTTAGTGAACTGGGCGTAGCTTCTGAGCGTATTGATGTCACTGGGCATGGTGAGCGCAGACATATTTCACCCAATACCAATGAATCGACTAGAGCCTTGAACAGACGCGTAGTGGTGCGTATGTCAAAGCCCTAAATTAGTAACAGCGAGCAACGTAAAAAATCCTTTAACTGGGATTTTTTGCTTTCTGCTTGGCAAGAAAATTTACGACAGTGTCGGTGAAATCAGTAAATAGGCCATCGACTTTGACTTGCTGAAACAATATTGACAAAATTTGCTCGCTTGATACACCTTCAGGTAGGGCATCTTGTCTAAATGTGTAAGGATGTACCTGTAAACCCACATTATGAGCATTTTTAACCAAACCAGTGGGCTTACCTACTTTAAGGTCAAACACTTGAGGTAACCAAGGGCCAATCCCTTGAGCGTATTTTGCTATTTCTGCTAACATTTTTGGGGTTTGCAGGGCAGTATAATCTGTGTCTGCTTCACCCCAACTATTGTCGCCAATCAATTGGATTAATTTAACGTTGGCCCCAAGTTCTAAACGAAGACGTTTAAGTTCTGCAAAGTCAAAACACTGCACATAAATGGCTTTGTTGGGGTCATCTAAACTATGTTCACGCAATATAGTCAATACAATTTTGCTAATATCTACCCCTTGTTGTTGATGCCATGCTGGAGATTTAATCTCAGGGTAGTAGCCGACTTGGCGATTAAACTGTCGATTTAATTGGGCGATGAGTTCTAGCTCTTCAACAAAGGTCGCTATTTTAAAAGATGCCTTACCTTGGTAGCGATGAGGAAAGACTTGCTTGCCATTTAGTTCGCTTCTTTCATGTATGTCTAAGGTTTTAAGTTCAGCAAGAGTAAAGTCGAGGGCATAATAACGGCCGTCATCTCGATGACGGCTCGGATATTTATTTGCAACGTCACTTACCGTATCTAAATGAATATCGTGCAATACCACAGGCACTAAATCTTTACTTAAAACGAGATCTTGCTCGATGAAGTCAGCACCCTGTGCATAGGCTAGAGTGACAGCTTCTAGTGTATGCTCAGGCAAATAGCCTGATGCGCCGCGGTGAGCAATAACTAAGGGCTCGGCAATACTTGTTGATATAATCCCCGACGCTAAAAGAAAACTTAAAAGTTGCAGCTTCATAGAATATCCTTTTTTAATCTGCAATGAGTTCAATAGCATAGCCATCAGGATCGCGCACAAAGGCGATAACTGTATCGCCACCAAGCACAGGCCCCGGTTTTCTGTAGACCTCAGCACCTTTGGCTTCTAGTTTGGCACAGATGCCATAAATATCGTCTACTCCAATAGCAATATGACCATAGGCATTACCCAAATCATAAGACTCAGTGCCCCAATTGTAGGTAAGCTCTAAGACAGTATTAGCATCTTCTTCTCCATAGCCAATAAAGGCCAGAGTGTATTTGTATTGGGTGTTATCACTTTGACGAAGCAATTTCATGCCTAACAACTCGGTATAAAAAGTAATTGAGCGCTCGAGGTTTCCGACGCGCAGCATTGTGTGAAGTAAACGCATAACATTCCTATAGTGTTAACTTGAAAAGTATCTAAGCATCGCATTTTTTGTATCTTTTTGCGATGTTAGGTAGGATTAAACGCATATTTGTACAGCAAAATTGTGACAAATACGCGTTAATACGAAAGAAAGAAGTGCGCTTAAAGTTGGCTTTACTCTAAGACACTGTGCCTGGTGAGATACTACGAGTCAGTCTGTTAAAAAGGTGCCAATACTGTTAGCAACCCAATTAAGCCACCGAATACTCCGCCCCATACCACTAGCCAGCCTAAGTGCTGTTTGATCATCTTTTGCACTATTTCTTTAACAATTTGCGGAGTGAGTTCGTTGAGGCGTTGCTCAACGATATTGCTTATCTTAACTTGTAGTTCATCTTGCACATCTGCTTGTTTGAGTTCCTCCCTTACCAAAGCCATAAAAGCCGGATCGTCGGCAATCTCTTGTAGCGAGTGCAACATTTTATCCATAAAAGGCTGTTTTAGTGGTTCAAGGGCTTGCACGCCACCAAACATACCTAACATTTGGCCAAAAGACGACGCTTGGATAACCGCCACCAATGAATCAAAAGTTGGAGCCAAATCGACTTTTTGCAAAATGGGCTTAAAGTTAAGATTTGCGGAATGACCGCTATCAGCCATAAAGCGTTGGATGTTTTCAGCAGTAAAAAACTGCTCCATGATTAGATTACGGATACCGTTTTTAAAATCCTCGAAGTGCTGGGGTATAACCCCTGAACCATATAGCCCCGGTACTTTTTCAAACAGCATATGGATAGCTAACCAATTAGTTATTGCCCCTGACAGCGCAAATAAACCCATCGTTTTAATCACGTCATTATTAAAACCAAACCCTATTAGCGTCATCAGTAGCGCTAAACCATTTGTAAGAATATTTTTATTCAAGATGTTGTCCTTTTACTGACCTAAAACCTAGGCGACTTATAACAGTAAAAATCTACCTGTCAACGACTTAAGATAAATATTCACTGTGTGAAAAACTTACAATGATACTGAAAAAAGCGCAGTAATTCACCCAAGAAAAAGTGAGCTTAGATGGCAGACTAGCAAGTGAATAAAATGCTGTATTGCTTGGTTTTTAAGGGATTGACTCTGCAGCTCAACTTTTGGTTTGTCTTTTGCAATCTTCGTTATTGACAAACTCGGTACCTGTTTTGTTGTCATCACAATACAACTATTTTTAATAGAAAAAGGAGATGAATATGCAAGCTGAAATCAAACAAGTTGAGAAAGTAACGGATATTATTAAAGTCTTAAACGGCGGCATTAGTTTTTACGAAGAAGCATTGGAAAAAGTCGACTCTCAAAGTCTTAAAACAATGTTTGGCCGCCTGATATTGCAAAAGCGTCATGCTGTAGCGATGTTGCAACCCTTCGCAATTGAAGAGCAGGGGGAAGTTGAAAAAGATACGGCCATCACCATCGATATAAGAAAGCTTTACACTAAACTACTTGGGGCGATGTCATCTGACACTGATCACACCTATGTTGAGCAGTTAGAAGAAGTAGAAGATAAAACATTGGAAGTCATTAGAGATGCCCTTGAACACGAGCAGCCTCTTGCAGTGAAACAGCTACTGCTTGGTGTGTTAAAAGATGCAAAAATGTCACACGATGAGATGAAAACATTACAAGAACTGACGTCTTAACTCCCTAAAAAAAGCCGCTGAAGTTGGTATTTGAGCGGCTTTTTTTCACATGAAAGGCTCACGACATATAAATGGATTACTACGCTAAAAAAGGCGAACGCTTTTCTAAAGTGGATATCGACAGAGAGCTTTAATATGTTCCATTCAATGTTTCTATCAGTAATAATATACTGCCTTATCGGCACTGTTTAATTTGCACATTATGGCCAAACGACCACTTCTTATCTTATTTTCGATATCCTTTTTCGTGATTGCCACTTTTGTTATTAACTCTATTTATACCTTGTACAGTAAAAAGCAAATATCAGTGGATCCTAAACTCCGTGAAATATCAGGTATTGAATTTGATAAGCACCAGCGCCTGTGGGCAATTAATGATGGCGGAGATGAGCCAAAACTGTATCGATTAAATAAGAATGGCAGAGTTGAAAAAGAGATATTGATTACCAATGCTAAAAATATAGATTGGGAAGATATGACGCAAAATAAATCAGGGCATTTCTTCTTAGGTGACTTTGGCAACAACGATAATCAACGTAGATGGTTGACCATCTACAAAATAGAAAATCCAATTTACATCAAAGCAAACACAACCGAAGCTGAAATTATTAAATTTACCTACCCAGAACTCGGCACCGATCCCTTAAAACCGAATCAATATAACTTCGACTTAGAGGCCTTTGTGGCTTTTGGTAGGCACCTCTATTTATTTACCAAAAACCGCACAGAGCCATTCGATGGCATTACTAATTTATATAAAGTAGGGGATCACGCTGCCAATTTTGATGCCGAACTTATTGGTTCCTTTAAGACGTGTACCACCATGGAAAAATTATGCTGGATAACATCAGCTGCATTAAGTCCAGATAACAGTAAGTTAGTTTTATTAGATTCTACTAGCATTTGGCTCTTCGAAAATTTTAAAGGGGATCAGTTCTTCTCTGGAGATGTATCTCGAATCGACCTCGGTATTGTCACTCAAAAAGAAGCGGTGACGTTTTATGATAACAATAACATTGTATTCACTGATGAAGAGTTTAACGGTATTGGCGGAAACACTTATGCTATTAATATTGAGCAAGCAGAAAAAATTCTGATAAAAAAAGCAAAGCATTAAGATAGGCAGCTAACTTAAAGCATATTTCTCAGCCGTATTCTTATCGTTAGGCAATCGCACAAACACACCATCTAAACAAGTTAAAGTGCCAAGCGATTAAAATTGTTACTTAGCTTTTTAACGTTCTTAATTAAAATTCAGAGACATGTGCTACTGATGTGTATCAGTAAACATAAAAAACAGCCTATTTTGATTAAGAATAAAGATTAGTGAATCGGCCTGCAGGCCTTGTTTTTAAATGGTTTAAATGCTTTTAGGTTAACAAGGGTATATGGTGATAATGTAGAATGGCGTCCCCACCTGGAATCGAACCAAGATCTAGCCCTTAGGAGGGGCTTGTTTTATCCATTAAACTATGAGGACGCAGTTGCGCGAAGCATTATGTAACACGCTAGCGCTTATTTAAACCTTTACCTGCGAGCGACAAAGTCGTTTGCTTGAATATTAGGCAATGGGGCGCCTGATTGAGAAGCAACGACAGCGGTATTTGTATAGGCTTGCTTAACTATTATCGCCTCTGGGTGCAGTAAATACTGCTGATGGATGTTGCCGGCAGTGTCAAAAAATTGGTTCATTTGAAATAAAGTCAGTCGGTCTCCTTTTTTAACACCATTTTGTTGGCCAAGATTAATATTAATTTGATCATTATTTACATAGAGAACCCGCCCATAAGCCGGTATGCAAGCTAACGTTGAATCTATTTCGTTGGTAAATGTTTGTAACATTGACTGTAACTGTATGCCAAATTCCGACTGCCATAATTGTGAGCTACTTTGATCTATGGTTTGGTGTGTGTCAAAGTCCCAACTCGTCGTCATAGATTTCTGTTCATCAAATATGTGCTCGCCCGTGTTACCGTCAAACACGGAAAGAGACAGCGTAAAGTCCCGGCTAAATTGTCGACTTTGCCAAAACATCAGATTATTGCCAGTGGTTTCGATGGTCGAAAATTCGAGGATTTCACCAACCAGTACGTATTGTGAATTTGTCTTTTTGGCCAATTCAATGGCCGAAGTTCCTCGATTGTTTAAAGATAAATAATAGGGTTCAACACGGGTGATAAGAGTACTGTGGGCTTGTTGATTAAATTGCCGTTGAAACTTGTTCGCCACTTCTTGGCCGAAGTCAAAAAGTTGGCCAACAGCTGCTTGCTGACGATGTTTAATGGGATACCATGCTGTTGTGATGGATTTTTGATAGTCAGCTGCTCGGCAATTAATGGTTTGAGGAAAAATATCAGCACGAATACTAACAGTAAGAATATCACCGTCGTTTTTTTCATCAATAAGTTCAATGTTTTCCACTTCGCCTGAGCTTCTTATCTCAATACTGTCGTCCAGCAGTAATCCATTGGTTAGTCGTTGCACACTTTGAATAGACGCACCGGCGAATAACAGCGCTTGTTTAATTGCTTCTTGTGTCGCTGCATGACGTGCTTGGTGTAAGTCTCCGTTTCTGATTACTGCCTGGCCACTGCTTTCATACCAAGTTGCTTGACTTGTTAGGCTAAAAAACAGTGAGCCAATTAACATTGTTAGTTTGCGCATAGGGGTCCTGAGCGTATAGGATTTATGTTACATAAAATCGGAATTGCAAGTAACAGCCGATTGATATCGCCATAGTTAACGATATTTAGCTACATGTAGTATTAAGCACAAATCATACCTTTTTTACCCTAGTTTTTTGGCAGAAAAAAACAGTCACGTATTTTCTTGAATTGGGTATACAACTTGCAGTTAATTTATCCTGTTCGGACTTGCGACAAACTATTGGCAGTTACATTTAAATCAAAATGGCCATGTTTACGCATGCCATTAGCTTTAATGGAAACACTATGAATTACTACCTTAAAATCACCGCTGTAGTTTTGGCTGTATGCACTGCTTCCTGTTCCAGTTTTTTGACTAAACAGGTTGAATGGGAAACGATCGAACCTACTGAATATCCGATTATTAAAGCGGTTGGCTATGCGCCTATATCGGCGCAAAAAGGGCAAAACGAAGCGAATAAAATGTTAATGGCACTTAAAGCTTCTAAATTAGATGCGTATCGCGAATTAGCTGAACAGGTTTTTGGTCAAAAAGTGGATGGAGAACAACTTTTGGCGAACCTTGTGCTGGACGATGCTAGGTTGAGCAGCTCGGTGCAAGGAGTGATTCGCGGGGCTAAAGTCATTAAAAGCTATCCAGTGGGAAACGATACGTACGCCACAGAACTGGAGCTAGACTTTAAATTAGTGCACGACATCTATTTATCAACTGCCAAACCACAGCGAGTCAAAAAAGTTCGTTATTACTAGGGCGTGATGACCTTTGGGTTGAACCCTTCGGGTCCGTAACGGATGTTAAGCGTTTGTGCAGCATTTTTACTGCTTCATCACTCGCTCATGTAGAATAACTACACCGCGCTCGTGCTTTATTGTATAAGTACCGCACAACCCGCTGCAAAAACACACACCAAAAGTCAACACGCCCTAGTCAGGTGAAGCTCGTAAAATGCCAATAAGGTATTTGGCATTTCGTCAATTTAGTGACTGAAAAAACTAGGCGTTAATGCCTTTTCCTGAACTGCCACCTCTTGTACGTCCACTTTTGTCGTAAGTTAATGACTCTTTAGCCCTTGATTCTAACAATAAAGTCCGTAAATGTTCGAGACGAAGCTGCCCTTGTTCAACGGCAGTCTGATTGATAGAAGTGCGGTATTTACATTGATTGACCATGTTCTTAGCTATATCAAACAATTGCGTGAGGGACGCTTCTTGCTTCTCCTCATCGCTTAACTTGCCGTATAAGCGCGCGATAACACTGTCTTGCTCTTGAATTGCGTCTAGGAGAGATTCTTTTGTCTTGAGTAAGTTAAGTAAAGACTCGGGATCGCGCGTGCTTATCAAATGAAGTTCATTCTCAAGTACAAGCTGAAGTTGTTCAAGTTGACTGTTCTGGACTGATATTGCTTCTTTTATATTATTCATCGGCCTTGGCGCATTGGTTTCATTGAAATTTTATTATGAAGCCATTACGCCTTAGTACCAAATAATTCTGATTCCATGTTAGCAATCTTTTTTGCCAAAGCTTCAGGATTGACACTATATTGACCACTTTGGATCGCTTTCTTGATTCGATCAACTTTTTCTTGGTTAATAGGTGCCTCGGTCCCTTTGCGCTGCACTTGCACTAATTGCTGAGCGGATTGCGTCAACGAAACAGAATCTTGACGGTTAGTCGCGCTGGCCGCTTTCTGGCTTTCAGCTTGATTAGTCGTGTTGTTGAGTGTTTGTTGTTGACTCAACTTTTGATTATCGATGGGACTTTTTACGCCACCGTTATTCACATTATTAATAGCCATAACTCTATTTCCCCATTTACCTTAACCTTTCCTCATCCATTGTATCGACTGGTAAGAGGGTTTCTTTAGTAATTATTTACGATAATAACGTATTTAGTGTATGTGCACCTAGAAGCTTTATCGGCACCAAGCCAAAAAACTATAAATTAACCCGTACCTGATTAGTTGTAACTACTTGAGCAGTTAAGTTTATGTTTGAGTGGCTGTTTTTAACCCTGATGGTTTCGCCAATATTGCCGTCTTCTAAGGCTACACCATTGGTTTTTATTTCCATGTTAGCTAAACCAGCGCTAATTACCACGCTATCACCTTCACACACAAAACATAAATCATTAGGCTCAATGGGGCGACCAGACATCAATCGGCGTTTTACTCTAGCGCCTACTAGACTTGATATATCGGTAAATGTGGTGCTTCTCATGCGTTTTTTATCCATTTCAACGACTTGCAAATTACCTTCATTTAACAAAGTGCCAGGGCTAAGTGCACTGGTAACTACAACGACGGGTTGAATTTCAGTCGCTTTGACCATCAAAAACATATACCAATTACTGGCAGGACATTGGGCTTTGACTGTGATGTTGGACTGGTAAAGTGCTTCTGGACTCACTAAAAAATCTAGCTCTTGGCTACAAGCGGGGATGGTAATGCGCTCGTCAATAGGCGAACCTTCAACCTTGATCTGATTGGCTGAGTCATTCGCCAATTGCGCCATGATAAATTGCTCTGCTTGTGTAACTAAGCGCTGATTATCTAAATAATTGTCATCTGCCGCCGTTATAAAAGTAGGCAGGACAAAAGAAAATGTAAAAATTTTAGCGAATACCAAGTAATTATTTAATTTTTTCATGTTCACTTGTTTGCAAGTTGTCTATGCTAATGGCTGTTGGCTATTAACCTTGGGTGTCAATATTTGGGCACTGTAGCGACAAACTGTTGGAATTATGTCGTCAATAGCAAAAATGTTGACTGTTTCTTCGGTAGAAGCAAAAGTTGAGCCGTTTTAATTTATATTGGAGTCTTACATGTCTGAAATTCTAAACTCGGTCAATCAGCGTACGCAGTTGGTTGGTGAAAACAGATTGGAGCTGCTACTTTTCAAGCTCAATTCCAGACAACGGTTTGGTATTAACGTTTTCAAAGTGAGAGAAGTTCTCCAATGTCCGCCGCTTACCTCCATGCCGAAACTGAATAGTTTGGTCAGGGGTATTGCTCATATCCGGGGCCAGACCATTTCTGTTATTGATATGAGCCTTGCTACTGGGGGGAAGAGAATCGAAGACCTAAAATCTGCCTTTGTGATCATTGCCGAATACAACGGTTCAGTACAAGGTTTTTTGGTTGGCTCAGTTGAGCGGATAATTAACACAAATTGGGCATCTATTATGCCGCCACCTAAAGGCAGTGGCAGAGCCAGTTACTTAACGGCAGTAACTGAAATTGAAAACGAACTTATTGAAATTTTGGACGTAGAAAAAATCCTGAATGACATTTCTCCTGTTAATACTGATCTAAGTGATGATGGTAATGAGAAATGGAAAGTTGAAGACGAAGGCAAACAGCAAAAGATTATTTTTATCGCTGACGATTCTTCTGTGGCTCGTAATCAAGTTAAAAAAGCATTATCTGCACTAGGCCTTGAAATTGAGATGGCCAAAAATGGCCAAGAAGCATTAAATCGCTTAAAAGAAATCGCTGCCGAATATGGCGATATAACCAACCGCGTTGGTGTGTTAGTGTCAGATATTGAAATGCCCGAAATGGATGGGTACACATTGACCGCAGAAATTCGGAACACTCCTGAACTAAAAAATCTACATGTTATCTTGCATACTTCCCTAAGTGGTGTGTTTAACCAAGCGATGGTTCAGAAAGTGGGTGCAGATGACTTTATTGCCAAGTTCAATCCTGACGAACTCGCCACATCTGTATTAAAGTGGTTTGGTAACGAATAATTGTTTTATTCGGTACTCGTTTTATTCTGTAGGTAGCTCAAGCAGCTAAGGCGTTATTAAAGGTAGTGCGTTTAATTTGCTGAAGCAGTCAGTCTCGGATTGAGTCGTCTATAGAAGTGAACGTGTGTGTTTGTAAAACAACTATCGTAGATGAAGGATGTCAGGTGCTCGAAAACCAATTTAGTGATCAAAATTACCGTTTGTTTAGCCAATTTTTGGAAAAAGCGAGCGGTATCGTGCTCGGTGATAACAAACAATATTTAGTGAAAAGTCGGCTTGCAGCCCACGTAAAATCGCAGGGAACAGAGTCACTTGATCAACTTATTGAAAAAATTGTGATCAAACAAGACCGCAAGGCGCAGTTGGTTGCGATTGAAGCAATGACCACCAATGAAACCTTGTGGTTCAGAGATACTTACCCTTTTAGCTTACTCGAAAATGAAATACTGCCTAAATATCAGAGAAATAGCTCACCTTTAAAAATATGGAGTGCGGCCTGTTCGTCTGGTCAAGAAGCCTATTCCATTGCCATGACCATCGCTAATTTTCAAAAGAAAAATGCAGGCAGCTTGCGCGCTGGAGCGCAAATTTTAGGCACCGATATATCTGAAGAAATGTTGCAGAAGTGTCGTTTAGCTGAGTATGATCATCTTGCATTGTCTCGTGGCTTATCCGAGTCCCTCAAGCAGGAATACTTTGAGCCTACTGAGCAAAACAGATATCAAGTCAAAGCACACTTAAAGGCAATGGCTTCTTTCCGTCAATTTAATCTACTAGACAGTTATTCTTCTTTAGGTCGCTTCGACATTATTTTTTGTCGGAACGTTCTCATTTACTTTTCACCACAAGTGAAAAAACAGATACTGCAGAAAATTGCCGCTTGCCTGCAAGAAGACGGCATTTTATTTGTTGGCGCATCTGAATCTATATCTGATTTAATTGAGCATTTTTCTATGGTTCGCTGCAGTCCTGGCCTCTATTACGTAAAAAAATCGAAATAAATCCTCGCTCTTCCTGCTACTTTTCTAATCCTGCTGCAAAAATATAGTTTATGGCATAGGCTTTGCTACATCTCCTACAACTGAGGAGAGATACATGGCAATTAGCTTAGATAAACTGATGGGCTTTCATCACAAGGCAATGCAAGTGCGCACAGATCGCATGGAGATCATTGCCGGAAACCTAGCCAATGCGAATACTCCAGGCTACAAAGCGCGAGATTTAGATTTTCAAAAAGTCATGAAAAGCGCTCAGTTTGCCAGAGAACATAATTTAACCCGAACCAACGAGCGTCATTTAAAAGGCAGTATGCAAGGCACTGGAGATATCCAATATCGTGTTCCAAATCAGCCTGATACCGGCGACGGCAACACGGTTGACGTGCAAATGGAAAGAAATGCGTTTTTAGATAATGGCTTGCGGTATGAAGCGGGTATGGAATTTTTGAACGGTAAAATTAAGGGCATGAAGAAAGCCCTTAGTGGAGGTCAAGCCTAATGAGTTTATTTAATGTAATGGACATTGCCACGTCTGGAATGAGCGCACAAAGCGTACGTCTAAACACAACGGCCAGTAATGTTGCCAATGCCAACAGTGTAAGCAGCAGTTACGAATCGACTTACAAAGCACGTCATCCGGTGTTTGCCGCTGAACTTAAACGCGCAACTGACGACCTTTCGACAGGCAGTAAGGTTCAGGTATTAGGAGTGGTTGAGAGTCAAAAACCACTACAAATAGAATACAGCCCCGGTCATCCAATGGCTGATGAGAACGGCTATATCTATAAACCTAACGTGAATATTGTTGAAGAAATGGCTGACATGATGTCAGCATCCAAAGCTTATGAAACTAATGTGCAAGTGGCTGATACCACTAAGCGTGTATTCAGAAACGTGTTGCGTTTAGGCCAAGGTCAGTAGAGTTACTCCCTTAGCGGTGCATTAGAACAAGTTACATAGAGGAACAACCGTGGATACATTCATTAATAAAGGGCTTAGTACCGACTACTATTGGCAGCCAGAAACGCCAGCTGTGGCTGACGATGCCAATCAACGCCTGTCGCAAGAAGATTTCTTTTCTTTGCTTACTGAGCAATTGGCAAATCAAGATCCCACTAAGCCTGTTGATAATGATCAAATGGTGGCACAAATGACGAGCTTTACCATGGCAGATGGTATCGAGCAGCTAAATAGTAAATTCGAAAGTTTCGCCAGTTCTATGACCTCGAATCAAGCGCTACAAGCCTCAAGCTTAATTGGCCAACAAGTGTTGTTGCAAGGTGATATCGGGTACATGTCAACAGAAGGTCAAGGTGTGTCTGGAGTGGTCATTAACGAGCAAACAGTGCAAAACCTTGAAATTAGCATTGAAAATGAAAAAGGTGAGTTAGTTAAGGTCATTGATGCGGGCACCCAAGCGGCAGGAAATATCCAATTTAGTTGGGATGGTACTGACGCAAGAGGAAATATTATGCCGCCCGGCAATTATGTGATCCGTGCCCAAGGCGAGGTCTTCGGTGAATCTCAAGTTTTACCTACTGCAGTTAATCGACACGTTGATAGCGTCAGTATGGGTGGCAGTAGCCAAGGTATAGTTCTTAATTTGGATGGTGAAGTCAGCGTTAAGCTTGATGACGTTATTCAAATCGGCGGTTAATAGGAGAGATAAAACATGTCTTTTAACATAGCATTAAGTGGCGTAAACGCAGCGCAACGTGATTTAGATACAACGGCGAATAATATCGCTAACGTTAATACGGTAGGTTTTAAAGAGTCACGAGTTGAATTTGGTGATGTGTACGCCCAATCTCTATTAGCTGGTGGCAAAACTAAAGTCGGTGATGGGGTATTAACTCAAGAGGTTGCCCAACAATTTTCTCAAGGCAGCTTGCAATTTACTAACAATGCTCTTGACTTGGCGATAACCGGTAACGGCTATTTTGGCACAGTGCCAGAGATTGGCTCACGTGACTTTTCATTTACGCGCGCAGGGATGTTTAAATTAAACTCTGAAAATTTTGTGGTAAATAGTAACGGTGACCATCTACTTGGCTTCCCCGTAAACTCAGATGGGACCTCTTCGTCAGTTGCGTTAAGTACCACTATCCCCGTGCGCATTCCAGATTCTTCAGGCTCACCGCAACCGACTTCGGAAGTTGCTCTGAAAATGAACCTGCCAGCAGGTGATGATGGTGTAGATATCGACTTATTTAATCCAGATGATCCCCTTACCTATAACGCCGCAACGTCTGTGACGGTGTTTGATTCTTTAGGCGACAGTCACACCATGACGTATTACTTTATGAAAGATGTCAGTGCAACCAATGAATGGGTTGGTGTGACGTACATGGATGATTTTCCACTACAATCAGAAGGGAATACGCCAGGCGTACCACCTACCACTGGCGCGAACGTAGTCGGTGAAAGTTCCTTGGGCGCAGGTAACGGTATTTCTGCTTTTCGAATGATTTTCAGCAGTGGTGGTGATTTCACTGGTATTCAAAATGCGGACGGAACACTTTCTCCTACCGGTGATATTCCCTCTGTTTCTTTAGGTGGCACTATTTTGTCAAACGGCTCAGATCCGACTCAATTTATAACCACCAACTTCACCTTAGATGCATTGAATGCTGTGGCAGATGAGCCCACTCAATATGCATCGAGTTTTGAGGTGACCTCATTAGAGCAAGATGGTTTGCCGGTAGGGCGGTTGACGGGTATCGACATTGGACCCGATGGTTTGGTACGAGCCACCTATTCAAATGGTACTTCTGAACCCATTGTACGTGTGGCGCTTATCCGTTTTGCCAATGATCAGGGTTTAACCCAGAAAAGTAATACCCAATGGCAAGAAAGTATTTTATCTGGTGAAGCTCTAGCCGGTGAGGCCACTACCGGTACCTTTGGTGATATTAACTCTTCGGCGTTAGAGCAAGCGAACGTAAATCTAACCACTGAGCTAATTGATTTGATTATCGCCCAACGAAACTTCCAGGCGAACTCCCGAGCCTTAGAAGTTAACAACCAGTTAAACCAGAATATTCTTAATATTCGATAGTTTTTATTCGCCATAAATGGGTCAGTTAATCTGGCCCTTTTTTGTTTTAGTCATCAATAACCCCGCCTTCATTCGCTGTACCGCAGTAATCCTCACTGATGGCATTCAATTTGCACAGTAATTAGTAATTATCACTTAAGTCAAGAAACTGTCATGGACAAAATGCTTTACATTGCTGCGAGTGGCGCGTCTCAAGATTTTTTGGGTACAGCAGTTCGTGCCAACAATTTGGCTAACGCCCAAACGAATGGATTTAAGGCGCAACTTGAACAAGCGCGGGCCATGCCAGCCTATGGCGAAGGTCTGCCTACTCGGGTTTTCGCGATGACCGAGAATCCCTCAAATAATTACGCTGGCGGCGCCATGATTCAAACTGAGCGGGAGCTTGATGTTGCTATTCAAGGGGAAGGTTGGTTTGCCGTGCAAGACGCCAATGGTCAAGAGGCTTACAGCCGAAATGGCAGTTTTGAATTGGGGCCTAATGGGCAACTCAAAGACTCGTTTGGTCGCAGTGTTATAGGAGATGGAGGTCCCTTGGTTCTGCCTATCCCATTATCAAACATCAATATTGCCTCTGACGGCACCATCTCAGTTAGACCGCAAGGGGCGCCAGAAACAGTATTAGAAGAAGTAGGGCGCTTAAAGCTCGTTAATCCACAAGTACGACAATTAGAACGTGGACAGGACGGTTTGTTTCGGCAAAAAGACGGTCAGTTGGCCGCAGAAGATCCCTTTGTTAGCGTTCGCACCGGTATGTTAGAGGGCAGCAATGTGAATCCAGTTGAAGAAATGGTCAATATGATCAACTTACAACGGCATTATGAGATGCAAGTCAAATTAATGAAACAAGCTGAAGATCTCGATATGCGCGGTAATCAGTTATTACGCCTAATTTAATCGCATAATTGCAGTAAAAATAAGACAGGAGGTGATTTATGCACCCAGCTTTATGGATCAGTAAAACCGGTCTAGATGCCGCACAAACCGATGTGGCTGTTATTTCCAATAACTTAGCAAATGCCAGTACCGTAGGGTTCAAAAAAGACCGTGCTATTTTTGAAGATTTACTTTACCAGAATATCAATCAACCTGGCGGTCGCTCGTCGGCAGACACTGAATTGCCCTCAGGTTTGATGTTAGGGGCAGGTAGTAAAGTGGTTGCTACGCAAAAAGCCCATACACAAGGTAACTTATTGACCACCGATAATGCCCTTGATATGTCAATTCAAGGCAGTGGTTTTTTTGAAATATTACAACCTGACGGCACCACAGCGTATACCCGTAACGGCCAATTTACCTTGAACGATCAAGGTCAGATTGTGACACCAGGCGCCGGATTTTTGCTGCAACCGCCCATTACGGTGCCGGACAACGCCCAGCAAATAACGGTTTCACAAGATGGCGAAGTGTCAGTCTCTATCAGTGGGCAAGCCGATTCAACGGTTTTAGGGCAGTTAAATTTATCTAATTTCATTAACCCTACGGGTTTGCAACCTATTGGCCAAAACCTATATGTTGAAACGGCCGTAAGTGGTAACCCAATTCAAGGAATACCTGGCTTGGAGGGCATTGGCTCAATCAGTCAAGGGACCTTAGAAACGTCGAATGTCAATGTGACTGAAGAGCTCGTTAACCTAATCGAAAGTCAACGCTTGTACGAAATGAACTCAAAAGTCATTTCTGCCGTCGATCAGATGTTAGGTCAGGTTATTCAACAACTTTAATGAGATGATGATGATGACAGCAAAATGGATCAATACATTATTAAGCATTGTAATAGGAACAAGTCTGTTGAGCGCTTGCCAAAGCACTCCTCACGAAATTTCGCCTAACGATCCCTATTATGCCCCCATCATCTCAGAAGTCCCTGAGCAAAAAGTGGCAGACGATGGCTCAATTTTTCAAGTTGCAATGGCCAACAGTCTTTATTCTGATGTAAAGGCTCGGCGAGTAGGTGACATCATTACGGTTAACTTACAAGAAAACACCAGTGCAACTAAGTCAGCAGGCACATCAAACAGTAAAAGTTCACAAGTGGATGTTAATCCCATTATTGGTTTGGGTGGGCAAGCGCTCAACATTGGTAATCAATCTATCCAGCTTGGTGTAGACGCTAGCAAAGATTTCAGTGGTGATGCTTCTGCCAACCAAAGTAACAATCTTGTCGGGAATATTTCAGTCACCGTGGTGCAAGTCTTACCTAATCAAAACCTCCTAGTGAGAGGCGAGAAATGGCTAACGTTAAATAATGGCAACGAATATATTCGTCTTACAGGCGTGGTACGCCCGGCAGATGTGAGTCCAAGTAACGAAATTGTTTCTACTAAAATAGCTAATGCGCGCATTCAATATAGTGGCACCGGTACGTTTGCTTCAGCTCAAAAAGAGGGCTGGTTGTCCAGTTTCTTCTCATCAGAATATTGGCCTTTTTAAGGTGGAGAATCTAATGCGTACTATGTTAAATATGGGGCTTATTGCCTGTTTATTACTCGCGCCTGTAACCTCAGCTCAACGAATTAAAGATCTTGCCTCTGTACAAGGAGTGCGCAGTAACCAGTTAGTGGGTTATGGCTTAGTCGTCGGTTTGCCTGGTACAGGAGAACAAAGTCCCTTTACTGAACAAAGTTTCCGCACCATGTTATCTAATTTTGGAATTAGTTTAGCCAGTAACGTTAAACCGAAAATTAAAAATGTAGCAGCGGTTGCGGTACATGCAGAATTGCCGCCATTTATTAAACCCGGCCAAACGATTGATGTGACGGTGTCTTCGATTGGTGAAGCAGGAAGTTTACAAGGTGGCACCTTACTGCAAACGTTTTTAAAAGGCCTTGATGGCAATATTTATGCGGTAGCGCAAGGTAGTTTGGTGGTAAGTGGTTTTGGCGTGCAAGGCGCTGACGGCTCTAAAATTGTCTCTAATACGCCTACGGTTGGTCGCATAGCCAATGGTGCATTGGTGGAAAGGGCTGTTTCAAGTGGATTTATGCAGAATGATTATTTGACACTCAACCTCAACTATCCAGATTTTTCTACGGCCAAGATTTTAGCTGATACCATCAACTTACGTTTAGGTGCCGATCCAGACAAGGGCTACATTATCGCCACACCTATTGACGCTGCTTCGGTGCGCGTTTCCGCACCACGAGATGTCGGGCAACGTGTGGGCTTTTTAGCTACCTTAGAAAACTTCGAATTTGTTCCAGCCAAAGCGCCAGCTCGCGTGGTTATTAATAGCCGTACCGGCACCATTGTGATTGGTCAGGATGTCAGATTATTACCTGCAGCAATAACGCATGGTGGACTAACCGTCACCATAGCTGAAAACCAAACTGTTTCTCAGCCCAATGCTTTGGCCGACGGTGAAACAGTGGTTACGAATCAATCGATTATCGATGTGAATTTAGATGATACGCGCATGTTTAAATTTGATCCTGGCGTGACTTTAGATGAATTGGTTCGCGCAGTGAACGAAGTGGGCGCGGCTCCCGGTGACTTAATGGCGATTCTTGAAGCCTTGCGTCAAGCAGGTGCACTTCAAGGTGAGCTCGTTGTAATTTAAGGCGCAATCATTATGGAACAGTCACCTATCATGCAAAACAAACTTGAATTGTCACGCAACGCGAATGACATTCAAGGCTTGGACACCCTGCGCCGCGCCGCGCAAAGTGGTGATAAAGAGGCATTGGTGGAGGCGGCTAAGCAATTTGAAGGCATCTTTTTACAAATGATGCTCAAATCTATGCGTAAAGCACAGGATGTATTGTCTGATGAAAATAATCCCTTTAATTCAGAACAAGTTAAATTTTATCGTGATATGCACGACCAACAGCTCGCCAATGATTTAGCTGCAAATGGCAGTGTGGGCTTGGCAGATATAATCGTCAAGCAGCTCGGTCAACTCGATGATGGCTACACGCCTGCTTCTGTTATTCGTAACGATGGTAATTTGTCGAGTATTAACCGCCACAAAATAAAATCAACTGTTCAAGCTCAAGATACGATTCTAGGCCCGGTGGGACCAGCCTACAAAGCCAGCGGTTTTGCTAGTCCGCAAGCATTTTTAGAACACTTATTTCCTGCAGCGCAAAAGGCCGCAGAGCAAATTGGTTTAGATCCCAAAGCCTTATTGGCGCAAGCAGCAGTTGAAACAGGTTGGGGAAAATACATGATCCATTCGGGTAAGGGACAAAACACCCATAACCTGTTTGGTATAAAAGCGGATAAAAACTGGCAAGGCGAAAAAGCCCTTGTTGACTCGATTGAATTTGATCAAGGGGTAGCGATTACTGCCAAGTCTCCGTTTCGGGCCTATCAGAATTTTAACGAAGCTTTGCAAGACTACGTGAACTTTGTACAGAACAGCCCGCGTTATGAACAGGCTTTAAAACAAAGTGAGCAAACAGAGCAATATTTTAATGCGCTACAACAAGCGGGTTACGCCACCGATCCTGATTACGCTAAAAAAGTCATGTCAGTATTCAACGGAGACATTATTAATGCGTTTAAGCCATAAGTTATTGTTGATTAGGGAAACATCTTTATGATCACTAATAGTAACGTGACACGTAACGCTGATTTAATGTCAATCGCTCGAAGTGGTGTGGATGCCAGTAATCAGTTGCTCAATACCACGGGGCACAATATTGCCAATGTGAACACCGAAGGTTATGTGCGTGAGCGGACTAACTTTGTGTCACAGTTAACCGGTGGTGTAGGGCGCTCTACTACTGAACGAGTACTCAATACTTTCGCGCAAAATCAATTACGTCGAGATACGACTCTAGAAAGTCATTACCAAGAGTATTGGGATAAAACCGCGGTTATCGACAATGTGTTCGCCAGTGAGGCGAATAGCATTTCTAGTGGTATGAGTCGTTTCTTTGCCGCAGTGCAAACGGCGGCCGATGATCCAACAAGCATTGCCGCACGACAATTAGTGCTAGGTGAAGCAAATTCGCTAATCGGTCAAATTGGCAGTATGACCGGCTTTTTAAGCGATAAAGAAAAAGAATTAAATTTAGAAGTTCAAACAAATATCGATAAAGTTAACTCACTGGTTAAATCCATATCAGAGCTGAATGCGGCTATTCGAGTGAGTCAGTCCAATAATCGATACGAAGAACCCGGCACCTTGAAAAATCAGCGTGATCAAGCGGTGCTAGATTTAGCGAGTTTGATATCCATCGAAACCAGAGAAAATGGCAACGATGACGGTTCTATTCTTGTTAATTTGTCGTCGGGTGAATCTCTGGTGATGCAAGACGGATCGTTTAACGTATTCACTGTGAATAATTCTGCTGATAGCAATTATAAATCTCTGCAATTAACCAGCAGCTTAGGTAAACCAGTTACCATTAATCTTAAAGAAACCAATATGGGCGGCACTATTGGTGGTTTGTTTCGCTATCGAGATGAGGTGCTAGAAAGCAGTCGCCGTGAATTAGGCCAAGTGTCTTTAACGCTTACAGAAACCCTTAACACCCAAAATAGATTGGGGATGGATTTTGACAGTCAACTCGGCAGTAATATTTTTGAACTGCCGGAGTTTGCAGGTCTTAATTATTCAACCAATAATAGCGCGACCTTTTTATCACAAGTAACAGGCAGAGTAACAGAAGGGCAGGCAAGTCAACTGACTAGCGCAGACTATGAGATCACCTTTGCCAATCCGCCTGTCAATGCAGGCTCTCCGCCAACGGTAAATGTAATCATTACTGCATTAAATCCTGATGGCTCGATTATTCAAGACATCGACGGCAATGACATCACTCAAACGTATTCAGGGGCAAATGCATTGACCGCACAGGCTGGGACTTTTAATCCAGTGTTAGGCGGTATTGAATTAGAATTTGCCGATGGCGCAAGTTATTCCGCGGGTGATAAGTTTTTGGTTCAGCCTACTAAAAACACCGCAGATAAAATTATTGTAGCGATGACAAGACCTGAAGATTTAGCATTTGCTTCTCCATTACATGTTGAAGCCAGTTTGAATAATTTGGGCGATGTAAAATTAGTTTCAACAAGCGTACCCAATACCATAGTCGATAATACTTTTGCCAATAGTGCAGCCTCTGCTTTTAATGGTACAGGCGGGATCCATGGACCCGGCTCATCGCCCACAGGAGCGGGTGGCGTGGGCGCTCCGGCACAAATTTTATTCACTGCTACCAATGAATATCAAGTATTAGACAGTGGCGGAAATCTCATTACTACCGTTTCTGGTACCACGGACTTTAACAATATGCTAGCCCAAGCTGCTGCTAGTGGTACCGGGCCTGCATGGCCTGCAGCCTTCAGCGCTTTAGACGACTATCCTGGTTATGATTTGAGTCTACAGGGCGTACCCAAACCCGGTGATAGTTTTAGTATTGCGTACAATACCGATGGTATTAATGACAACCGTAATGGTCTTGCTATGTCCGGTCTGCAGCAAGCCGATACGATGCAGCTGAACAGCAATGGGTCTAACAGTTTGGTTAGTTTTCATGAAGCCTATGCCAATATTGTGAGTGATATCGGTCAAAAAGCCGCCAGTGCTGATATATCTTTGCAAGCAGCCAAAGCTTTAAAAGCTCAGTCTAAAGATTGGTTTGAGTCCGTGTCTGGGGTGAGTCTAGATGAAGAAGCGGCAAACCTAGTCCGGTTCCAGCAGTCTTACTCGGCAGCGGCAAAATTGTTGGGTACAGCTCAAGATATGTTTAACACTATTTTAAGTATCGTTTAATAAGGGATCATGAGAATTAGTTATGCGGATATCAACAGGTCAACTCTACGATAGAAGTATTAATGCCGTTTTAGAGAATCAGGGTAATTTATCTGATGTGCAAACGCAGCTGTCTTCAGGAAAAAAGATCCTGCGACCGTCAGATGATCCGGTCGGCGCAGCGCAGGTTATCCGCTTAACTGAAGAAATCGATCTCATCGCCCAATACAAAAAAAACAGCAATGTTTTAACCTCAAGTTTAGAGCAGGAAGAAACGATACTCAGTAGTATCAATACTGCAGTCAACCGTGCTCGTGAGTTAATGGTTCAAAGTGGCAATGGCGTGCTTAACAGTGGCGACAAAAAAGCGATTGCCATCGAAATCGAAGAGATTCGCGACGAAGTATTTGGCTTAATGAATACACAAAATGCGATGGGTGAATACATTTTTGCCGGCTACCAGTCTAATTCGCCAGCTTTTGATTTTAACCAAAGTGCCTCGGGCAACAAATACAGTTTCGCTGGCGATGCTGGCGTGAATGAAATTAAGTTATCAAATTCGGTAAAAATACCAGTTAACAATTCGGGGAAAGAGGTATTTGAAGATGTGTTAGCACGTTTAAAATCATCAATAACGAGCACTAGTGGCGTCACATCAGCATCGTCGAGTATCGAGCAACAAAACACCTACGACAAATTTCATGAAGCTAATTACGATGCCGTCACGGCTGCGAATAATCAATACCAAATCGCTATTACCGCTGCCAATCAGGTTCAAGTCAGTCATGTTGCCAGTGGTGCCGTGTTAGATACCATCAGTTTTGCTTCCGGTTCGCCTTTCACGTTTAAGGGCATAAGCTTTAATTTGGAAGGTACGGTGGGTAATACCGTTAATTTTCAACTTGATCCGCCAGAAAAAATGAATATTGCTGAAACCCTAAATAATTTTGTAGTGGCCATGCGTGATGAAAACCTTGACCCTACTCAATTTGAGCAAGCACTAAATGATGCTTTAGTTGGGTCAGACAATGCACTGAGCAGTATTGCTGATGCGACATCGGCTATTGGCGGACGATTAAATGTAAAACAGTCAGTTTATGAAGCGAATTTAGATTTAGAAATTACCATTAAAGCGGCACGGTCAAATATTGAAGATGTTGACTATGCCGAAGCGGTGTCCGAATTAAGTAAACAAGAAACCGCCTTGCAGGCTGCGCAAGCTACTTTTGGTCGAGTTACAGGTAACTCTCTGTTTGATTACATTTAACGTATCACAGCGAAATTTTAGCTAGGTAAATTTGGCTTTTGTTGTCCACATGAGACGAGTAATAACTCAGATACAAGGTTTGCCCAATTACTACCATGCCCGGGTAACTGTTATCTCCACCTGATGGCAGAAACAGCTTTTGGATTACAATGCCGGTTGATAGCTGAAGTATGAATACCGCGGTGACCAATTTGTTTTTATGAATCACACGACCTGCAACAAGGGCTAGTTCATTGTTCAAAGCTTGCATTACAGGGCCTCCAAGATAAAATCGTAAATCTAGCCATTTCCAGTGTTTATAGGGGAATTTGCTATGGCCTAATTGCGCCGAGTAGCTGTCTGCGTCTCGCCGCACAATGGCAAAACAACAATTATCAATGAAGGTCATATCCGATTCGTTGGGATAAGCAAGTTGATGAGTTTGTAAACTTAAAGCGCTGCTCACATGTTTTTGAAATGTACGCCGTGGGTCGCCTTTGTAAAAATCAATGGCGTTTGCCGAGCGATTGTAAGCAAAACCGTAGGCTTGCGACTTATGCCACCTTACACGCCACAACCACCAATTGTTTGCAGCAAAAGACGTGGCTGATGACCAACTCCGCCCATCGGCTGAAATCCAACATAAATTTTTTGCCGGGCGAGTTTGCCCCTCAACTTGAATACTGCGCGCATAAGCAATTAGCATCAGCTTACCATCAGGAGTGAGGCTTATTTTCGGATCACGCAGATCACAATTTTCTTGCCTAATTCGATTTCTTGCGATGATCTTGCCTTCGACATTTAAAGTAAAGATGTTGATCGTGCCGTCATCACTGACATGATTGAGCGCGTGACGAAAGCAACAATATAATTCTTCCTTAAACAAGCACAAGTCAGTGAAGGCATTGTGCGATCCGGTGATACACATCGGTATCACCCAATCTAATTTCAATTTTATATTCATCATTTTTACTCTTCTAAAGTATTGAAATATCAATAAATATCTAATTTATGGCGGCATGTTTTTGCCGTTTTTCAAAAAAACGGCAAAATTTTGTTAAAGGGAATTTTATCTGAGTCGATACATTTTCTGAGAGAGCCAGTAGTAATGATTTATTGTAAAGGTCATTACTCTATTAGTGTTATTTAACCAATCGAATCATATTCGATCGCCAGCCAACGCTGGACTGAGAGTGTAGGAGTACAACCATGGGTTTATATGTAAATACCAATGTTTCATCGTTGAATGCTCAACGTCAATTATTCAATTCAGGCACGTCATTAAATACATCTTTTGAACGTCTGTCATCAGGTTTTAGAATTAACAGAGCTGCGGATGATGCTGCAGGTCTGCAAATTACTGACCGCCTAACAACACAAATTCAAGGTTTGGATCAAGCTGCGAGAAACGCCAACGATGCTATTTCATTAGCGCAAACTGCTGAAGGTGCTTTATCAGAGGTAACGACTTCCTTACAACGGATCCGCACCTTAGCCGTGCAATCGCAGAATGGTATCAACAGTTCAGCTGACCGTTTAGCGTTGCAAAAAGAAGTATCTGCGCTTAAAGCCGAAATATCACGTATTGCTACTGATTCGCAATTTGGTGGTACTGATATTCTAACAGGTGCATTCTCTGCAACCTTCTTAGTGGGTGCCAATGGCGGTCAGACGATTGCTGTTTCTTTAAATAAATCGGGCGGCTATGGTGCTTCAGGTTTAAGCCTTGGCGATACAACTGTTGCCACAGAAGCGGGCGCTACAAGTGCATTGACAGCTATAGATGCCGCAATTTCTACTATCGGTGCTACACGTGCTGATTTAGGTGCATTGCAAAACCGTTTTCAATCTACCATCAGAAACTTAAGTAATATTTCTGAAAACGTCTCCGCGGCACGTTCACAAATTCGTGATACAGATTTTGCTACTGAGACCGCTGAGTTAACTCGAAATCAGATCATTCAGCAGGCAAGTTTGACCGTATTAGGCCAGGCGAACCAGAGACCACAAAGCGCCCTGTCTTTACTAGGTTAATACTGAGTTTGGTTAAATAACAAAGACCCATCTTCTGTTTGAAACTGAGATGCCAGGAGGTAGTGACCAGGTTGTTATAGAGTCAAACAGTAGAGAGCGTTGCTCACTCTCTCAGATACAAGAGCTAACGGCCGGGGGCAACTCCGGCTGACATTAATAAGATATAAATAACCGCATGATTTTACTCGTGTTTTATTTATATTTTATTTATTTGTGTTTTTGTCTAAAGGTTTTTCCCCTCCGATACGATACATAAGCATAGACGTTACGCTACTAATAAAAGCAACAGGCGAACGACTTAACAGAGATCAAATAATACTAAAAATACGATCCTGTTACCGCCAAGACAGCTAATAAAAAAAATAGTCTGGTGGAGCTTCAATCAAATCGTTAGGAGAGAAAAAATGAGCTTATTCGTTAGCACGAATGTCTCGTCGTTGAATGCTACCCGTCAGTTATTCACGTCGAACAACAATTTAAGTACCGCGTTTGAACGCTTGTCATCTGGTTTTCGTATTAATAGTGCGAAGGATGATGCGGCTGGTCTACAAATATCTAACCGTTTAACTACCCAAGTACTTGGTTTGAATATGGCCGTGCGAAATGCGAATGATGGCATTTCCCTGGCGCAAACCGCTGAAGGTGCAATGGCGGAAATCACCACTTCGCTACAGCGTATTCGTGTGCTTGCAGTGCAAGCTCAAAATGGTATCAACGGCAGCGCAGACAGACTGGCCTTGCAAAAAGAAGTGTCAGCCTTAAAACTGGAAATCAGTCGTATCGCAACGACCACTCAGTTTGGTGGCGTCAATATTTTGTCTGGTACCTATTCTTCTGCATTCTTAGTTGGTGCAAATGCGGGTCAAACTATCAGCGTTAATATATCGAGAACCTCTGGATACGGCTCATCTGGCCTATTGGGCGGAGCGAGTTTAACGGTTGAAACGGTGGCTGATTCGTCACGTGCTTTAACCCAAGTACTAGAAGCGATTTCTATCATAGATGCTAAACGGGCCGACCTCGGTGCGGTACAAAACCGTTTTCAATCCACCATACGAAATCTCAGTAACATTTCAGAGAATGTTTCGGCAGCAAGAAGCCGCATCCGTGACACAGACTTTGCCGTTGAAACGGCAGAATTGACCCGCTGGCAGATCATTCAGCAGGCAAGTATTACGGTGCTTGGCCAGGCAAATCAGCGTCCACAGTCAGCATTATCTTTATTACAAGGCTAAGCAATAACAAAAAGGTGGGCGCGATGATCACGCTAAAAACGCAACTGCGGGGGCAGGCTGCAAAATAAGTTGAGGGAAACTTAGAAAAATCGGTCGAATTGCAAATTGTGGGGGCAGGCTGCAATCGACCGAGGGATGTTAAAGTTATTAAGGTTGTAATACTGCCGTTTAATGAAAATGAACGAGCGGAAAATAATGATTAACCATTGAGCCTTTTGGCTTTTTGGAAAATCGCTGACAGGCAGAAGAGATGCCAGGAGGTAGTGAGGTATTGAGGTTTCAGCCATCAATCCTGACTGTCAGCTTGAGCTTACGCTCGCACTTTTTGCATTGGTAGGTGCGCATTAAACACTTAACAAAGCGCTAACCAGGGTACCAGTTAGCGATACAAATAAAGCATGTAATGTGCCAACTTTAACTTTGTTAATGCCCGTTACATCGACACAGTCATTAAAATAATAAGTCGATGGCAGGTTAGGAGAACTAAATATGAGTTTATATGTGAGTACAAACGTTTCATCGCTCAATGCCACACGGCAGTTGTTTACCTCAAACAGTAATTTGAGTACGGCTTTTGAGCGCTTATCAAGCGGATTTAGAATTAATGGAGCAAAAGATGATGCTGCCGGTTTACAAATATCCAATCGCTTAACAACGCAAGTATTGGGTTTGAATATGGCGGTTAGAAATGCGAATGATGGAATATCGTTGGCGCAAACTGCCGAAGGCGCTATGGGCGAGATAACCAGTGCATTGCAGCGAATTCGAGTGCTGTCGGTTCAGGCGCAAAATGGTATTAACGGTTCGTCTGATAGGTTGGCCTTGCAAAAAGAGGTGTCTGCCCTAAAGCAAGAAATTAGTCGAATTGCCTCTACAACGCAATTTGGTGGTGTGAACATATTGGATGGCGGATATTCCTCAGCTTTCTTGGTTGGTGCTAATGCTGGGCAGACTATCAGCGTTAATATATCGCGTTCGGGTGGTTTTGGCACCTCTGGATTGTTTACCGGGGCGGATGTGAGTGTGGCAACAATCGGCGGTGCTTCGAGGGCCTTAACACAAGTATCTGAAGCGATTTCGATAATTGATGCTAAACGAGCAGATCTAGGTGCGGTGCAAAACAGGTTTCAATCAACCATTCGCAACTTAAGTAATATTTCTGAGAACGTATCAGCGGCAAGAAGTCGTATTCGGGATACAGACTTTGCCGTCGAGACGGCAGAGTTAACCCGTTGGCAGATCATTCAACAAGCAAGCATTACGGTCTTAGGACAGGCGAATCAACGACCGCAGTCAGCCCTGAGCTTGTTGCAATAGTAAAAAGAGAATGAAAAGAGGGTAGGAAATGAGAGGCCACCCGCGTAGCGAATAAGGCTATTCGCTTTTAAAGCCATGGAAGGCTACCCTTAAGGGAATGCCCTTGAGATCACGAATTGAAATAGTAGCGTTGATTAATTGAGGTCAAAAAAATGAACATTAAAAACGTAAAAGACCCAATGCTCTCAATGTTAGTATGTAAAGAGTTTGCTCGTTCTCCTAACGTGAGCAAGTTGGTCGGGGTATTTGCCCCGGCCTTTTTTCAGCCAATTACCGCGTTTATTGAAACGCTATTGACGAAAGTTAGGCTGAGAGACTAATTGAAATTTGACGACTATGTCGCTTATCAGCTAAACCTTAGGTTAGTTGATTGACCCTTCTTTGCTCGTTCTCCTAACGTGAGCAAGTTGGCCTAGGCACTTGCCTAGGCCTTTTTTCTATAATACACCCGCACATTTGAATAAAACGTCCAACTAACAAGACTGAGAGTGTAGAAGTTTGGTTGAGAGGCCAGTATTCATCTCTAACCCTGCCAGT